>JBFXBG010000071.1:0-19358 GCA_050183505.1 Gemmatimonadales bacterium | reverse complement strand
GCACCCGGTTCTCCCGCACCCCATGCCACATCATCCCGCCGAGTGACCGACGCCCGAAGTCCGGCCGCTGAGCCGCTGGTCCGCTGGCACGTCAACCTCCTGGTATGGACCGTTTTCGCCGGGATCTCGGCGAGCCAGGCTTCCCTGCTCCGAAGCCTGAACAACGAGCCGGCCGGTCCGCTGCAGATCGTGGTGCCCCAGCTGGCCGTCTGGTACTTCTGGGCCCTCCTGACCCCGGCCGTCTTCCGCCTGAACGCGCGGTTATGGGATATGTCCCGGGCCCGGGCCATCGCCGTCCATCTGGCGGTGGCGATTCCCGTTGTCATGGTCCATATGCTGGTCGTGGTCGCCGTGGCCCGGTGGACCACGCCGGCGGCGCAGATCCGGGAGTCGTTCTGGTTCTGGTACCGCGGCTACGTGGGCAGCCGGGCCCAGTTCGACCTGCTTACCTATTTCGGGATCGTCGGTGCCGGCCTGGCCCTGCAGAACTATCGCCGCTACCGGGAACGGGAAATCCGCACATCCCGGCTCGAGGCCCAGCTGGCGCAGGCCCAGCTGCAGGCACTCAAGATGCAGCTGCATCCCCACTTTCTCTTCAATACCCTGCAGGCCATCTCGGTGCTCATCCGGGAGAATCCGGCGGCCGCGACCCGGACCGTCACGCTGCTGGGCGACCTCCTCCGGCTTACGCTGGAGAACGCCGGCACGCAGGAGGTCCCGCTCCGGGAAGAGATCAAGTTCCTGGAACTGTACCTGGAAATCGAACAGACCCGCTTCCAGGACCGGCTCACGGTCCGGTTCGATATCGCCCCCGACGCGCTCGACACGCCGGTACCCAACTTCATTCTGCAGCCGCTGGTCGAGAATGCGGTGCGCCACGGCGTGGCGCCGCGCACCGAGCCGGGTCACATCATGATCCGGGCCCGCCGGGTCGACGGCTCCGTCGCCATCGAGATCGAGGACGACGGACCCGGCATCGCCCCTCCGGGTGCGGCCCCGGCGGGGAGCGGGATCGGCCTCGCCACCACCCGCTCCCGGCTGGAGAAGCTCTACGGTGAGCGGCATCGCTTCTCGCTGCAGAATCTCCCCGACGGCGGCTTGCGGGTATCGCTCGCCGTACCGGTCGAACCGGACGGAGCCCCGCATGGCTGAACTCCGGATCCTCATTGTGGATGACGAGCCACTGGTCCGGCGCGGTCTGCGCCGCCTGCTGGACCGGGAGCCGGAGGTCACCGCCCTGGGCGAGTGCCGCAACGGCGATGAAGCCCTGGAGGCCATCCATCGCCTCCGGCCGGATGTCGTGTTCCTCGACGTGCAGATGCCGGGCCGGGATGGACTCGAGGTGGCCGGGGCCCTCCCGCCGGAGGGCCGGCCCCTCATCGTCTTCGTCACCGCTTTCGACCGGTATGCCGTGCGGGCCTTCGACATCCACGCGGTCGACTACCTCCTGAAACCGTTTGACGACGAGCGCTTTCATACCGCCATGCAGCGCGTGCGGGATCGCCTGCGCCGACGGGCATCCGGTGAACTGGAAGACCGGCTCGGCGCCCTGCTGCAGGAACTCCGCGGACGCGATGACGTGCTGGAACGGTTTGCGATCCGCACCGCCGGGAAGGTCCGGTTCGTGCCCGTGGCCGAGGTCGACTGGATCGAAGCCGCCGACAACTACGTGCGGCTGCACACGCCCGGCGGCCGGCACGTGCTGCGCGAGACCCTCAAGCATCTGGAGGAGCGGCTCGACCCCGGACAGTTCATCCGGGTGCACCGGTCAGCCATGGTGAACACGGCGCGGATCCGGGAGATCGAACCGCTCTTCAATGGCGAGCACACCATCACCCTTACGACCGGGGCCCGGCTCACCCTGAGCCGCTCCTACCGGGACCGGTTCTTTGGGCGCATGGGGTCAGGACGCTAGCTTCCGGCTGACTTCCGAAGAACGTCCCCCCGGTACTCCGCACAGGGCAGACACGCATGACTCCCCGGCTCCCCCTCCTGCTGTTCATCCCGACCTTCACCGCCCCGCTGGCCGCCCAGGCCCCGCCGGTGACCCCCGACCCGGCCGTGGCCGCGGCCGTAGACCGGGTCTCGGCGACCCGCCTCGAGACCGTCCTGCGGACCCTGGTCGGGTTCGGCACCCGGCACACCCTGTCCGACACCCTGAGCCCGACCCGCGGCATCGGCGCGGCGCGCCGGTATGTCCATGCGGAGTTCGAGCGGATTTCCCGGGAGTGTGGCGGATGCCTTTCCGTGCGCTATCAGCAGACCTTGTTGCCCGCGGGTTCGTCCCGGCGGGTGGATCGTGACGTCAATCTGGTCAATGTGCTGGCGGAACTCCGTGGAACGGTGCATCCGGACCGCCGGATCCTGATGACCGCCCATCTCGATTCCCGTGCCTCCGACGTCATGGACCGGGCTGGTGAGGCGCCCGGCGCCAACGACGACGGGAGCGGAGTCGCGGCCGTCCTGGAGGCAGCCCGCGTTCTGACGGGTCACCGCTGGGGCAAGACCCTCGTCTTCGGGGTGCTCGTGGGCGAGGAGCAGGGCCTGCTCGGCGCCGGCGCGCTGGCCGCCATGGCCCGCGATTCGGGGTGGACCATCGAAGGGGTGCTCAACAACGACATCGTGGGCGGCAGGGCCGGGATGAACGGAGCCGCCAACGATTCCGCGTTCCGGATCTTCTCCGAGCCGGTGCCGCAGACCGGAACGGACCAGGACCGGGTCTCCCGGCGCTTCGATGGTGGCGAGGTGGACGGCCCCTCCCGCCAGCTGGCCCGGTATGCCGCGAGGGTCGCCCGGCGCCATGTCCCTGGCCTGGATCCGGTGCTGATCTACCGGTTGGACCGTTTCGGCCGGGGCGGCGATCACCGTGCCTTCAACGACCTGGGGTTTACCGCGGTCCGGTTCACCGAAATGAACGAAGACTATCGCCGGCAACATCAGAACATCCGGCTGGAGGACGGCATCCAGTATGGAGATCTGCTCGAGGGCATCAGCTATCCCTATCTGGCCGGGATCACCCGCGCGAATGTCGCGGTCCTGGCGGAGCTGGCCCAGGCCCCGCCGCCCCCCGACTCGGTGCGCATCCGGGGCGCGGTTTCCCCTTCGACCACTCTGCGGTGGCACCGCGTCCCCTCCCCGCGCCTGGCCGGTTACCGGGTGTACTGGCGGGAAACGACCGCGTCCCAATGGCAGTGGTCCCGCTGGGTGGGAGACGTCAGTGAGGCGACCCTGGAGAACGTCGTGATCGACAACTACCTCTTCGGGGTCGCGGCAGTAAGCGGAGAGGGAGATGAAAGCGTGGTGGTGACGCCGTACAGGTAGTGCAGAGTGCAGAGTGCAGGGTGCAGAGTGCAGGGTGCAGAGTGCAGGGTGCAGAGTGCAGGGTGCAGGGTGCAGGGTGCAGGGTGCAGAGTGCCGGGTGCAGAGAGTGCAGAGTGCAAGGTGCGGGGTGCGCGGTGGGGGGCGGCGGCCTGTGCGGTGGGAATGGCCGCGGGATTCGCAGAATCCCTCTGGACTACTCAATCCGTCGCCACCCTGCAACATCCGGCAACCTCCCCCGCCGCACAGGTTTGAGCTGATGCGAGGCAATGGCCCGTGGATTGCGCTCTCCATGAAGGGAACCCGACCGGAGTTGCTTTCTGCCTTCCATTCGGCTCAGTCGCGGCTGGCTCTGCCTGCTGTGCCTTCTGTTGATCCGTTGTGACGGTACCGGCCCGACCTCGGGCGGCGGGGGCCAGGCCGGTCTGGGCCCCAACGCCAGTCTGCATGGCCGCCGCCCCTTCCCCGACGACAACCCGTGGAACACGCCGGTGGACCAGGCACCGGTGGACCCGAACTCCGATGCGCTGATCGCCAGCATCGGGGCCGGCACCGGCCTCCATCCGGATTTCGGCGCCGACTGGAACGGCGGCCCGTTCGGCATTCCGTACGTGGTCGTAAGCGGAACCACGGCGCGCGTTCCGGTCAGCTTCGACTACGGCGGCGAGAGCGATCCCGGACCGTATCCGATCCCGGAGAACGCGCCCATCGAGGGAGGGCCGGCGTCTACCGGCGATCGTCATGTCCTGGTGATCGACCGGGATCACTGGAAACTCTACGAGCTCTTCGATGCCCGGCCCCAGGGAACCGGGTGGCATGCCGGCTCGGGGGCGGTTTTCGACCTGAACTCGAACGCGATGCGGCCCGCCGGCTGGACCAGCGCCGACGCGGCCGGCCTGCCCATTTTCCCGGGGCTGGTGCGGTACGACGAAGTGATGGAACAGGGAGAGATCCGCCATGCCCTCCGGTTCACCGTCCGGCGGAGCCGCCGGGCCTACCTCCCTCCGGCGCGGCACTATGCCAGCAGCGATACGAGCCCCGACCGGCCTCCCATGGGCATGCGGGTTCGCCTGAAGGCGGGCTTCGACGTCACGCCCTTTCCGGCCACGGTGCAGGTCATCCTCCGCGCCCTCCAGACCTACGGCATGATCGTGGCGGACAATGGCAGCGACTGGTACATCTCCGGCGCGCCGGATCCCCGCTGGGACGATTCGGAACTCCGGACCCTGGGGCAGGTGAAGGGGAGCGATTTCGAGGTGGTCGAGATGGTGGGAGTGGTGACAAACTGAGGATTGAGGGATTGAGGGATTGAGGGATTGAATGCCGGGAAAGTAGCTCCGGCCGTGAGTCAATCCTTCAATCCCTCAATCCTCCAATCCTTCAATCCCTCAATCCGCTACCACCCACCCATCCTTCAACTGCACCACCCGGTGGCCGTAGGTGGCGTTCTCTTCGGAGTGGGTAACCTGGATGATCGTGGTACCTTCCTGATTCAGCCGGCGGAACAGCTCCATGATCTCCCGGCCCTGGATCGAGTGCAGATTGCCGGTCGGCTCGTCAGCCAGGATGAGCTTGGGATTGGCGATCACGGCCCGGGCCACCCCGACCAGCTGCTGCTGGCCGCCGGAGAGCTGCCGCGGGTAGAGATCCTTCTTGCCGACGATCCGGAACCGGTCCAGCGTATCGGCCACGATCGACTGCCGCTCCGCCCTCGGCACGTTGCGATACGAAAGTGGGACCTCGAGGTTCTCGTAGACCGTCAGGTCGTCCAGCAGGTGGTACTGCTGAAACACGAAGCCGATGTTCTTCTTGTTCAGCTCGGCCCGCTTCTTCAGCGCCAGCTGATGGACCGGCTCGTCGAGGAACCAGTACTCGCCCTTCCAGTCGGCGTCGAGCATGCCGAGGATGCTGAGCAGGGTGGACTTGCCGGCCCCGGACGGCCCCATGATGGTGACGAAGTCACCCGGCTTGATGTGCAGATCGATCTGCCGCAGCACCCAGGTGCGGTTGGGGCCGGTCGGAAAGCTCTTCTCGATGCCTGCGAGTCGGATCATCGGCGTTGGGCTTCGTAATTCGGGTGAGGAGGAATGGTCGACTCCAAGAATAACCGGAACCGCGCTTCGGCGACGGGCCGGCCCCTCCGGCGGGTCATTCGGTCCGGAGTGTGGCCATGGGATCGACCCGGGTCGCCTTGAGCGCCGGCAGCCAGCTGGCCACGGTGGCCGCGATGGCCAGCAACAGCGCGACCCCGGCGATCACGGCGGGGTCGACCGGGTTGCTGCCGAACAGGAGGCTACGCATGACCCGGGTCACCATGAGGGAGATGATCAGGCCCACGATGATCCCCGCCCCGACCATCCGGGCTCCATCGGCAACGATCAGACCCACGATTCGCTCACGCCGTTCCCCCAGGGCCATCCGGACACCGATCTCCTGGCGGCGCTGGCTCACGGCATACGCCACGACGCCGTAGATGCCGATCATCGCCAGCACCACGGCGAACACCGCGAACGCCGTGAGCATGGTGGCCATGGCTCTCCAGGGCCAGAACCGCTGGGCGATGGCCGCTTCCGCGGTCTGGATCCGCTCGACCGGCTCATCCGGCGCCACCGCAAGCACCGAGGCCCGGAGCAGCGGCGCCAGCTGGTCGTGGTTGCGTGAGCCGCGGACCAGAAACTGCACCGGCCGGCCCGGATTCTGGGCCAGGGGCAGGTAGACATCACTGCGCGGCCGCTGGCCCGCTCGCGGTTTTCCGTTCTCGTTGCTCACGACTCCCACCACGGTGACCCAGGGCAGTCCCGACCCGGGCCCGCCCAACCGGATCCGCCGGCCCAGGGGAGAGCCGCCCGGCCAGAGGGCGCCGGCCATGGTCCGGTTGATGACCGCCACGGGCGCGGCTCCCGCGCCGTCGCCCGCCTCGAAGGTGCGCCCCGCAACCAGCTCCAGCCCGAGTGTCTCGAAATAGCCGGGCGTCACCGCGAATCCGAACCGGGGCGAGGCCCCGTCGGGCACCTCGGACAGTCCCTCGACCGCGATCTTCTGGTCCCGGGCCCCGAAGCCGGCAATGAACCAGGTGTGCCGGGCCGCGGCCCGGACCCCGGGCGCGGCGTCGAGCCGCCGGACGATTTCGCCGGCCGCTTCCGCGACCGCTCCCGAGTCGGCAAACCGGTCGCTCAGATACTCCATGTCCGCCTGGAGCAGGCCCCGCGAATCGTAACCGGCGGGTGGCTCGGTTACCCGCAGCACCGCTTTCACCGTGACGCCGGCGGCGTTGAGCAGCACGAGCGCCAGCGCCACCTCCGCGATCACCAGCGTGACCCTGAGACGGTGCCGGCCGGGAGAACTCGGCGGCGCCCCTTCCTTCAATGCCTCATGCAGGTCCGGGCGCGAGGCACGCAGCGCGGGCGCCAGACCGAACAGGATTCCGGTGAGCAGGGTCGCCGTGGCACAGAAGGCCAGGACCCGGCCGTCGATGCCGAACTCGATCCAGTACGGAACCCGCCCGGCCGTGCCGGTGGAAACCAGATCTACCGTCCACAGGGCGAGCAGCAGGCCGGCCGTCCCCCCAAGCAGTGCGACGACAATGCTCTCGGTCAGGAGCTGCCGCACCAGCCGCCCCCGGCCCGCGCCGACCGCAACCCGGATCGCCATCTCGCGCTGGCGCCGCGCGGCGCGGGCCAGCATGAGCCCGGCGAGATTGGCACAGGACACCAGCAGGACCAGTCCCACCGCCCCCATGAGGATCCAGAAATAGGGCCCGACATCGCTGGCCATGTCTTCCCGGAGGGAAACGGCCCGGGCACTCCACTCCTTCTGAGAGGCGGGGTGCTCCTGCTCCAGCCGGCGGGCAATCGTCGCCATCTCGGCCGTAGCCTGGTCCAGCGACACGCCCGGCTTGAGCCGGGCCACGACGCCCAGATCCCGGTCATTCCGGTCGGCCGGCTCACCGGAGGCCCGGAGCGGAACCCAGAGATCGGAAAACTCGGGGAACTGGAACCGCTCGGGCATGACCCCGATCACGGAGGAGGCCTCGCCGTTCAGGGCTATCACCCGGCCGATCACCGCGGGATCGGCGCCGAAGGCCCGGGTCCACAGATCGTGTCCCAGAATCACTACCGGCCCGGCGCCGGGCTCCTCCTCCTCCGGGAGGAAATCACGGCCCAGGGCCGGCCTCACTCCGAGAGTTCCGAACAACGCCGGAGAGACTCTGGCCCCACCCACTCTGGTGGGCGCTCCCTCGATCACCGCGACGAACCGGCCTTCACCGTACGCGGCCATCCCGGTGACGGACGCAGCCTGGGACCTCCAGTCCAGGAATGTCGGATAGGAGGTTCCCACCGAGCAGCCGGTACAGAGCTGGGTGGCACTCCACTCCTGCAGGTCCACCAGCCGATCCGCATCCGGGAAGCTCGCGTACCGCAGGTGAACGGCGTTGACCAGGCTGAACACGGTGGTGTTGGCGCCGATACCCAGCGCCAGGATCCCAACCGCGGCGACGGTGAACCCGGGGCTCCTGGCCAGCGAGCGCAGCGCGAATCGAATGTCCTGCAGCAGCGTTTCCATGGAAGCAGCCAGTGTCTCAGGTGCAGCACAGCCGGAAGATTGCGCCTCCTGCGCAACCGCAAGCGCCCTTCGGACTTCTCACTTCTCCCTTCTCACTTTTCACTTTTCACTGCCGCGCTCACTCGCTTCTGAGCGCCACAACCGGATCGGTCCGGGACGCGCGGAGTGCCGGGCCCAGGTTCGCGACGATGGCCACCAGACAGACCACCAGCGGTGCCGTCAGAAATACGGCGGCATCCGTGGGGCTCACTTGGTACAGCACGCTTGTCAGGAGGCGAGTGAGCCCGATCGAAGCGATGACGCCGATTCCGACGCCGACGCCCACCGTCCGCAGGCCGCCTTCGAGCACGTGGCGGACCACCTCGGTCCGGCTCGCGCCCAGGGCCAGGCGGACGCCGATTTCACGGGTGCGACGGGTCACCAGATACGACATGAGTCCATACACGCCGATGCTCACCAGCACGAGGGCCAGGATGGCGAACAACCCGAACACGGTCACGTGAAGCCGCCGGTCCGCGGTGGAGACCTGCAGCACGTCTTCCAGGCTCTGCGTCCGGGACAGCGGCACCCGCGGGTCGACCTCCCGCAGAACCTGGCGAACGGCGGTGAGCACGCCGTCGGGATCTCCCGTGGTCCGGATGACCAGGCTCATGTTTCCCACCGGGAAGCCGGCGGTGGCCGGAAACTGGGCGTGGGGCAGGAACATCTCCGGCTCGACGGCCCGATCGAGCCCGCCCTGGTGGATGTCCGCCACGATGCCGACGACCGTTCGATACACCGTATCGATGGTGGAAGACATCTTGAAGCGCTTCCCGAGGGCGGATTCCCCGGGCCAGTACCGCCGGGCCATGGTCTGGTTGATCAGCACCACCGGCCGGCCGGGCGCCTGGTCGGTGGCGTCGAACCCGCGGCCCGCCACGATCGGGGTACGCATGGCCTCGAAGTAGCCGTCGGTCGCCACATGCCAGTCGGCCCAGGGCCGCCGGCCGGACGGCAGGCGCTCGGCTTCCCGCCCTTCGATCCGGACGCCCCAGTCGCCGGGCGTGGTGATCATGGGCAGATTGGTAACCGCGCCGGCGGCTTCGACACCGGGAAGCGTTCTGATCCGGCCGAGCAGCGCCGCGAAGAACTGCCGGGCGTGCTCCTTGTCTTCATATCCCGCGGCCGGCAGGGTGACTTCCGCGGTCACTGCGTGAGCCGGATCGAATCCCGGATCAACCGACACCATCGCGGCGAAGCTCTTCACCACCAGCCCGGCCCCGACCGCCAGGGTCAGGCCCAGCGCGACCTCCGCCACCACCAGTCCGCGGCCGATCCGGTTCCTGGTATTCCCCCGCCCGCTTTCCCGCAGGGCGCTGGCGGGATCGGGACGCAACCGGAGCGCGGGCAGGAGGCCGAACGCCAGGGCGGTCAGCATGGTGAGCCCCCCGGTGTAGAGCAGCACCCGGGCGTTGATGCCGAACTCACCCAGGCGGGTCAGCGCCGGTGTGCCCAACAGGGCCAGACCCCGTAGCAGTCCCAGTGCCAGCAAGAGCCCCAGCGCCGCGCCGATGAAGGCGAGCAGGAGGCTCTCGATCAGCAGCTGGCGGATCAGATCCCGACGGCCCGCCCCCATGGCGGTGCGGATCGCGAACTCCCGCTTCCGCCCTTCGGCCCGGGCGAGGAACAGGTTCCCCACGTTGGCGCACGCGATCAGGAGCACCAGCGCGACCGCGCCCAGCAACGCCAGCAGGACCGGCCGGAGCGAGCCGAAGAGAGCCTCCCGAACGGGGATCGACTGGATCGTAAAGCGTTCAGGCAGCGTGGTGATCTCGTTCCGGAGCTGGAGGGCGAGGGCGCCCAGACGCCCCTGCGCCTGCGCGGGGGTCACCCCCGGTGCCAGCCGGGCCACCGCCTCCATATAGTGGATGTTCCGCGGATCGGCCGGTCCGGCGGCGAGCGGAAGCAGCAGGTCTGCCCGGCCGCTCTCGAACTCCGATGGCGTCCTGAAGCTCGCGGAAAGGACTCCGACGATCGTGTACTCGATTCCGTCCAGCAGAACCTGCCGCCCGACCACGGCGGGATCGGCGCCGAACCGGCGTCGCCAGAGCCCGTCGCTCAGGATCGCCGCCCGGTCCTGTCCCGGGGTTCCTTCCTCGGCAAGAAACCCGCGCCCCAGTGCCGGCCGCGCCCCGAGGAGGGAAAGCAGGTTGACGTCGACGATATCGGCGGAGAGTCGTTCGGCCGATCCTTCACCCGTCAGGTTCACCCACCCGCGGTAGGACGCAGCGACACCCGAGAAGATCCGGGACTCCTCCCGGTATCGCTCTCGCTCACGCTCGGAGACCGAGATCCGGCCGTCTCCGTCCGATCCCCAGATCCGCACCAGCCGGCCCGCGTCCTGCCAGGGCAACGGCCGGAACACCACGGCATCGAACACGCTGAAGATGGCGGAGTTGGCCCCGATGCCGAGGGCCAGCGTGAGGATGACGGCAACGGCAAAGACCGGGGTCCGCCCCAGGGACCGGAAGGCCAGGCGCAGCTGGCGCAGGAACATTTTAAATACCTCCTTGGCCGGCGTACAGCGCGCACGGATGTCTGCGGCCCCGGAATGCAACCGCACTCGGTCTCCCCCACTTCTCACTGCTTACCTCTCACTTCTCACTTCTCACTTCTTACTTATTACTCGCTCTTCAGCGCCACGACCGGGTCTACCCCGGCGGCCCGGCGCGCCGGCACCAGGGCGGCAAGGACGGCACCTCCGCCCAGCACCACGATGGCCAGCGTCAGCACCCAGGGATCGGCCACGTCGACACCGTACAGCATGCGCCGGAGCACCGTCCCGGCCGTGATCGCGCCGGCCAGTCCGAGCGTGATCCCCACCCCGGCCAGCCGCAGTGCCCGCCTCAGGACGGTCGCCAGGATTTCCTGGCGGGTGGCGCCAAGAGCGAGCCGGATGCCGAACTCTCGTTTCTGCTGCCCGACAATGAACGAGACGACGCCGTAGATGCCCGTCACGGCGAGCACCAGGCCGATCGCGGCAAACGACCCGAAGACCAGCAGATTGAAGCGCCGCTCTCCGGTCGAAGCCGCGATCAGATCGGACATCGTGGTAATACCTGACAGCGGCTGATCCGGATCGATCGCGTGGACGGCCCGCTTGATGCCGGGGATCAACCCCCCTGGATCTCCACCTGCGGACCGGACCGTGAGCGTCATGTTGGCGTAGGAATACCACTGTGGGAATGCCACGAACACCTCGGGGCGGATGGGGGCATCCAGGCCCCGGTGCCGGACGTCCCCGGCGACGCCGACGATCCGCGCGACCCAGGAGGGCCCGCCGATCTGAATCCGCTGCCCGATCGGCGCCTTCCCGTCGAGATACTGGCGGACGAACGCCCGGTTCACCACGGCGACTCGGGGCGCGTTCTCGTTGTCGCCGGCGGCCAGATCCCGGCCCTGGAGGATCGGAATCCCCATGGCCTGGAAGAAACCGTCGCTCACCATCCGGAAATCGGCCTGTCGGCTTTCATCCGCAGGTGCCTGATCCAGCACGACGATCGCCATGTCGTGGTCGATACCGATGGGGTCCATCGGCAGCGTCGTGGCCATCGCCGCGTCCCGAACCCCCGGCATGCTCCGCACCCGGGCGAGCACTTCCTGGAAGAACGCCCGCTGCCGGTGGTCTTCCGGATACCGCCGCTCCGGCAGGCTCAAGGTCGTCACCACCATGCGATCCGGCTCGAATCCAGGATCAACCCGGGACAACCGATGCAGACTGTGGATCAGCAGACCCGCGCTGGCCACCAGGACGAAGGCGAGCGCCACCTCGGCCATGACCAGTGAGCTCCGCATGCGCGTGTGCCGGGGACCGGTTGCGCCATCACGGAGCGACTGATTGAGATCCCATTTCATGGCATCCCGTGCCGGCGCCAGCCCGGCGAGCAACGCGGCCAGCGCCGTGAGTGCAAGCGCGGCCGCCAGCAGCCGGAGGTTCAGCGCGGGCGTGTTCCAGGCCGGCAGAACATCCGGATACAGGGCCAGGAGCAGGGTCACCCCCAGGTATCCCAGCACCAGTCCGAGCGCCCCACCGGCCAGGGCCAGAACCCCGCTTTCCATCATCGAATGCCGCAGGAGATCGGCCCGGCCGGCCCCCAGGGCCGCCCGTACCGCCATTTCCCGACGCCGGCCGCTCCCCCGAGCCAGCAGCAGGCCCGCAACGTTGGTACACGCGATCAACAGGAGACAGCCGACCGCTGCGAGCAGCAGGAGAAGGTGACTCTGATCGCCGATCAGATCGGCCTCGGCCGGCCGGAGAGCGAAGCTCCATCCGCGGTTGGTCTCCGGATACGCATCCGAAAGCCGGGCTGCCACTATCTCCGCCTCGGAACGCGCGGCTTCGACCGTCGCGACCGGGGCCAGCCGCCCCAACACGTTGAACATCCGCTGCTGACGAGCGGTGCGTTCCTGCTCCGAGAATCCGAGGGGGAGGTAAAGTGTCACACCCCGCTCGGCCGGGAAGCGGAAGGCGGGTGGGAGGACACCGATGACCTCGTAGGGCTCATCGTCCAGCACCAGTGACCGCCCAATGATGCCGGAGTCCCCACCGAACCGCCGCAGCCAGAAGCCGTGGCTCAGGACCGCAACCCGGCTCTTCCCGGTCTCCTCCGCTGGAGTGAACAGGCGCCCCAGGCCGGGATGCGCTCGCAGAATCGAGAACAGATCCGGGGTTGCTCGAACGACGAGCAGGTTCTCCGGCTCACCCGTCCCGGTCAGATTCATGCCCCATAGCCGCCATGCCGCGAGGCCGTCGAAGGTGCCTGCCTCCTCTCGCAGGTCGAGGAAGTCCGGCGCGGAGACGGCATCGGCCCGCCCCTGATCGAGTTGCCTGGCCTGTACCGACACGAGCGCAGCGGACTGATCGAACGGCAGCGATCGAAGCACGACGGTATCGACCACGCTGAAGATCGCGGTCGTTGCCCCGATACCGAGCCCAAGCGTCACGATGGCCGCCAGAGCGAAGCCCGGGCTTCTCCTCAGGGATCGGACAGCGTATCGAAGATCCTGGAGCAGCATCGGTCGAGACCTCCGGAATCAGAGGTGCAGCGTGCAGCGTGCAGCGTGCAGCGTGCAGCGTGCAGCGTGCAGCGTGCAGCGTGCAGCGTGCCGGAAGGTTGCGACCTGCCGGGGAAGCACAACCTTCTCACTTCTCACTTCTCACCTCTTACTTATTACTCGCTCTTCAGCGCCACGACCGGGTCCACGCCGGCCGCCTTCCGGGCCGGCAGCCAACTGGCCACGATGGCCACGACGCTGAGCACCAGCGCGATGGCGCTGAAGGTGAGCGGATCCCGCGGATTCACGCCGAAGAGCTGGCTCTGCAGCAGGCGGCCGACGCCGAGCGCGCCCACGATACCCAGCGCCATGCCGATGGCCGCCACCCGCATGGACTGGCCCACGATGAGGCCCAGCACGTCGCGCCGGCTGGCCCCGAGGGCCACCCGTACGCCGATCTCCCGGGTGCGCCGGCTCACGCCAAACCAGACGACCGCGTAGATGCCGATGGCCGAGAGCAGCAGCGCCAGCGTGCCGAAGCCCGCCAGCAGCCAGGCCCCGATCCGCTGGATGAAGACGGCGGCGCCTATGTGGTCCTCCATGGTCCGCGGATCGAGGAACGGGATATTGGGATCCACCTCCGCGAAGGCGCGCCGGAGCGGGGCGACCAGCGCCTCCGGGGCGGATGAGGTCCGGACCAGGAAATCCAGATCGTAGCGGAACCGCATGGCATTGGGGAAATAGACGTAGGGCTCGGGACTCTCGCTCAGCTTGTGATACTTGCCGGTCTGCGCGATCCCGACGACGGTATACCACACGTCTCCGCCGGCATTGAACCGGCGCCCGATCGGGTCCTCCCCCGGCCAGTACCGCTCGGCAAAGGCCTGGTTCACCACCGCGATCCGGGCCGCATCGCTCCGATCCGTTTCGAGAATCCCCCGCCCCTCGAGCAGGGGCACGCCCATGGCCGGGAAGAAGCCGGGGCCCACCCGGTTGTTCTCGATGGACATGTTCTCGTCCGCCGCAGGCTGGTAGCCTTCGACCTCCAGCCGGCTGGAGGAGCTGCCGCCGAAGCCAAGGGGAATGGCCGAGGCATAGCTGGCCTCCGCGACTCCCGGAACGGCCCGGATCTTCGCCAGCAACCGGTCCAGGACTTCCTGCGCCGGCGCCTGGCTCTCATAGCCGGCGAGCGTCAGGTCGGTGGAGATCAGCAGCAGATGGGCCGGGTCACGGAAGCCGGGATCGACCGCCTGGGCGTTCCGGAGGCTTCGCACGAAGAGACCGGCCGCCACCAACGCAATGACCGACAGGGCGATCTGCCCCGCCACCAGCGTGCTGCGCAGCCGCGAACGCGCCCCGATGCCGCTCCCGAGCTCGTCCTTGAGCGTGGGGATCAGATCGGGCCGGGAGGCGCGGAGCGCCGGCACGAGCCCGAACACCACCGCGGTCAGCACGCTGACCAGAACCGCGAACGCCAGGATCCGCGGGTTGAGCTGGATATCGAGCGCCACCGGAAACGGCGTGGCGGGAATGAAGGCCAGAAGCAGATTGCGGCTCACGAAGGCGACCAGGATCCCGGCCCCACCCGCCAGCACCGCCAGCACGGCACTCTCGGTGAGGAGCTGGCGGATGATCCGCCAGCGACTGGCGCCGAGGGCCACCCGTACCCCGATCTCCCGCTGCCGGGCGATGGCGCGGGCCAGGAGCAGGTTGGCCACATTGGCACAGGCGATCAGCAGCACCAGGGCGGTGATCCCGAGCAGGGCGGCGAAAATCGGGCGGAACCAGGAGGGGGCTCCATCTTCCGAGAACGGCGTCACGACCGAGCCGTGCGGATCCGAGTCCGGGTGCTCCCGGGCCAGCCGCCCGGCGACGGCATCCAGATCGGCCCTGGCCTGGCCCAGCGTCACCCCCGGCTTCAGCCGGGCGAAGGCATCCAGCCAGTGGTTCCCCCGGCGCTCGATGCCGGCGCCGTTCAGCAAGGTCACCGGAAGCCACATGTCGAACCCGAGTCCGACCGTGGTGCCGCCGAAACGGGGCGGAACGACGCCGACGATCGTCACGGCCGAACCGTTGACCATGACCTGGTGCCCGATCACGCCGGAGTCCCCGTGGAATTTCCGTTGCCAGAGTCCGTGACTGATCACGGCCACCAGCGCCGAGGCGGCCTCCTCGTCCGGCAGGAAGGTGCGGCCCAGCATCGGCCGGACCTGCAGCACGTCGAAATAGTTGCCGGTGACCGCGAGCCCCCAGACCCGCTGTGCCTGCGGGTCGCCCTCGTCCCGAAGACTCAGCTGGCTGAACTTGAATCCGGCAATACCCTCGAAGCTCCGCTGGGCGGCGTTCCAGTCGCGCCAGGCGGGGTAGGACAGCGACCAGCCGCCCCCACCCGGCGCGCGGGCTTCCAGAACCACCAGCCGGTCCGGCTGGGGGACGACCGGCAACGGCCGGAACACCAGCGTATCCATCCAGGTGAACACCGTCGTGTTGGCGCCGATGCCGAGCGCCAGGGACAGGACGATCAGCAGGGTCAGCCCGGGGGAACGGACCAGACCACGGAGGGCAAGGCGGAAATCGGACATGGCGAAGGCCGGTTCGGGTGCGGCATGCAGGGTGCAAACGGTTTCCGGGCCTGCGATCCACGCGGGGACCGCAGCCCGGTCCATCTCCCATCTCCCATCTCCCTTCTCCCTTCTCCCTTCTTACTTCTTACTTCTCACTTCTTCTTTCTCGCCCATCATGCCTCGATCATGCTCTCCTGGACCACGCGGCCGTCGAAGAGGTGGACCTCGCGCTGGGAGTAGCGGGCGTAGCGCGGGTCGTGGGTGACCATGCAGATGGTCGCGCCGCCCCGATGCAGCTCCCGCATGAGTTCCATGACGGCCTCGCCGTTCTGGGAATCGAGGTTTCCGGTCGGCTCGTCCGCCAGCAGAATCGCCGGTTCGCCGGCGACGGCCCGGGCAACCGCCACCCGCTGCTGCTGACCGCCGGAGAGCTGGGCCGGGTAGTGCTTGACCCGATGGGACATCCCGACCTTCTCCAGCGCGGCAATCACCCGCTGCTTGCGCTCGGCGGCCGGCATGCCGCGATAGGTGAGCGGCAATTCGACGTTCTCGTAGACCGTGAGATCACCGATCAGATTGAAGGCCTGGAAAATGAAGCCGATCT
This sequence comes from Gemmatimonadales bacterium, assembly GCA_050183505.1. Taxonomy (GTDB): domain Bacteria; phylum Gemmatimonadota; class Gemmatimonadetes; order Gemmatimonadales; family GWC2-71-9; genus JBFXBG01. Next base: position 3,275 of record JBFXBG010000071.1, on the reverse strand, counting down.
GCCGGTTGCGGACCCGGGCCCGGTCGGCCGCCTTGAGCTGGGCCACTTCCTGTCCGGCCAGCGTGTAGGTGCCGCCGGTCGGAGTATCCAGCAGGCCCAGAATCGACAGGAGGGTGGTCTTCCCGCAGCCCGAGGGGCCGGAGATGGACACGTATTCCCCGTCCTGAATCTCCAGATGGATGTCCGACAGGGCGTGGGTTTCCAGCTCGTCGGTGTAGAAGACCTTCTTGATACCTTCGAGCCGGATGAGGACGTCGCCGGGTTGTGTCATGACAGGATCCTGGGTGATGGGAAAAGAGAGGGAGGCCTGGGCACTCAGCGGAGCCGGACGCGATCCACCGCGTCCCACCGCGACATATCCGAGAGAATGACCACATCGCCGGGCTTCAGGCCCTGCACCACTTCCACGGCGTTCACCGAAGCCCGGCCCAGCTTGACGCTTGCCCGGCTGGCGTGCGAGCCGTCGGCTTCGAGCTTGAAGATGCCGACCGTGCTGTTGGGCTGGCCGTAGGTCGGGCGGCCCATGTACACGACGTCCTCCAGCCGTTCGATTTCGATGGTTCCGTCGACGCTGAGGTCGGGCCGCGCGCCCGGCGGCAGGGTGGAGTCGAGCGCGATATCCATGGTGACGCTGCTCTGCACCGAGGCGGGGTCGATCCGGACCACATGGCCCGGAATGATGCCGTTGCGGGTATCGATCCTGGCCGACAGGCCCAGCTGAACGTCCTTCGCCTGGGTCTCCGGGATCCGGAGCACGGCCTTGAGCTTGCCGGGCTGGACGACTTTGGCGAGCACCGCGCCGGAGTTCGCCCACTGCCCCACTTCAAGCGGCAGTTCCTGCACCACGCCGCTGGCACCGGCCCGCACCACCATCGAGTTCTCCATGGACCGCTGGAAGCTGGCGATGGAGCGCAGCCGGTCCACCTGCTCCTGCTGCACCCGGAGCTGTCCCTCCATGGTGGACTCGAACAGCGCGAGACGGTCCTTCTCCAGCTGCAGCCGGGTGGTCAACTCGTCCGCCCGATCCTGCGCCGTCTTGAGCTCGTTGGTGGAGATGAGCCCCTGGCGGGCCAGTTCCTCGTTCGCCTCGGCGTTCCGCTTCGCCTCCCGGTACTGCTGATTGACCGACGCCACCGTCGCGGCCTGATTGAGCCGCTGGGATTCCAGCGACGTCCGGAGCGTGACCAGCTCCGCCTCGGCGGCAGTCAACTGGCGCTCCGCGTTCAGGACCTGGATCTGCACATCCGGGTTGCTCAACTCGAGGAGCACGGTGGAGGGTTCCACCCGCTGGCCCGGCTCGACCAGCCGCTTCTCCACCCGCCCAGCCACGACCGCCGAGATCCAGCGGATCTGCTCGGGGACCAGCGTCCCCGGCCCGCGAACCTCCCGCAGAAGCGATCCCTGCCGCACCGTATCGAGGAGCACGATATCCCGGTTGACCGTTGGCGCGGCGGGCTTGAGGCTGCCCAGCGCCACGGTAGTGATCGCCAACGCGGCGACGCCGATGCCCCCGTAAATCAGCCGGCGCTTCTTCCGAACAGGTGCCCGCGGAATGTCCACAGCGTACTCCTCAACAACGGTTGAACGGTCTCTACCCTGCCCCGGACAGAGGGAAGGTCCGTGCCACCGTGACTCTGGCCAGAACGTTGAAAGTCAATAAGTTATGGACTGCCGGCCGACCCCTGGTGTGCGTTTGTGGGATTGGTTGTCCCGGAACCGGACACCGGGTCCGAGCCCGACGGCGCGGCCGGGCCGGAGTGAGTGCCGCCGTGGGGCCGCTGTGTAGAGCCTCCTCCGCGGTTCGTCTCTATGGCAGCCCGCTGAGCTTCCCCTGACAGGTTCAATCGACTGTGTCGACTACTTCCCCATATCCCGGCGTCCGCCGGCGCCGGGTCACGAGCCCGGCGGCGCTGGTCGCCATCCTGGCGGCGGCGGCATGCGGCCACAGCGAGCCGTTCGCAGCCGGCCAGCAGACGGTCGATGGTCCGAGGTCGACCCAGTTCCCCCGGCGGCTCACCTACAACGTGGGCGATGACCGCACCCCCACCTGGCTGCCCGATGGCACGGGGATTCTCTACTCCTCGGAACGCGAAGACCGGCTCGACCACGACCGGTGCCTGACGATCCTCCCGCCAGAGGGTGGCGTGATCAGCCGCCGGATCTGTCCCACCGATCCGGCGCAGGAGGACTCGACCAACCTCATGGAGGCCCCGGCGGTATCGCCCGGAGGCAGGCTGCTCTACCATCAGGTCGTGTCCTGGATCGGGCAGCAGAAACTCGGCTCGTCGTCCCTCCAGCTGGCCAGCATCACCCATCCATGGAGTTCGACAACCCTTACACCGATCCCGTATACCGCCCCCAACGGCCGGATCCACTCGAGCATCCGCCTGCCGGCCTGGCTGTCGGAAACCCGGGCGGTGTACCTCGCCGAGATGCTGTTCTATGAGGGATCGACATTCTATCCCGACACGTTCTTCACCGGTCTCGACATCGTCAGCCTGGACCTGTCGGGGGCCACACCGGTGTTCTCGATCGTTCCGGGCACAGACTACGCCTCATCCGTTGCGGTGAGCGGTGAGCCGGACGTCATCTACTACACGCTGGGCGGCGACTCCCGGGTCTACCGGCGGGACCTGGCCACCGGGGGGGTCACCCAGGTCTATGATTTCGGCCCGGGGAACATCGCGCGGGACGTCGCGGTGAACGGCACTCGGCTCGCAGCGGTCGTGGGCCGCAGCGTGGTCTGGCAGAACGAGGTGGCCCACGGCTGGGTCCAACGGGATGAAGGCGGGGACCTGCATATCGTCAATCTGACCGATTCCCTGACGGTGACCTTCTCCACCGACAGCGTACTCTTCCGGCACCCGACGTTTTCACCCGATGGCCGGTATCTCGTCGTGGAGGTCACGCCCTATGCGCCGGCGCATACGGTCCCGGAATCGGACTTCAACGCGACCAACCACCGGGCCGATCTGTGGCTGTTTGAGGTCAGATAGGGCGGAAGGACGGAAGGACGGAAGGGCAGGACGCTGGCCCACGAACACTCGTTGAGGGCTATGAACCAATCCTCCGGCAGTCATCGGCCGCGACCGGCCACCATCGCCATCCTGGCCGTCCTGGCCCTTGCGGCCTGCCATGCCGACCCCTTCGCGACTCCACCGCAGGGACAGCCGGGCACGTTTGGCTCCGGCGCCGCCCGACAGCTGACCTACAACCTGGGCACCGACCTCGACCCGGCCTGGACCCTGGACGGGTCCGGTATCCTCTACACGTTC
>JBFXBG010000070.1:0-19361 GCA_050183505.1 Gemmatimonadales bacterium | reverse complement strand
AGGCGAAGCTGGGCCTTGGCGGTGGACCCGGTGATCGGTGAACGACGACCGGATCCGGGATCGAGGCGGTGCACTCGCGGCCCGTTCACCGTTTACTGTTCACTGTTGGCCAGTCACTGACGCCGACCTGAAACCGTCCGTTCAGTGCTCACCACCGCTCTCGACCGAGCCGCCGGCGCCCGCCCCATCGGGGAAAATCGCGTCCAGCTGCTGATTGACGGGCCGACCACCTACGAGGTCATGCTCGACATGATCTCCCGGGCCCGGGAGCGGATCCATTTCGAGAACTACATCATCCGATCCGACCGCACCGGCTGGCGGTTCGCCGAGGCGCTCATCGCCCGTGCCCGTGAGGGGGTCGAGGTACGGGTCCTGTACGACTGGCTGGGCTGCGTCACCACCCGGGGCCGGCTCTGGCGCAGCCTCCGGGAGGCGGGGTGCGAGGTGCGTGAGTTCAACCCGCCCAGGGTACTCAACATCTTTGCCACGATATCCCGGGATCATCGCAAACTGATCGTCACCGACGGCAACCGGGCCGTCACCGGCGGCCTCTGCATCGGCGACGAATGGATGGGAGACGAGGCCCGGGGCATCCTGCCCTGGCGCGACACCGGCATCGAGATCGCCGGGCCGGGAGCGACGGCGCTCGATGCCGCCTTCACCGGTACCTGGGAGCGGGCCGGCGGGCGCGTGAGCCCGGTCGAAAGCAGGAGCATGCCGGCGCTGGGGGATGCCACGGTCCGCATCATCGCCGGCCGGCCGGGCAGGGAGCGGGCCTACAAGGTGCTGGAAATGCTGGCGGCATCCAGCCGGGAGCGGATCTGGATCACCGACGCCTACATGGTTCCGCCGCCCAGGCTGTTCACCGCGTTCGTGGATGCCGCCCGGGAAGGCGTCGATGTCCGGATGCTGGTCCCCGGGTCAAGCGATGTACCCCTGGTCCGAAACCTGACCCGGATCGGGTACCGGGATCTGCTCCGGGCCGGCATCCGGATCTATGAGTGGGATGGCCCGATGCTCCACGCCAAGACCGGCGTGGCGGACGGCCGCTGGGTCCGGATCGGCACCAGCAACCTCAACGCCTCGAGCCTGCTGGGAAACTACGAACTCGACGTGTTGATCGAAGATCGCGCGTTCGCCCTCTCCATGGAGGAACAGTACCGCCGGGATCTCACCCACAGCGCCGAAGTCGTCCGCGGACGGCTGCGCGCGCCACAGTCGCTGCAGCGGGTCCTGCCCAGCAAACTGGCCCGGCAGCCTCCCGATGAGCCGCCCGAGCACCGGCAGTCCCGGCGGGAACGGAGGCGGCGCGCTGTCGTCATTCTCTGGACCGCCGTGACCGGCGCCCGCCGGTCGATCTATGGCCCGCTCGCCCTGGTCCTGGTGGCCCTGGGCGCCCTCTTTCTGGTACTGCCCCGGGTCATGTCCGGCGTCTTCGGCGTGCTCTGCGTCTGGCTGGCCGTCGCGGCCGGACGGGAGGCGATCCGGCGGAGAGCGGAAGAGTGACTGGCGAGGACTGAGGTCCAAAGCGGTGGCGCGGCGGAAGGAGGAACCACGACGCGCCAGGGGCCGCTCAGGTGCTGGAGGGGGAAGCCGGGGGGCGTCCGCGGGGACGGCCGCCGGTGGACTGGGAGCGAAACAGGGCCGCCAGGCTGGCCGCGTTCCGGATCAGATCGAACTGTTCCTCCACCAGCGCGCGCGCCCGGATGGCAATCCGGCTGCGGAGACCGGGGTCATGGAGCAGCCGTTCCAGTGCCACGGCCAGCATGGCCGGGCTCCGCTGAGGCACCATCAGCCCGGTTTCATTGTCGTGCACGACCTCGGGCAGCGCGTATGCGTCGGTGACGACGCACGGCGTGCCCACCGCCATGGCGCGGAGTACCGTCGAGGGGATCTCCTCGCCGAGCCCGCTGCCGCCGAAAACGAACGGCGCGACCAGCGCTGCCGCTCCCTGAATCTCCCCGACCACCTCCTGTGACGCGGGCTGTTCCAGCCGGACGGTTCCGTCCAGTCCTCGCGCCCGGATGCGGCTGCGGATTTCGTCCTCCAGCGGGCCCGTCCCGGCGATGAGGCACTCGAAGCGGTGGCCCCGCTGGCGCAGGAAGCCGCAGGCGTCCACCAGGTACTGGAGCCCGGAAGCCGCCGACAGGTTTCCGGCGGCCACGATCCGCGGAGGCCGGCTCCCCGGGTCCTCGAACAGGTACCCGGCCACCTCGATACCGTGATAGATCAGCCGCACCGGCGGTTCGGGCTGGAGGTCACGCACCATCAGCGCGTGGCGCCGGGTACGGACCAGGATGGCCGCGGCATCGGCCAGCTTGCGGCGCAGGGCCTTGACCTCCCGCCCCGGCACGGTGAGGTCGGGGCCGGTCACGGAAAGACTGTATGGGATGCCCGCAAGCCGCGCGGCCAGCCGGGCGACCGACGCGGCAGCGGCCGCATCTTCGCTGTGCAGATGGCGGATGCCTCGCCGCAGGACCTGGCCCGCCAGTCGTACGGCCTGGTACATCTCGCGCGGCGTGGCGTCGGCGGCCTGGGCCGGAAAGACCCAGGGATCGGGCACCAGGTCGGGAGCCTCTTCGACGGTCGCGTAGAACTCGGGAGCGTTGAGCTCATCATCGGGCGGGATGAGATACCACAGCCGGGATTCCAGCCCGTTGGCTACCACCCGGGCGCCGGGCTGTCGCGGCAGGCTGAGCGAAAACAGCTCCACATCGACCCCGACCTGACCCAGGGCGGCGATCTCGGCCGCTGCCGGGGCGTCATTCAGGCGGGGAACCCGCTCGGCCACATAGCCGATGGTCAAGCGGACTGGTTCGGGACTCATTGGTTCGCCAGGGCAGCCGGAAGGAGCACGGAGCAAACTGCCGCTCCGGACCCGAGGGTGCGGTGATGCAGATCTCAGTCACACCGCAGCGGACGGCCGTCCGACCTTGCGAGTCCCATACCGGGCACGGGACGACAAGGTGCACATCCCGAATCTCCCACGCGGCAAGGAGATATCCGTCCTGTTTCCCGATGCACCGGGACCGGAAGGCGCAACGGAATGGACCGCCTGCAACGAAACGTCGGGGCACGACGCCCGGATCGGGAACGGCGGCCCCCGCCCCGCGGCCCGTCAAGCCAAACCCCTTTGCACCATCCGCTTATCATTCCCCCATGCCGGACCCCCAACGTTTCAGCCCCGTTCCACGTAAACCCAACGTGAGCGACGCCGACCTCGCCGTCCGGGCCGCCGCGGGGGACGGAGACGCTTTCGGGCAGCTGGTGGACCGGCATGCCCCGGCCGCAAGGCGGGTCGCGCGGGCCCTTCTGCAGAACCCCGAGGATGCGGATGACGCCGTTCAGGACGCGTTTCTGCTGGCATGGCGGCACCTGGACCGGTTTGACCCGACCCGGCCGTTCGCGCCCTGGTTCATGCGGATCGTGACCAACGCGGCCGCGGACCTGCGGCGGCGGCGCCGGGTCCGGCGGACCGAGGCGCTGCCGGAGACGGCGCCGTCCCGGCAGGCCTCGCCGGAAACCGAGACCGACCGGGTGCTGCTGCACCGCCGGCTGCAGGAAGCGCTGGCCAGGCTCCCGGAGCGCCAGCGGATTGCGGTCACGCTGTTTGACGCCGAAGGGTACGAGCATGCGGAGATCGCGGAGATCGTCGGCGTTCCGGTCGGTACGGTGCGATCAGATGTGTTTCACGCGCGGCGCGCGCTGCGCCTGGCACTGAAGCCCTTTCACGAGGGATGACAATGACGCTGAACCCATTCGACCCGGACCGGGACCACGAGCTTGGCGCCGCCCTGCGCGAGATCCTGCAGGCGGCTGATGCCGAGGCCTTTGCCGCCCGGGTGATGGCGGCGCTCCGGTCGGAGACGGCGATCGACGTCCTCTCCGACTGGTGGCGGCCGAGTGTGGCCGCGGTTCTGGCGCTGCTGGCGGGCGCGGGCCTCTGGGCCGTGCTCCAGGGTCAGCCGGCCCAGGCGACCACCGTGGCGGACATCGTCCGGCCGGGTGACGCCCCGGCGGAACTGTTCTCCCCCAACCGGCCGGATCAGGAGACGATCCTGCAGGTCGTGCTGGAGCGGTGAATCATGCGGGGTGATGTGGAGCATCGCGAGATATCGTTTTTCAGGGGCTGTCTGCGGATGGCCCAGGATGGACCCGGGAGCCGATGAAAACTTCAACCTGGAAAGCCTCGTTCCTGCTGCTCGCCGTGTTCCTCGGCGGGGCGGTGGCCGGCGGCGCCACCGTGGCCCTGACCCGGCCGGACCGGGGCGCGCGGATCCGCGGCGGCCACGAGGACCGGCGGGACCGGGACGATCATCTGAAGTCGCTGGCCCGGGACCTCAACCTGACGCCTGCCCAGGAAGACAGCGTCCGCGCCATCGTGGACCGCTACCGCGCGTCCATGGATTCCATCTGGCGCGAAGTCGGCCCCCGCTTTGGAACTTTGCGGGATTCCATCAGTAGTGACATCCGCAAGCAACTGACCCCCGAGCAGGTAAACGCCTACAACGAGATGATCCAGCGGTACCGGCGGGACCGCGAGGAGCCACCTGGAAAGCCATGAGATACAACACGATTTTCGTTCTGACCGTCCTGACGGCCACCACGCTGGCCGCGGGTTCCGCGGCTGCCCAGCAGGAGCAGCGGCCGGCCGTCACGCTCGAGGAGGCCATCCGGCTTTCCGAGCGGGTCACCCCCGGCGTGATCCAGGCCCAGGGCAGCGTGCGCAACGCGGGCGCCCAGCTGCGGGCCGCCTACGGCAGTTTCCTGCCGAGTATCAACGCCAACTCGAGCGGCGGCTACAGTTTCTCGGAGGGCATCTCCCGGACGGATCCGATCACCGGGCAGGTGATCAGCGGAAACTCAAGCAGCAAGAGTCTCAGCATGGGGCTCAGTGCCAGCGTCGATCTGTTCACCGGGTTCCGGCGGGGTGCGGACATCCGCGCGGCCAAGGCGCAGGGCACCGCCGCGGATGCCGGCCTGGTGAACGCCCGGTTCCAGAGCCGGCTCAACACGACGACCGAATTCTTCAACGCGCTGTACGCCTCGCATCTGCTGGCGGTTCGTCGGGCCAGCGTGCGGCGGGCCGAGGAGCAGCTCAAGGTCTCGATCGCCAAGCTGCAGAACGGCACCGCGACCCGGTCCGATTCCCTGCGGTCGCTGGTCAACCTGGGCAATACCCGGCTGCAGCTGGTGGACGCCGAGACCCAGCTGGCGACCGCCGAGGCGAACCTGGGGCGGCTGATCGGGGTAGACGGGAGGGTATCGGCGGTGGACGACTCGGCCTACTACGACGTGATCGCGACCCTGAACCCCGACGAGATCCGGCAGGCGGCGCGGGACAACTCCCCTCAGGTCCAGAGCAGTGAGGCCAGCGCCAACGCGGCCCGGGCCAATCTCTCCGCGGCCAAGTCGGCCTATTGGCCGAGCCTGTCGCTCAGCGGCAGCTACAACTACAGCGGGAATGACCGGAACGACTACCAGCTGTTCAACCAGCGCCAGGCCAGCATCCGGTTGTCCTGGCCGCTGTTCAACGGATTCTCGCGGGAACGCAACATCACCACCCAGTCCGCGGCATTGGACGCGGCCTCGGCCCAGGCCGAGGATGCCCGCCGCCAGGTCGATGCCCAGCTCACCGCGCAACTCGCCGCGCTGGACGCGGCGCGTCAGCGCATTGAGATCAGCCGCATCAGCGTAACCGCGGCGGAAGAGGACCTCCGGGTCCAGCAGGAGCGGTACCGGCTGGGCGTTTCCACCATCGTGGACCTGCTGACCTCGCAGGAGAGCCTGGCCCAGGCCGAGGTCGACCTCGTCAACAGCCAGTTCGCGTATCTGCGCGCCAAGGCCCAAATCGAAGCCCTGATCGGACGATCCCTATGAGCCCAGCAATCGAAAGCACAGCGGAACGGATGGCCCAGCTCCCGCCGGAAGTACCCCGGGATGCGGTGATCGTGACCCGGAATCTTCAGCGGAACTACGACATGGGGGGCGAGGTCGTGCACGCCCTGCGGGGGGTGGACCTGGTGATCCGCCGCAACGAGTTCGTGGCCGTCATGGGGCCCTCGGGCTCGGGGAAATCCACGCTGATGAACATGATCGGCTGCCTGGACACCCCGACCGAAGGCGAGTACTGGCTCAACGGATTCCGGGTTTCCGAGCTGAGCGACAATCAGCTCGCGAGGATTCGGAACAAGGAGATCGGGTTCGTCTTCCAGACGTTCAACCTGCTTCCCCGGGCCACCGCGCTGCACAACGTCGAGCTGCCGCTGGTCTACGCCGGACTAAGCAGCCGGGAGCGGAAACAGCAGGCCGAGGAAGCGCTGACCCGGGTGGGCCTCCAGGACCGGATGACGCACAAGCCGAACGAGCTCTCGGGCGGCCAGCGCCAGCGCGTGGCCGTGGCCCGGGCCCTGGTCAACCGGCCCAGCATTCTGCTGGCGGACGAACCGACCGGGAACCTGGACTCCGCCACCGGCGCCGAAATCATGGCGCTGTTCGACACCCTGCACCGGGAAGGGCAGACCATCGTCCTGGTGACGCATGAGCACGACATCGCGGAACACGCCAAGCGCCAGGTGCACATTCTGGACGGGCGGATCGAGAAGGATTTTGCCAGCAACTGAGAACCAGGGGTCAGGGGTGGAGAGCAGGGGAATCGACCCCGACTCCCCGTCCCGGGCCCTGATGCCTGACCCCTGACCCCTAACACCTGTCTCACTATATGACTTATCGATACGCAGCCATCTTCGCCGCCCTGATCCTCGGTGCCTGTGCCAAGGAAGAGCAGGCGGCCGCTCCGGTCTACCAGGCGGTACCCGTGGAGACCCGGGACATCGTCGTGTCGGCGCAGGCCGCCGGCACCATCCAGCCCGACACCACCGTCGAGGTGAAATCGAAGGCCTCGGGTGAAATCCTGGAGATCAGCGTCGAAACCGGCCAGGAGGTCAAGCGCGGCCAGCTCATGGTCAAGGTGGATCCGCGCACCGCGCGAAACCGGCTCGATCAGGCCGAGGCCGAACTGGTCGTGGCCAAGGCGACCCTGACGAACGCCGAGGCCCAGGCCCGCCGTTCGGAGGAACTGTACAAGTCCCAGTCGATCACCGAGACCGAGTATGAGACCTCCCAGCTGACCCTGGCCAACGCCAAGGCGAGTCTGGTGGGCGCTCAGGTCGCGGTGGAAAACGCCCGGATCCAGCTGGAGGATACCGAGGTCCGGGCGCCGATCAGCGGCACGGTCATCCAGAAGCTGGTGGAACGGGGCCAGGTGATCTCCTCCCCGACCAGCGACGTCGGCGGCGGCACCGTTCTCCTTTCAATGGCCGACCTCGGCCTGGTCCAGGTGCAGGCGCTGGTGGATGAGACCGACATCGGCAAGATCCGGCCGGGCATGCAGGCCACCGTGACGGTCGACGCCTACCCGAACCAGCCATTCGAAGGCCAGGTCCTCAAGATCGAGCCACTGGCCGAGACCTCGCAGAACGTGACCATGTTCCCGGTCCTGATCCGGATCCAGAACCGGCAGGGTCTGCTCCGCCCGGGCATGAACACCGAAGTCCAGATCCACGTCGGCAGCCGCCAGGGGGTTCTGGCCATCCCGAACTCCGCCCTCCGGACCCAACGGGACGTCGGCTCGGCCGCGCAGGTCCTGGGGCTCAACCCCGAGGACGTGACCAAGGAACTGGCGGCCGCCCAGCAGGCGACCTCCCGGGATTCCCTGGGCGCCGGACCGGCGACCGCCGGCGGCGATACCGCGGTCAAGCCCAAGGGAAATGTCTACACGCTCCCGGACGGCCGGAGTGTCCCGCTCCCCGAGGGCGTCACCGAGAAACAGATTCGCGACATCATGGCCAAGCGGATGTCGGGCCAGCAGCCGACGTCCGAGGAATCGGCGCTGCTGCGGAAGGTGTTCGCGAGTATGGGCGGAGGCCGCGGTGGCCGCCCGCGCGCCAGCAGCAACGACTACCAGTTCGGCGGCCGCTACATCGTCTTCGTGCTGCGGGACGGCAAGCCGACGCCGACCTGGGTGCAGACCGGACTCACGGACCTGGACTACAGCGAGGTCGTATCCGGCCTGACCGCGAAGGACTCCGTGCTGCTGCTGCCGAGCGCCAGCCTGGTGCAATCGCAGCAGGAGTTCAAGGAGCGCATCGAACGGGTGACCGGCGGCGGCAGCATGGGCGGCCTCCGGCAGTCCCAGTCATCTTCCTCGAGCGGGAGCCGTTGATATGATGAACGTAGGCGAAACGGTCGCCGTCGCCTTCTCGTCGGTCCGGGCCAACAAGCTGCGCTCGTTCCTGACGATGCTGGGCATCATCATCGGCGTCGGCGCCGTCATCACGATGGTCTCGCTCGGTCAGGGGGCCCAGAAGGCCGTGGAAGAGCAGATCGCCGCCATGGGCGCGCGGCTGCTGACGATCTACCCCGGGCAGTCGTTCGACCGCGGCCGCGCTTCCGGCACCCGGGTGAGTCTCACGACCGACGATGCCGAGGCCCTGACCCGGGATGCCCGGTTGCTGAGCGCGGTCGTCCCGGAACTGTCGACCGGGATGCAGGTGAAGTACGGGAACAAGAACCTGAACCTGTCCGTCACCGGAACGACCGCCAACTACGCCACGGTCCGGAACTATACCATCCCCTTCGGCCGCATGTTCACCAAGGGCGACAACGACGCCCGCCAGCGCTATGCCGTAGTCGGGTCCGACGTACCGGAGATGCTGGAGGTCAATCCGGCCGCGCTCATCAATCAGACCATCCTCCTGCGGGGCATCCCGTTTGAGGTGATCGGCGTGCTGAGCCGGAAAGGATCCACGGGCGGGGGCTGGCAGAACGTGGACGAGCAGGTCCTGATCCCGCTGCAGACAGCGCAATACCGCGTCCTCGGCACCGACCGCGTCCGGTCGATCTCGGTGGAGGTCCGGGCCGGCACGCCGCTGGACCAGGGCATGGTGGACGTCGAGCGGGTGCTGCGGCGGGAGCACAAGATCCGGCCCGGCGCGGACAACGATTTCCAGATCCGGAATCAGCAGGAGATCCTCGCCACCCAGCAGCAGGCCACCGAAGTCTTCGGCTCGTTGCTGGCGGGGATCGCGGCGGTGAGCCTCCTGGTGGGCGGCATCGGCATCATGAACATCATGCTGGTCTCGGTCACCGAACGCACCCGGGAGATCGGGGTCCGGAAGGCGCTCGGCGCCACCCGGATCAACATCCTGGCCCAGTTCCTGATCGAGGCGCTGGTGCTCTGCCTGATCGGCGGGCTGCTGGGGATCGGCGGTGGGATCTGGGTTTCCAACATCATGGCGAAGAGCTACGGCTGGAATACGCTCATCTCCAGCCAGGCGGTGCTCATGGCCTTTGGCTTCAGCGCCGCGGTGGGGATCGTGTTCGGCCTCTGGCCCGCCAGCCGCGCGGCCAAACTCGATCCGATCGTGGCGTTGCGATACGAATAAGGACGGAAGGATGGAAGGGCGGAGAGACGGAGGGGGGGCATCGTCCTTCCGTCCTTCCGTCCTTCCGTCATTCCGCCTTCAACGCCACGTTCGGATCCACCCGGGCCGCGCGCCGTGCGGGAAGCCATGCGGCAAGGCCGGCGACCAGCCCCAGGACGACGACCGCCACGAGGAACGCCGCCGGATCCAACGGGCTCACCTCGAACAGCTGGCTCCGCAGGATACGCGTCAGCATCAGCGCACCCAGCAGCCCGATACCCGCACCGACAGCCACGGTCCCCCCGGCCCCGCGCAGGACCAGGCCCTCCACCTGGCCGGGACGCGCGCCCAGCGCCAGCCTGATGCCGATCTCCGGAATCCGGCGGGAAACCACGTACGAGACGAGTCCATAGAGCCCCACCCCCGCGAGCGCCAGGGCCACCAGGGCCGCAATGCCGAGGAGCGTCATGCTAAAGCCAAGCTGGGCGAGTGCCCCGTCGACCAGATCGGTCATCTCTTCTGGATTGGCCAGCGGAATCGTGGGGTCGGACGCACCCACGGCCCGGCGCAGGGCGGGCAGCAGCGAGGGGATGTCCGCCCGGTTCGACCGTACCGTGAGGTAGAGCGGCCCCCAGCGGGCGTCGTCTCCGGGAATGGGGGCGATCGGATAGTAGATAGCCAGCGGGGGCGGTTCGCTGAGCGAGGCACCGCGGATGTCGCCCGCGACACCGACGACCCGGTAATAGGGCGGCCCGACCTGCGCGGACCGCACCTCCTTGCCGATCGGATCCTCTCCCGGCCAGAACCGCTCGGCAAACGCACGGCTCACCACCACCGAGCCCCGGGAAGGGCTGTCAAAATCGTCCCGGGTCAGGAACCGTCCAGCAACGAGGGGAATCCCGAGCGCCTGGAAATACCCGGGCGTGACCCGGACTTCACCGGCGCAACTGTTGCCCCCGCCATCGGCCAGCCGCTGGCCCACCGCGGGATCCCCGAACGACTGCACCGTGCAGCCAAAGTTGTCCGTCAGCGGCAGTGCATCACCAAAACCCGCCGCGGTGACTCCCGGCAAGGCCTGCACCCGGGACAGGACGCCGTCATAGAACCGCCAGATGCGTTCGTGGTCCTCCTCCTGATCGGCCGGCCGGTAGAGCTGGACCGTGAGCACGCCATGGGGATCGACCCCGGGATCCACCGCGCCGAGCCGGAGGAAGCTCCGCCCGAGCAGGCCGGCGGCCGTCACCAGCACGAGGGCGAGGGCGACCTGTCCCGCCAGGAGCACCGTCTGAAGCCGGCGGCGTTCCCGGCCCGGCGTATGCCAGCCGCCGGCCCGGAGCGAGGCAAGGAGATCGGCCGCGCCGGAACGCAGCGCCGGCAGCACGGCCAGCGCCACCGCCACCAGCAGGATCAGGCCGGCAACGAAGCCGACTGTGTCGGCATCGAGCCGGATGTTCTCGATCCGTGGGATGCCGGTGGGAGCCAGCACCAGCAGCGCCTGGATGCTCCACAGCCCGAGCAGCAGGGCAAGCACCCCGCCACCCGCCGCCAGCAGGAGACTCTCCGCCAGTCGAAGCCGGAGGAGACCGCCCGTACCGGCGCCGAGCGCCGATCTGATCGCGGTCTCGGTCCGGCGGCTTTCGATCCTGGCGAGGAACAGGTTCACCACGTTGGCGCATGCGATGAGCAGCACCAGCCCGACCGCGCCGAACAGGATCCAGAGCCGCCGGGCCGCATCCCCGACGACGTAGTCCCGCAGCGGGTAGATCCTGGTATGGAATCCGAAACGCTCGAAGAACCGGCTGGTGTACACATCCGGCCGGGCGGCCGGCAGCTCGTCCTGGATCCGATTCACCTCCGCCTGGGCCTGCTCCAGGTTCACTCCGCCTGCCAGCCGGGCGATTCCCGGGTAGGTATGGCTTTGCAGGCGCTGCGCGGGATCGAGCTGCAGCGGCAGCCACACGTCAGTGCCTTGCCCGGCCGGGAGCCCGCGCTCGGGGGGCAGCTCCACGCCGCGGGCCATCACGCCGATCACCCGGTATGCCCGGCCATCCAGCCGCAGCATCGTCCCCACCACGGCGGGATCGCCGCCGAACTGCCGTCTCCAGAATCCGTTGGACAGCACGATTGCCGGCGGTGCGCCGGGAGCATCATCCGCCGGGGTAATCACGCGGCCGGCGGCCGGGGCCGCTCCCAGCAGATCCATCATCCCGGCGGTGACCTGGGCCGCCCGAACCCGGTCGGGGCCGGTTTCGGTGAGGAGGTTGACTCCGGTGCGGCGATACAGTCCGATGCGGTCGAAAGATCCCGCGTGCTCCAGGTAATAGAAAAACTGGGCTCCGGAGACGTTCCATTCGTCGTCGCCCGCTGCCACGACGGGGTTCTTGATCCGGACCAGCCGGGATGCCTCCGGGTAAGGCAGCGGGTCGAGCACCACCCGGCGCAACAGGGTGAAGATGGCCGTGCTGGCCCCCATGCCCAGACCCAGGGTCAGGATGGCGGACAGCATGAAGCCGGGTGTGCGGATCAAGGACCGGAATGCCTGGGCTACTTCGGCGAGAAAAACTCGCATGGGCGCGTCCCCCGGGAGCGTGGGTGGGTGTGGTTGGAACAGGAACCGGGCAAGGCACGTACCATGTAGTCGAACCGCATGTGCTTGTCGCGGGCAGGGTTGCGGAGCCTCGCCGGGGCCCCTCAGCACGCCCGGTGTCCGGTCGTGGGATTGCCTGTCCCGGAGCCGGACAGACCGGAACGGGGGAGGCCGCGGCCGGCACCCAGGCCCCAAGACCGGCTCACAGGTCCGACCGGTTCCGGTTAACTTTTCCGCGCCGCCGGCTCGCCCCCGGAATCCCGGGCGGGTTGGCTCCCCGTTTCCTCAGCAACGGCACAGATGACACCGCTTCTGCTCGCACTGTTGATTCAGGTCCCCGATACCCTCCCTCCCGGCGTTGACGGGCATGGACGCCCGACCGTGACCATCCCCCGGATGGAAGTGGAGGCCACGGTCGACGGCCGGCTGGATGAGCCCGTCTGGCGCCAGGCGGCGCGGCTCACCGGGTTCTCCCAGTACGAGCCGGTGGACGGCCGCCCGGCCGAAGAACAGACCGACGTGCTGATCTGGTATGCACCGGACGCGATCTGGTTCGGGATCATCGCCCATGACGATCACCCCGAGGCCATCCGCGCCACCAACGCCGACCGGGACAACATCGACTCGGACGACTACGTCATCATCTACCTGGACACCTTCAACGACCGGCGGCGGGCCTTCTTCTTTTCGGTGAACCCCCTCGGATCCCAGGAAGACGGGGTCCGCAGCGAGGGGGCGTCGAGCGCGGGCAACATCTTCGGCGGGACCATCGACAAGAACCCCGACTACGTCTACGAATCCAAGGGCCGGGTTACCGACCAGGGTTATGTGGTAGAGGTGCGGATCCCCTTCAAGAGTCTGCGCTATCCCGGAAGCGGCCCCCAGTCCTGGGGGATCAATATTCTCCGGCGGGTCCAGCGCACCGGCTACAACGACACCTGGACCGACGTCCGCCGCGCGAGCGCCAGTTTCCTGCTGCAGGCCGGCACCATTACCGGCCTGCACGATCTCAAGCGCGGACTGGTCATGGAAGCCCAGCCGTTCGTGACCGCCGCCGCCAACGGGCTCCGCGATCCCGTCAGCGGCGACTTCACCCGGGAGAAGGTCAATCCGGAAGCCGGCGTGAATCTGCGCCTCGGGCTCACCAATCTCTCGCTCGACGCGACCTACAACCCCGATTTCAGCCAGGTGGAATCGGACGCCAGCCAGGTGACGGTCAACGAGCGCTTCGCCCTGTTCTTCCCCGAGAAACGCCCGTTCTTTCTCGAAGGCATCGAGCTCTTCTCCACCCCCAACCAGCTGGTTTACACCCGCCAGATCGTCAACCCCATCCTGGGCGGCAAGGTGACCGGCAAGATGGGGCCGCTGGGGGTAGCCTACCTGACGGCGGTCGATGAGGACGTCGACGGCACCAGGAAGAACGCCTTCTTCAACGTGGCCCGGGTGCGGCGCGACTTCGGCTCGAACTCGGTCGCCGGGCTGACGGTCACCGACCGGAGCCTGTTCGAGTCCCAGGACTACAACCGGGTGATCGCCGGAGACGTGCGGTATGTCTTCGCCCGGTTGTACTACCTCGAGGGACAGATCGGGGGCTCCTGGACCCGGGAGAACGCCTCCACCGTGTCATCCCCGCTCTGGCACGCCGAGTTCGACCGGACCGGCCGGGCCTGGGGATTCAACTACCGGCTCGACGGCGTGGGGGCGGACTTTCAGAGCCGGACCGGGTTCGTGAACCGCAACGATATCGTCACGGCCAGTGCGTTCAACCGGTTCAGCTGGTACGGCGGCCGCGGGGATTTCCTGGAGAACTACACTGTCTTCTTCGGCCCCCGGCGGATCTGGCGCTATGGCGACCTGGCCGGGGACGCCATCGAAGGAGCCGAGGAGATCAACAACTCGTTCCGTTTCCGCGGCGGCTGGCAGGCGCGGGTGGCGCTGAATCGCGAGTTCGTGGACTACGAGCCGGCGGATTACGAGGATTACGCTGTCGGTTCTCCCGGCGCACCGCAGCCCTTCGTGCCCCGGAACGGTGAAGCGGGATTCAACGGGTCGGTCAGCCTGACGACCCCGGTCTTCCGGCAGATCGACGCCACCGTGCAGATCAGCCGGGGTCGCGTCGCGATCTTCCCCGAGGCGGCCCGGGGTACCGAGACCCGGCTCACCAGTACCGTGAACCTCCGCCCCAGCCAGTCGATCCGGGTCGAAATGCGGGGAACCCTGTCCAACATTCTGCGCTCGAACGACGGGACCCTCTTCGCCCGGACCATCATCCCCCGGCTCAAACTGGAGTACCAGCCCAACCGGGCGCTGTTCTTCCGGGTGGTCGGGGAGTATGTCTCTCAGCTGCGGGCCGACCTCATCGATCCCGCCACCGGCGACCAGATCCTGATCGGGGGCAGCCCCGCCACCGGCGGCGAGCGGAACGACTTCCGGCTGGACCTCCTGGCGTCCTTCGAACCCACCCCGGGCACGGTGGCCTTCTTCGGCTACGGGACCCTCATGTCCTCGGAGCAGACCCTCGGATTCAGCGACCTGGCCCGCGCGGCCGACGGGTTCTTCGTGAAGCTGGCGTATCAGTTCAGGCGGTAGGGCGGTCTGACGGGCCGAGGGTCTGACGGCCCGGGGTTGGAACCATCTCGACCTTCCCGTCGTTCTACTCGGGACTCATCCGGGATCTGCCATGACTCACCCCACCGATACCGCGGTGGTCGAGGATCGTCCACCGGCCCGGCCGCCCCGGCCGGCGGTCCGGCGCCACCACGGGATCGTGCGGTTCTGCCACTGGGCCAACGCCATCCTGCTCACCGGCATGGTGGCGAGCGGCCTGCAGATCTACAACGCCTATCAGCTGTTCGGGCCCCGGGACCAGTCCTACGGGGCGCCCAACCCGATCAAGATCATCACCGGCACCACGAGCGCGCCGGAGTGGGCCCGGCTGGGCGGGTGGCTCGCCGGCGGGCTCAACTGGCATTTCGCCCTGGCCTGGCCCTTCGTCCTGACCGGTCTGGTCTACCTCGGCTTCCTGGTCTTCACGGGTGAGTGGAAAGCGCTGCTGTTCCGGCCGGCCGACCTGAAGTCCGCCTGGCAGATGCAGATGTACTACCTGCGCCTGCGGAAGGACCACCCGCCTCAGGGAAAGCACAATGCGCTGCAGAAGGGGGCGTACACCTTCATCGTCGCCCTGGGCGCCATCTCCGTCCTGACCGGGTTCGCCATCTACAAGCCGATCCAGCTGGCCTGGCTCACGGCCCTGTTCGGCGGCTACGAGCTGGCCCGCTACTGGCACTTCGTGGCGGTCTGGCTGTTCGTGGCGTTCACCCTGGTGCACGTGGTGCTCGTGTTCCTGGCGGATCCGGCATCATTGCGGGCGATGATCACCGGGTGGTACCGGGGGAAGTTCCCGTCGGCCGGGGCGTGACGGCCGGGACGGTCACAGGCCGGGATCATCAGACTGTTTCATCAGGGAGGCACGGAGCAGTTGCGCACAGAGTGATCGCGTGTTGCCGCGACTCTATCCTCCCGAAACCCGGGCAGGCTGCCGGGGCCTCCGGCCCTCCGTGTCCCTGTGGTGAAATGAGAATGAGACCAAGCCAATGACCCGTACACTCGATCGCCGCGACTTTCTCCGCCTGGGCCTCGCCGGCGGTGCCGTCTCCCTGGCCAGCGCCTGCGGCTGGGAGGGCGGCCCGCTGGTACCGGGACTCAAGTCGGTTTCCCGGCTCAATGACTGGATGAGCGAGCACGTCTTTCTCTCCAACACGCGCCTGGCGCGCGAGTATCCCGTGAGCCGGCGGACCCGGGACTTCCCGACCTACTACATCCACCGCGGCCCCGACGGCCGGCTCCGGCCGCCCGTCCTGGAAGACCCGGCGGCCTGGGCGCTCGAGGTGGCGGGCGAGGTCCGCCACCCGACGCGATTCACCCTGGAGATGCTGCAGGCGCTCCCGCGGGTAGGCTACACGGTCAAGCACCACTGCGTGGAGGGCTGGACGGCGATCGGCAGCTGGGCCGGCGTTCCGGTCGCCAGCATCATGGCCATGGTGCAGCCGACCGACCGCGCCCGTTACGTCCGGTTCGACAGCTTCGATGCCGGGCCCAGGCGGGGCGGCGGGCTCATCTACTACTCCAACGGGTGGGATCTCAAGAGCGCCAGCCACCCCCAGACCATCCTGGCCTACGCCCACAACGACCGGCCGCTCATGCCGGATCACGGCGGCCCCCTGCGGCTCTATTCCCCGATCAAACTGGGCTACAAGCTCACCAAGTATCTCACCCGCCTGACTTTCACCACCGACCGGCCGGGCGGCTACTGGGAGGACCAGGGGTACCCGTGGTTTGGGGGGATCTAGGGAGAAAGAAGCGAGAAATGAGAAGTGAGAAGTGAGAAGGAAGAAGTGAGAGGTAACCGGGCGGGAGGTGCGGGCTTCCCCGTGGGACTCAAAAGCTGTATATCCCAGCGACCGTTCCACGGCTATCGAAGCCCGGCACACCCTTCTCACTTCTCACTTCTCACTTCTCACTTCTCACTTCTCACTTCTGGCTCTCTCCTTGCCCCGCCGCGTCCCGCTCTTTCCCATCAGTCTCATGATCGCGATCGTGGCGGCGCTGGTCCTCGGTACCCCTGCGCTGAGCGATCCGACCGGGGCCGCGCTTCCGCCCTCGGTTCACCTGCACTTCCCCTGGCTCAATCTGATCTTCGCCCCGCTGTTCGACCTGTGGGACGGCGTCTCGATGCTGAGCCTGAGCCGGCTCAAGGCGTGGGCAGTCTGGCTCGCGGCCTTCTACGTCGTCTGGCGGATCGTGACGGGGATCCGGCGCCGTCGACGGGAGCCGGATGCGGGACCGCCGGTGGGCGTGATCCGGGAGCTGGGCCTGGCCCTCCTCGCCCTGGCCCTGTTCCTCGGCTTCGTGGGAGCCGGGATGCTCTGGCACCGCCCGATGGCCGGGCTCGCGGGGGTGCCCGCGGACTGGCTCGCGGTGGACATGCATACGCACACCAACGCCTCCCACGACGTCAAGGGAACGCTCATGGGCGGGTACGACGCGCAGGCCAACCGGCGCTGGCACGCCCGGGCCGGCTTCGACGCGGAGTTCATCACCGACCACAATACCATCGACGGATGGCTCGCCGCCCTGCCTCCGGGCGCCCCCCATCCGGATTCCACCCACCTGACACTCAACCACCAGCCGCCGTTCCTGTGCCCCGGTATCGAGGTCAGTGCCTGGCGGGCCCATATCGTCCTGCTCGGCGCGACCGAAGCCGTGGACCGGAGCGGCTACGCCGATTCCCTGGGCGGGGTCCTGCAGCTGTTCCGTGACGCCTGGCCCCGGTACCGGGCCGTGGCGATCGCCTCGATTCCCGAGTACGACCGGAACCACTGGAACAACCTCGGAGCCTTCGTACGGGCCGGCGTTGACGGATTCGAGATCGTCAATGCCGCACCCAAGGCGAACGAATTCAGCCGCGCACACCGTGACAGCGTCATCGCGCTGGCCCGGGGGGCCGGCCTGCTGCTCACCGGCGTCAGCGACAATCACGGCTGGGGAGCCACCAGCATGGCGTGGACCCTGGTATCGCTGCCCGGGTGGCGGACGCCCGGGTTCGATGTGTGCGGCCGCATGGTCGACCTGCTGCATGCGCACGAGACTGACCGGGTGCAGATCGTCGAACGCCATCACCTGCAGGCCGACGCCTGGTGGCCCCTGCCCCTCACCCCCGTGGGCGTGCTCTGGGAGACCTGGCGCACGCTCAACTGGATGCAGGCGCTGAGCTGGATGGCGTGGGGATGGCTGGGGTGGCTGGTGGTGGCGAAGCGGCGCGGTTAGTCCGGTCGGTGAACCCTCTATTGCCTGGAGTCACTGGGTTACGGGATCGCAGAGTCGCGGCCTCGGCCGTCCTGGCCGTCCCGGCCCTCAGTGTCCGTACCCGCACGGCTCGATCGTATCGATCTCCGGGAGCCGTTTTGGCGGGCTGAACACCAGCAGGTAACTTTCCCCCGGCAGGAGCGGGGTGAAGAAGAGTTCCCGGTAGCCGAGGGCATGGAGTTCGCAGCGGACCGCATCGGGCGGGATCCCGTGGCGTTCGACATTGCGGTTGGCTTCGACGATCGCGACCCGGGCGCCGGGGGACAGGGCCGGATAGAGCCGGTAGAAGAACTCGTAGGGATTGGCGATCTCGTGGTACATGTGGCCCAGGATAGCCACGTCCACCGAGGCCTGAGTGAGGGCAGGATCCTCCCGCGTGCCCTGGATCACGCGCACATTGGTCAGGCCTTCCCGGAGCAGCCGCGCCTCGAGCTCGGCCAGGTACCCCGGGTGTATATCTTCGGCGTAGATGATCGCGGTCGGGCCCAGCAGCCGGGCGAGGCGCGTGGCGTAGTAGCCTGAGCCGGTTCCGATGTCCGCCACCCGGTCTCCCGCGTGCAGCTGCAGCCAGTCGAAGACCTGGCCGGCTTCGCGGTTCCGGTCCCGCAGTGCTTCGCTCTCCCAGACCGGCGAGACCGCCGGCGCGACCGGCCGGTTGAGAGAGGGAAAGAGCCCGGGGTCCTGCGCCCGGGCCGCCGACGACACCAGCATACCGAGCAGGACCATCCCGGCAGCCCACCCGGGCCGGCGCCCTGATTTCACCAACTCTGACCCGTTCATCAGACCATGATCTCGACCGTCGTACTGGGGACCGGCTTCACCGTGCCGGAGCGTATCGTGACGAATGACGACCTGGCCCGGGTGATGGACACATCGGATGAGTGGATCCGGGCCCGAACCGGAATCGAGAAACGGCACTGGGTGCGGGAGGGCGAAACCCAGGCGCAACTGGCCCTGGCGGCTTCCCGCCGCGCGCTGGCCATGGCCGGGCTGGAGCCGGGGCAACTGGAAGCGATCGTCTATGCCACAAGCTCCCCGGATCATTTCCTCCCCGGCGGCGGGATCTACCTGCAGCGTGACCTGGGTGCCGGCCCGATCCCGGCGATCGACATCCGGACCCAGTGCAGCGGGTTCATCTACGCGCTCTCGGTGGCGGATGCCTGGATCCGCACCGGAATGTACCGGCACGTTCTGGTCGTCGGCGCCGAAATACAGTCCACCGGCATGGACGTGTCGACCCGGGGGCGCAACACGGCGGTGATCTTCGCCGATGGCGCCGGCGCCGTGGTGCTGGGCCCGGGAAACGAAGCCGGCCGCGGCATCCTCGGCTTTGATCTCCATGGCGACGGGAGCATGGCCGAGAGCCTCTGGGTCGATGGCCCCGGATCGATGTACCACCCGCGGGTGTCCCATGACCAGCTGGATGAAGGAAGGTACTTCCTCGCGATGGACGGGAAAGAGGTCTTCCGCCACGCCGCGACCCG
>JBFXBG010000069.1:0-19428 GCA_050183505.1 Gemmatimonadales bacterium | reverse complement strand
CCGGACGAGGATGCCGAGAGTCTGCGCCGCGCGCTCCGGACGCCCACCCCGGAGCGGATCTTCCAGATCAAACGGGCCTTGCTCTCCGGCATGTCGGTGGAGGAGGTCGCCAGCCTCTCGCTGATCGATCCCTGGTTTCTGGCCCAGATGCGGGATCTGATCGAAGCGGAAGCCGAGTGGGTGGCCGGATGGCGCCCGGGCAGCCCCGCCGCCGCCCCGGAATCCGCCCTCCTGCGCCGGATGAAGCGCCTCGGCTTTTCCGACCGGCAGCTGGCCGATCTGACCGGCGCGACCGAAGCGGACCTCCGCGGCGAGCGCCACCGGCTGGGCATCCGCCCGGCCTACAAGACCGTGGATACCTGCGCCGGCGAGTTTCCATCCTCCACCCCTTACCTCTACTCCTCCTACGACGAGGAGAACGAGGCGAAGACCACCGGGCAGAAGACCGTCATCATCCTGGGCAGCGGGCCCAACCGGATCGGCCAGGGCGTGGAGTTCGACTACTGCTGTGTCCGGGCCGTGATGGCATTCCGGGAAATGGGCTATCGGACCGTGATGGTGAATTCCAATCCCGAAACGGTCTCGACCGACTACGACATGTCGGACACGCTGTACTTCGAGCCGCTGACGCTGGAGGATGTGCTCGAGATCGCCGCGGTGGAAAAGCCGGTCGGGGTCGTGGTGCAGCTGGGCGGCCAGACCCCGCTCAAGCTGGCCCGCGGCCTGGAGGAGGCCGGGATCCCCATCCTGGGAACCTCTCCCGACGCGATCGATCTGGCCGAAGATCGGGGGCGGTTCGAGGCCATGGCCCGGGAGCTGAACGTGGCGCAGCCGCCGAGCGGTGCGGCCGAATCGTTGCCGGAGGCGCTGAGCGTCGCGGCCCGGATCGGGTATCCCATCCTGGTGCGTCCCTCCTACGTGCTGGGCGGGCGCGGCATGCGGATCGTCTACGACGAACCTGCCCTGCGGGAGTACTTCGCGAGCGCGGTGCGGGTCGCCCCGGGGTATCCGGTGTTGATCGACAGTTTCCTCGAGGATGCCTTTGAGGCCGACGTCGACGCCATCTGCGACGGGCGGCAGTGTATCATCGGCGGCGTGATGCAGCATATCGAGGATGCCGGGATTCACTCGGGCGACTCGGCCTGCGTCCTGCCGCCGTACCTGATCACCGAGGCGCAGGTGGAGCAGATGCGGGAGTACACCCGGGCCTTCGCGCTCAAGCTCGGCGTGGTCGGGCTCATCAACGTCCAGTACGCCATCAAGAATGACGTGGTCTATGTGCTGGAAGTGAACCCCCGGGCCTCGCGCACGGTGCCGTTCGTGTCCAAGACCACCGGGGTCCAGCTGGCCGGGCTCGCGGCCGCGGTCATGGTGGGGAAGACCCTGGTCGAACTGGGCCTGCAGGACGACGTCCTGCAGCCCTACGTGGCGGTCAAGGAAGCGGTCTTCCCCTTCAACAAGCTGCCCGGGGTCGACGTGATCCTGGGTCCGGAGATGCGCTCCACCGGAGAGGTCATGGGCATTGCCGATTCCTTCGGCATGGCCTTCGCCAAGGCCCAGATCAGTGCCGACGGATCGCTGCCGCTCGAGGGTGGGGTGTTCGTCACCGTGAACGATCACGACAAATCGACCGCGACGCCCATCGTCCGGCGGTTTCACGAGATGGGCTTCAAGATCTACGCGACCAGCGGGACGGCCCGCCATCTGCGTGCGCGCGGCGTGCCGGCCGAGGCGGTCCTGAAGGTCTACGAAGGCCGGCCCAATGCCATCGATCTGCTGCTCTCCGGCCGGATCCACCTGCTCATCAACACGCCGCTGGGCAAACTGACGCAGCACGACGACTACCAGATCCGGCAGGCGGCGCTGCAGCACCGGGTTCCCTACACCACGACGCTGTCGGCGGCCTCCGCGGCATCGGATGCGATCATCGCGCTGCGCAGCCGGACCGGCGTCGTCTCATCGCTGCAGGAATGGCATGCGGCGGCCCGGGCGGCGGCGGTGGAGCAGGGGGGATTGGGGGATTGAGGGATTGAGGGCTAGAGGGATGGAGGGCTTGAGGGGTCGGGAGTTCAACTGAACGGGGAGCTGTGAGTGTATGGCCGACTATTTCGTGCACGAATCCTCCTACGTCGATGAAGGCGCGGTGATCGGCAAGGGGAGCAAGATCTGGCACTTCTCTCATGTGATGTCCGGTGCCGTCATCGGCGAGCGATGCAACTTGGGGCAGAACGTGGTGGTCATGCCGGGAACCCGGATCGGCAACAACGTGAAGATCCAGAACAACGTGTCCATCTATGAGGGCGTGGAACTGGAAGACGACGTCTTCTGCGGCCCGAGTTGTGTCTTCACCAACGTGCTCAACCCGCGCTCGCACGTGTCCCGCAAACACGAGTACCAGCGGACCCTGGTGCGGCACGGCGCCAGCATCGGCGCCAACGCCACCATCGTCTGCGGCTCGACCCTGGGCCGGTTCGCCTTCGTCGGGGCCGGTGCGGTGGTCACGAGCGACGTGCCGGATTTCGCGCTGATGGTCGGCGTGCCGGCCCGGCGGGTGGGCTGGATGTGCCAGTGCGGCGTCCGCCTGCAGCTGCAGGACGGGAAGGCGAACTGCGGGGCCTGCGGCGCCCGGTATGAAGAGACCGGCGGTCGGCTTTCGCTCGTTGAACTTCCCGGCGGTGCCGGTTAGCTTTCCGCCGCTATTTGATTGTTTGATAAGGCTTTAGGGGGTATTGCCGTCCCGGTTTCGAGGCTCCCCCGGGCTCGCGAATCAACGCTCACACAAGGATCCACTCCTTTGTCAGTCCCTCTGCTCGACCTCGTCGCCCAGTACCGGAGTATCAAGGACGAGGTCCTTCCCGCGATCATGGCCGTCATCGAGCGGCAAGGGTTCATCATGGGGCCGGAGGTCGGCCGGCTCGAGACGGCCGTGGCCCAGCTCTGCCAGGCCGGGCATGGGGTGGCCTGTGCCAGCGGCACCGACGCGTTGCTCCTGCCGCTCAAGGCCATGGATCTCAAGCCGGGCGACGAAGTCATCGCCCCGGCCTTTACGTTTTTCGCGACGGCGGGGGCGATTCACAACGCCGGCGGCACACCGGTGTTCGTGGACATCGATCCCGCCACGTTCAATGCCTCGCCCGAATCGATCGAGCGGGCCATCACTCCCCGGACTCGCGGCATCGTGGTGGTGCACCTCTTCGGCCAGATGGCCGCAATGGAACGCATCCTCCCGCTGGCCCGGAAGCACGGGCTGTTCGTGATCGAAGACGGGGCCCAGGCGATCGGTGCCCGGCGGAAGATGGATGGGCAGTGGCGCACCGCCTGCAGCGTGGGAACGGTGGGGACCCTGTCCTTCTTCCCCAGCAAGAACCTCGGCGCCTGGGGCGACGGCGGGATGATCATCTGCAACGATGACGACCTGGCCGCCCGGCTCAAGCGGCTGCGGCTGCACGGCGGCGCGAAAGAGTACCATCACGACGAAGTCGGGACCAACAGCCGGCTCGATACCCTGCAGGCCGCCGTGCTCCTGGCCAAGCTGCCGCACCTGGCCGGCTGGAGCGCCGCCCGGCGGGCCCGCGCCGCCCGCTACACCGAGGCCTTCCGCGACCACCCGGATGTCACACCGCCCCGGACCGACCCGCTGAACGAACACATCTTCCACCAGTACACCCTCCAGGTGAAGAACCGGGACGGTCTGGCGGCCCACCTCAAGGCCGCCGGGATCGGGAACAAGATCTACTACCCGGTGCCGCTGCACCTGCAGCCCTGCTTCGCCGATCTGGGGTACCGGCTGGGCAGCCTGCCGGCCACGGAGTCGGCAATGAACGCCGTCATTTCCCTGCCGATCTACCCCGAGCTGACCGATCAGCAGCAGGACGAGGTCATCACGGCCGTTCGCGGGTTCTACTCGTGAAGCGGGTCCGTATCGGGGTCCTGGGGGCCGGCGCCTGGGGACGGAATCATGTCCGGACCGTGGCCGGGATGGCGGAGGCTGAGCTGGTGGCCATCGGCGATGCCGACGCCGGGGTCCGGGAGAAGCTGGCCCGCCAGTACCCGGCCACCCTGGTGACCGGGTCGGTCGAGGAGGTGTTGCGCACGGTCGACGCCGTCATTGTGGCGACCCCGGCGCGGACCCACGCCGCGCTGGCATTGCAAGCCCTCCAGGCCGGGGTGCCCACCCTGGTGGAAAAGCCGTTTGCCCTGTCCGTGCCGGACGCCGTGCGGATGGCCGAGGCCGCCGCCCGGGGGTCGGTGCCCCTGCTGGTGGGCCACCTGCTCGAATACCACCCGGTGGTGGAGCGGCTTCGGACCATGATCGTCGAAAAGACCCTCGGGGACCTGTTTTACCTGTATTCCCAGCGGGTCAACCTGGGCCAGGTCCGGCCGGATGAGAACGCGTTGTGGAGCTTCGGCCCGCACGACATCTCCGTGGCGCTCTTCTTGCTCGGAGAGGCCCCGGTATCCGTGTCGGCGCAGGGCCATTCCTACCTTCAGCAGGGCATCGAGGACATCGTCTTCCTGCACATGAACTTCCGTTCCGGGGTCATGGCGCACGTCCAGATGTCGTGGCTGGATCCGCACAAGGAGCGGAGGCTTACGGTCGTGGGGTCGAAACAGATGGCGGTGTTCGACGACATGGCCGGCCGGGAGAAGCTCCGGATCTACGACAAGGGCGTGGACCGGCCGCCGGAATACCGCTCGTACGGCGAGAGCCTGTCGATCCGGGAGGGTGACATCTTCATCCCCCGGCTTCCAAACACCGAGCCCCTGGCAGCCGAGCTCCAGCATTTCGTCCGGGTCATCCGCGGCGAGGAGCCGCCCCGGGCGGACGCGGCGGACGGGGTCCGTTCGGTGCGGGTTCTCGCAGCCGCGACCCGCTCGCTGCAGCAGGGCGGGATGCCTATCCAGGTTGAGGACGTGTGATGACGACCGTTGATGAACTGCTCGCCAAGGCCGAGAAGCGCGAGGCCCTGTTCGGCGTGATCGGACTGGGGTACGTGGGTCTGCCGCTGGCGGTCGAACTGGCGAATGCGGGATACCGGGTGCTGGGCTACGACATCAGCCAGCGGGTGGTGGACGGCCTCAACGCCGGCCGCTCCCACGTGAAGGACATTTCCGACGCCCAGCTGCAGGCCGTGGTCAAGGCCGGCCGCTTCTCGGCGACGACCGACGCCGGCCGTCTGGGGGAGCCGGACGCGATCTCGATCTGCGTACCGACGCCGCTGTCGAAGTTCAAGGATCCGGACGTGAGCTACATCGTCGCCGCGACCGAAGCGGTCAAGAAGACCCTGCGGCACGGCCAGGCGATCATCCTGGAAAGCACCACCTATCCCGGCACCACCCGCGAGATCATGCTCCCGGCGCTGGAAAGCACCGGCCTCAAGGTCGGGGAGGACTTCTTCCTTGCCTTCAGCCCCGAGCGGGTCGACCCGGGGAATCCGGTCTACCAGACCCGGAACACGCCCAAGGTCGTCGGCGGGATTACGCCGGCGTGCCTCAAGGTGGCGATGGCGCTCTACCACCCGTCGATCGACACCCTGGTGCCGGTGTCCACCACCGAAGCGGCCGAGCTGGTCAAGCTGCTGGAGAACACCTTCCGCAGCGTCAACATCGGCCTGGTGAACGAGATGGCGATCGTGTGCGACAAGCTCGGGGTCGATGTCTGGGAAGTCATCGAGGCCGCGGCGACCAAGCCGTTCGGGTTCATGAGGTTTCTTCCCGGGCCGGGACTGGGCGGGCACTGCATCCCGATCGATCCGCACTACCTCGCCTGGAAGATGCGCGGGCTCAACTACAAGACCCGCTTCATCGATCTGGCCGGCGAACTCAACACCGAGATGCCGGTCTTCTGGGTCCGGAAGGTGGGGGACGCGCTGAACCAGACCGGCAAGGCGGTACGCGGCTCGCGGGTGCTGGTGATCGGGGTCGCCTACAAGAAGGACATCGACGACCTGCGGGAGAGCCCGGCACTCGACATCATCCGCCTGCTGGAATCCCAGGGCGCCCGGGTCTCGTATCATGACCCGTTCGTGGCCCGGTTCAGCGAGGACGGGCACACGCTGTCCTCCGTCCCCCTCACCGCGGAGACGATTGCCGAGTCCGACTGCGTCATGATCGTGACCGATCACACCGCCATCGACTACCGGCTGATCCGGGAGCGGGCGCGGGCCGTGGTCGATACCCGGAACGCTCTGGCAAAGGTCGGCTGAGGTGCGGGTCGCCGTCATCGGGAGCGGGTACGTCGGTCTGGTTGCCGGAGCCTGTCTGGCCGAGACCGGCAACCAGGTCATCTGTGCCGACGTCGATGAGGCCAAGGTCGAGAGGCTGCGGCAGAACGACGTGCCGATCTACGAGCCCGGCCTCGAGCCGATGATCCGCCGCAACCAGCTGGAAGGCCGGCTGTCCTTCACCGCCGATGTGGGCGATGCGGTCGAACGCTCCGAGGTGGTGTTCATCGCCGTCGGGACGCCTTCCGGCGAAGACGGCTCGGCTGACCTGCAGCATGTGCTGGATGTCGCCCGGACCATCGGACGGCACATGAACGGCTCCAAGGTCGTCATTACCAAGTCGACCGTGCCGGTCGGCACGGCCGAGAAGGTCCGGGCCGCCATCCGGGCGGAGACCTCCACGCCGTTCCACGTCTGCTCCAATCCGGAATTCCTGAAGGAAGGCGCGGCGATCGACGACTTCATGAAGCCCGACCGGGTCGTCGTCGGCGTCGACAGCCCGGAAGCCCGGGAGGTGCTGGAACAGCTTTATGCGCCGTTCGTCCGGACCGGAAACCCGATTCTGTTCATGGATATCGCCTCCGCCGAGGTGACCAAGTACGCCGCCAACGCGATGCTGGCCACCCGGATCTCGTTCATGAACCAGATCGCGACCTTCTGCGAGGCCGTCGGGGCCGACGTCCAGGCGGTCCGCAAGGGGATCGGCACCGACCGCCGGATCGGGCCGGCGTTTCTTTTCCCCGGTCCGGGGTACGGCGGCTCCTGCTTTCCCAAGGACGTCCGGGCGCTGATCCTCTCCGGCAGGGATATCGGGCATCCGTTCGATCTGCTGGATGCCGTCGAGGTGGTCAACGCCCGCCAGAAGCGGGTGCTGTTGGAGAAGATCCTGGGCGCGCTGGGCCCCGATCTGGCGGGACGCCGGGTGGGTGTGTGGGGCCTGGCCTTCAAGGCCGAGACGGACGATATGCGGGAGAGTCCGTCGATTCCGCTGATCGAAGGCCTGCTCGACGCGGGAGCCACCGTGACGGCGCATGATCCGAAAGCCCTGGAGACCGCCCGAGCCGTCTTCGGAAGCCGGATCACCTATGCCGCCGAGCCGTACCAGGCGGTCCGGGGAGCCTCGGCCCTCGCCATCGTCACCGAATGGCTGGTCTACCGCAATCCCGATTTCGACCGGCTGCGGAAACTGCTCGAGCGGCCGCTCATCATCGACGGCCGGAATCTGTATGAGCCCGAACGTCTCGCGGCGCTGGGGTTCGAATACCATGGCATCGGGAGGCGCCGCCCGTGAGAGTCCTCATTACCGGCGCGGCCGGTTTCCTGGGGTCGCACCTGGTGGACCGGTTCATCGCGGACGGCCATGAGGTCGTCGGCATGGATAACCTGGTGACCGGGTCGGTGGACAATATCGCCCACCTGGCGGGGAACCCCGCGTTCCGGTTCATCCACCACGACGTCACGAATTTCATCTTCGTGGACGGGCCGCTGGACGGCGTACTGCATTTCGCCTCCCCGGCCAGCCCGCGGGACTACCTCGAACTGCCGATCCAGACCCTCAAGGTCGGTTCCCTCGGTACCCACAAGGCGCTGGGTCTGGCCAAGGCCAAGGAGGCCCGGCTGCTGCTGGCGTCGACCTCGGAAGTCTACGGCGATCCCCAGGAACATCCCCAGCCGGAGACCTACTGGGGGCACGTGAACCCGGTCGGACCGCGCGGCGTGTACGACGAGGCCAAACGCTTCGCCGAGGCGATGACCATGGCGTACCACCGGTTTCACCGGGTGGATACGCGGATCGTGCGGATCTTCAACACCTATGGACCCCGGATGCGGGCGCGGGACGGCCGGGTGGTCTCGAATTTCGTCGTCCAGGCCATGCGGGGCGAGCCGATCACGATCTACGGGGACGGGCAGCAGACCCGCTCGTTCTGTTATGTCTCCGACCTGGTCGACGGCATCGTGCGCCTGTTCCACAGCGGCGAGACCGATCCGGTGAACATCGGCAACCCGGACGAATTCACCGTCCGGCAGCTGGCGGAGCTGACCCTGAAGCTGACCGGATCCTCCTCCAGGATCGTCCAGCACCCGCTGCCCACCGACGACCCCAAGGTCCGCCGGCCGGACATCACCCGGGCCCGCACCCTGCTGGGCTGGTCTCCCGGGATCAAGCTGGAGGAAGGCCTCCGGCGCACCATCGAGCACTTCAAGGGCCGGGTCGCGGGATGACCCGCGTGCTGGTCACCGGGGCAGCCGGTTTCATCGGCTCCCATCTGGCCGAGGCGCTGCTCGCGCGGGGTGACGCGGTGATCGGAGTCGACAACTTCGACCCGTTCTATCCGCTCGAGGTCAAGCGGCGGAACCTCCAGACCGCCCTGACCCGGCCGGGATTCGAGTTTCACCAGACCGACATACTCGACGCCGCCGGGATGGGCGGCCTGCTCACCCCGGAAACCGTCCTGGTCCATCTGGCGGCCCGGCCGGGCGTCCGGCCGTCGATCGCCGACCCGGCAGGCTATGCCCGCGTCAACCTGGAGGGTACCACCGCACTCCTGGCGGCGGCCCGGGACCGGGGCGTGTCCCGGATCGTGTTCGGGTCGTCTTCCTCGGTGTACGGCGATGACACGGCGCCCCCCTTCCGGGAGGACGCGCCGGCCATTGGACCGCTTTCACCGTATGCCGCGAGCAAGCGGGGCGGCGAACTGATGCTTCAGGCCCTGGCGCCGATCTGCGGATTCCGCGCCGCGGCGCTACGTTTCTTCACGGTATACGGCCCCCGGCAGCGTCCGGACCTGGCAATCCACGCGTTTGCCCGGCGGATTCTGGCCGGAGAGACGATTACCCTGTTCGGGGACGGCACCCAGTCGCGCGACTATACCTATGTCGCGGACATCGTGAAGGGCATCGTGGCCACCATCGACTGGACCGCCGACGCCCGGGTCGGCCTGGAGCCGTTCAACCTCGGCGGCAGCCATCCGGTGCCGCTCCGGGAGATGGTCGCCGCGCTGGGGCGGGCCCTGAACCGTGAACCGCAGGTCCGGTGGGCCCCGATGCAGCCCGGCGACGTGCAGCACACCTGGGCGGATCTTGCGAAATCGGGGCGGATCCTCGGCTACCGGCCCGAGACATCGTTCGAAGAGGGACTGCGGCGGTTTGCCGCCTGGCTGGAGGAGCCTGATGCGCGTGAGCAATGATCACCTGATTGTCCGGGCGCGGGAGCGGTTCGTCCTGCAGGACTACTACGGGGCGATCCACCTCCTCGAGGAAGTCGTCAACTCCGGACGGGCCTTCGCCGACGTGCTGCATCTGCTGGGCCTGAGCTACGCGCTGGTGGGCCAGCACGAACGCGCGCTCGGCTATTTCGAGCGCGCCCTGGAACTGAACGACCGGTACTTCGAGGCGCATGTGCACCGGGGGATCGTTCTGATCGAGATGGGCCGGCGGGCGGAGGCCGAGGAGGCCTTCCGGAACGCGGCCTCCTCCAACGAAACCTCGGTGAACGGTTTTCCCTGGAACGTGGCCGCCAAGCTGGCCAATCAGCACGCGGCCCTGGGAGACGTCTACACCCAGGCCGGCGCGCTCGACCAGGCCATCCGCGAGTACCGCCGGGCCATCGAACTCGGGCCGACCTTCGCCGATCTGCGCTACCGGCTCGCGCGGCTCCTGCTGGAGACGGGGCGTACCCTGGAGGCCCGGGAGGAACTGGAGCGGGTGGTGGATGAACGCCCCACGTTCCTGGATGCGCGGGCCGCCCTGGGCCTGTCCAAGTACCTCTCCGGCGACGCCGCCGGGGCGGAGGAAATCTGGACCGAGATCCTGAATCAGCGGCCGGACCACCCGCGGGTGGGGGCTTATCTTTCCATGATGGAGCGGGGGACGGAGTGATCGGCCGGCTTGCCCCGTGGGTGCTGCTGCTCGCCGCCTGCTCCGGCTCCTCCGCCGGCCACGAGCGTCTGGGAGACGACGCCATCGCCCAGAGCGATTTCCCGCTGGCGGTGGCGGAATACCAGGCGGCCGCGCAGGGGTCGGCCCGCAGCCGGGTGCTGGCCAAACTGGGCAATGCGGCGCTGCACGCCGGCGACTACCGCCAGGCGGTTGACGCCTATCAGAAGCTGGGGGAGCTGGATCCCTCCCGGCTCCCGGAGGCCGTCTCCGGGCTGGAACGCACCGCCCAGGCGGCCCAGCACGACGGCGACGCGGTGGCGGTCCGGGCGGCCCTGGTGGTGTTGCGCAGCCTGGCGCCGGAGCGACCCGCCGGCCGGCTGGCCGTGCCGGTGGCGCTGGGGGGACAGCTGGGTCCGGCCGAGGCGATCAAGCTCATTCCGTATGCGCTGGCCGGCGCCCCGGACGACGCCACCGTGGATTCGCTCCTGGGGCTCTACGGCGACGCCTTCCGCCGGACCACCGCCTGCGAAGACGCGGTGCGGATCTACCAGGCCGTGGTCCGCCGGGCGGGGTTGTCGACCTCCCCCGCGGTCCGGGACGGTCTGGCCGCCTGCGCGCTGCAGCTGGGAGAGGACGCGGAGACTCTGAAAGAACCCGGCATTGCCGAGCGGTGGTATCGGACGGCCGCTCGGGCGGACTCAACATCGGATGCCGGACGGCGTGCCCTGGTCGGTCTGGGTGATGCCCGCGCGGCGCAGGGAGACAGTACCGACGCCATGAGGATATATCAGCAGGTTCTTGATCTGTCGGGCCCGGGAGATTCTCTCGGGCAGTTGGCCACCCAGCGCCTGCTGGCTGTCGGATCGGGCCAGGTGATCCCCGATTCCGCCGTGCGGCCATGAGGCGGTTCCTTCCGCTGGTGGTCCTGCTGGCGTCGGCCTGCGGGGCCGGCACGACCGACCTGACCACACCGGAGCCGGTCCGGGGCGGCCCGGCCGAGGTCGATTCCCTGTATCGGGTGGCCGAGCAGTACTACCGGCACGGGAAGTGGGCCCGGGCCGCCACCACGCTGGAACGGCTGGTGTTCGAGTTTCCCCCGGGCGATCCCCGGGTGGCCCGAACCCACTTTCTGATCGCCGAATCCTATTTCGCCTCGAACGACCACCTGCGGGCCGCCCGGGAATTCCGCAAGGTCTCCGACGAGACACCGACCGATCCGCTGGCCCCCGAGGCGTTGCTCCGGGCCGGGGACGCGTATGCCGATCTCTGGAAGCGGCCGGAGCTGGATCCCAGCTACGGCCAGACGGCCATGGCCTACTATCAGGAGCTGCTGAACCGCTATCCCAACGCCCCCGCCGCGGCCCGGGCCCGCGAGCGGCTGGCCGGCCTGCAGGAGAAGTTTGCCGTCAAGGAATACAAGGCCGCGATGTTCTACTTCCGGTACAAGGCCTGGGACTCGGCGATTCTCTACTTCTCCGACATCCTGCTCAACTACCGCGACACGCGGGTGGCGCCGGACGCGGCCATCCGGCTGGTGGAGACCTACCAGACGCTGGGGTATGTCGAAGAGCAGCGGGAGAAGTGCGCGTTCATCCGCCAGTACTACCCGGGGGCGGAGGGGGTGGATCAGGCCTGTCCGGCCGCCCTCACGGCCTCCACCCCCTGAGGGGATGATCGGGCTCTTCGGCGGTTCCTTCGATCCCATCCACCACGGTCATCTGCTGGTCGCCCAGGCGCTGGTGGAGTCTCTGGGCCTCGACGAACTCCGGTTCCTTCCCGCCAACGAGCAGCCGTTCAAGCGCGGGCGGCACCACGCCGCCCCGGCGCACCGCTCGCGCATGGTCGAACTGGCGATCGAGGGCGCGGCGGGGTTCCGCCTGGAACGGTGTGAACTGGAACGGCCCGGGCCCAGCTACACGGTGGATACGCTGCGCGCGCTGGGCGCCCGCGAGCCGGGGCAGCGCTGGGTGCTGTTTCTCGGATCGGATGCGGCGGCCGAACTGTCCGGCTGGAAGGAAGCCGGGGAGGTCGCCCGCCTGGCCCGGGTGGTGGCCTTTGTCCGCCCGGGCGCCCGCCTCAATCCCTCCCCGCTGGTCTCCGGCGTGGTCCCGGTGCCGGCGGTCGGGATCTCCGCCACCACTATCCGCAGCCGGGTGCGGGCCGGCCTTTCCATCCGGTACTGGGTTCCCCAGCCGGTGGCCGCCTACATCGCGGCCGAAAGGCTTTATCTTTAAGGATTCTGGTTCGCGCCCTCCCGGGGCGCCGGACGGCACGGTCGAAACGCGGATACGCTGGTAGCCAATGCTCAAAAAGGTCATCACCAAGGTCATCGGGACTCGCTACGATCGGGAGCGGAAGAAGCTCTGGCCGATCGTGGAGAAGATTCACGCCGAGGAAGAGCGGCTCAAATCCCTGAGTGAAGAGGAACTCAAGGGACAGACGGCCCGGTTCCGGCAGATACTGGAAGAGCGGACCGGAGAACTGCGGCGGGAGCTGGAGGAACTGCGGGCGGCCAAGCACGCCTGCGCCGACCCGGTGGAACGGGACAGGCTGGAGGGCCGGTTCCACGAAGTGGAGCAGAAGTGGCGGAAGGATGTGGCCGCGGTCCTGGACGACATTCTGCCGGAGGCCTTCGCCACGGTGCGGGAGGCCTGCCGCCGGCTGCTGGGAACGCCGGTGCCGGTAACCGGGCACGAGCTGACCTGGGACATGGTGCCCTACGACGTGCAGCTGGTCGGCGGGATCGTGCTGCACCGGGGCCGGATCGCGGAAATGGCGACCGGCGAAGGCAAGACCCTGGTGGCCACGCTGCCGCTGTACCTGAACGCGCTCACCGGCCGGGGCGCTCATCTGGTCACGGTCAACAACTACCTGGCCCGGCGCGACTCCCAGTGGATGGGCCACGTCTACCGGTACCTGGGCCTGACGGTCGCCTGCCTGGACGACACCGAGCCCTCCTCCCCGGAGCGGCGCGCGGCATATCTGGCGGACATCACCTACGGCACCAACAACGAATTCGGCTTCGACTACCTGCGGGACAACATGGTGTTCTCCCTGGATCAGCGGGTCCAGCGGGAACACGTGTATGCCATCATCGACGAGGTCGACTCGATCCTGATCGACGAGGCCCGGACCCCGCTGATCATCTCCGGCCCGGTGGGCGGGGCGGAGGACGACAGCTACGCCCAGTTCAACCGGCAGGTTGCCGAACTGGCGCGCAAGCAGAACACGATCGTCAGCAACCTGCTGGCCGACGCCGAGCGGCTGCTGGACGACGACAAGACCCGGTACGACGGCGGCTACAAGCTGTACCAGGCGCAGCTGGGCATGCCCAAGAACAAGAAGCTGCTCAAGATGCTGAACGAAACCGGCATCAAGCAGCTGGTCCAGCGGATCGAGCTGGATTACATCGCCGACCGCAAGCTGCCCATGCGGCAGCAGCGGATGCGGGATATCGAGGACATCCTGTATTTCGTGCTCGACGAGAAGGGCCATGCGGTGCATCTCACCGACCGGGGAGCCACCGAGCTCTCGCCCAACGAGCCCGAGCTGTTCATCGTGCCGGATATCTCGCAGGAGATCCACGCCGTCGAGCACGACCCCGAACTCGCGCCGGCGGAGCGGGTCACCCGGCGGCGGGAGGTCGAGGCCCAGTACGCGGCCAAGAGCGAGAAGCTGCACATCATCCACAAGCTGCTGCAGGCCCACGCCCTCTACGAGAAGGACGTGGACTACGTAGTCCAGGACGGGCAGGTGCTGATCGTGGACGAGTTCACCGGCCGGCTGATGGCGGGACGGCGGTGGTCGGACGGCCTGCACCAGGCGGTCGAGGCCAAGGAGAGCGTCCAGGTCAAGGGCGAGACCCAGACCCTCGCGACCGTCACCATTCAGAACTACTTCCGGATGTACGAGAAGCTGGCCGGCATGACCGGCACGGCCGAGACCGAAGAGACCGAGTTCTACCAGATCTACGGCCTCGAGGTGTCGGTGATCCCGACCAACCGGCCGATCCGGCGGAACGACCGGCAGGACGAGATCTTCCGGACCCGGCGGGAGAAGCACAACGCGATCGTGGACGAGGTCGAACGCCTGCACGAACAGGGCTGGCCGGTGCTGATCGGCACCGTGTCGGTGGACGTCTCGGAAACGCTCTCCCGGCAGCTCAAGCGCCGGGGGGTGAAGCACGAGGTCCTCAACGCCAAGTACCACCAGCGGGAAGCCGAGATCGTCGCCAAGGCCGGGTTCCGCGGGGCGGTCACCATTGCGACCAACATGGCGGGCCGGGGCACCGATATCAAACTGGACCCGGCCCTGGATCTGTCGCAGCCCGAAGCCGGCCTGAACATCATCGGCACCGAACGGCACGAATCGCGGCGCATCGACCGCCAGCTCCGCGGCCGTTCCGGCCGCCAGGGTGATCCGGGCCAGAGCATCTTCTATCTGTCCCTCGAAGACGACCTCATGCGGCTCTTCGGGACCGACCGCATTGCCCGGTGGATGGACAAGAGCGGGGCCGAGGAGGGAGAGGTGATCTCCCATCCCTGGGTGACCCGGGCCATCGAGCAGGCCCAGAAGCGGGTGGAACTGCAGAACTTCCAGGCCCGGAAACGGCTCCTGGAGTACGACGACGTCATGAACCAGCAGCGGGAGGTGATCTACTCCCAGCGGCTGTTCGCGCTCGAACGGGGCGAGGAACTCAAGGCCGAAGCCCGGCGCATGATCTCCAGTGCGCTGGAACACGCGGTACGCAACTTCCTGGCCGACACCGACCACCCGATCGACTACGACCGCGCGGGTCTCGAGAGCCAGTTGCTGATGCAGTACCTGGTGTCGGCCGAAGGCCTCAAGGATGCCTCCAGGTCCGAGACGCTGGAAGACATCATCGAACTGGCCAAACAGGAGGGCGAAAACGCGTTCCAGCGGAAACTGGCCTATCTCTCGGACTTCGGGCGCCAGGTCAACGAGACCGACGTCGACGCCAAGATCCTCTCCCAGGTCATGCTGCGGGTGATCGACGAGAAGTGGAAAGACCACCTCTACGACCTGGACCAGCTGCGGAACGCGATCCAGTACCGGGCCTACGGCCAGCGGGACCCGCTGGTGGAGTACAAGAAGGAAGCCTTCGAGATGTTCGAGGACCTGGTGCGGGACATGCAGTCGACCTTCACCGAACAGTTCCTCAAGCTGCAGATCATCACCGAGCCCACCCCGGCCCAGCGCCGGCCCCCGCCGCCGCCGCCCAAACCGAAGGGGGCCGACGACCTCTTTGCCGAACCGGTGGCCCGCAAGCCGGTCGCCGCGGCGGTCGGTGGCGGAACGGTCAACACCACCGCCGGCCGGATCGCGAGCGGTTCCTCCGTGCCGGAGGTGGGCCGCAACGATCCCTGCCCCTGTGGATCGGGGAAGAAGTACAAGAAGTGCCACGGGGCGGGGCGGTAGGTCGGGGAACCGGCGGGCGGCGAAGGCGAAGCGGTGAACAGTGAACAGTGAACAGTGAGCGGTGAGCGGTGAACGGTGAACGGGTAGGGGGTTTGACGCTCCCTGCGCGTCAGCGAGCGTCGGACCTGCCCGCCTGCCCGCCTGCCCGCCTGCCCGCCCGCCCTTGCCCCAGGCTCCCCCGGACCGTATCTCCCGGGGATGCTGATCGCTGGTGTCCTCCTTGCCGCCCTGGTCCTGCAGACGCCGGATTCACCGGCCGCCGTCGTGCAGGGGGCAGCCCGCGCCATCCAGGGGGACAGCGCCGCGGCCCTCGCCGATGGCTGGCGCCTCCGGCTCGCCCGGGACTCCAGCGATCCCGCGGCCCTGCTCGGACTCGCCACGGTGGCACTGCTGGAGGAACGGCGGCTCGAGGCGGCCGCCATGTTCACCCGGCTCGCCGCCCACGCGCCGCCCGCCTGGCGCGCCGCGGCATGGATCGGGCTGGGCCGGATCGCCGTGATCGACGGCGATGCAGACCGGGCCGACTCGCTGTACCGCCTGGCCGCCGCCGCCCCCGCCGCCGATCCGGCCACCCGCGCCGATGGGTTGATCGACCTCGCGATCGGAGTGCTTCACCGGCACGACCGGATGGACGATCCCCTGGTGCTCGACAGCGTCGGCCGGATGCTGGAGCAGGCCCTTCGCCTGGCGCCCGCCGATGCCCCGGCGATCCGGGGCACCGCCCTCTGCCGGCGGGCGGAACTGGAAATCGCCGCACGCCGGGGAGATCCGGTTGCCAGCGCGCGGGCCGGCGTGGCGCTTACCCGGGAGGGAGGCGACGCCCGCCGGGAAGGCATCTGCCTCTATTACCTGGCGCGGAGCTACCTCCCGCGCGGGGGCATGGATTCCGCCATCGCCGTGCTGGGACGCGCGGCGGAGGCTTCGGAGCGGGGCCGGGACCGCTTCGCCCTGGCCCTGACCCTGTACATCCGCGGCCACCTCCACACCATCAACAGCGACTACGGCCTCGCCCGCGCGGACCAGTTCCGGGCATTGGCGCTGGCCCGGGCATCGGGGAACGGATACGCCCTGGCCCGGGCGTCCCTCAATCTGAGTCGGATCGCTCTGCTCTTCGGCGACTACACCGCGGCGCTGCGCTACGCCGCCGAGACCGACTCCGTTCTGCAGCACCGAACCGATCCATTCATCGCCGTGACGCTGGCCGATGTGCTGGGCAACATCGCCCGGGCGCGGGG
Organism: Gemmatimonadales bacterium; assembly: GCA_050183505.1. Lineage (GTDB taxonomy): Bacteria > Gemmatimonadota > Gemmatimonadetes > Gemmatimonadales > GWC2-71-9 > JBFXBG01. The sequence goes on along the minus strand of JBFXBG010000069.1, from coordinate 2,651 downwards.
CGATCCGGCGGCCGCCCGCGAGGCCTACCAGCGGGCCCTGTCCCAGTCGGTCCGTCTGGGGCCGCCCTGGCCCGCGTTCCAGCGCCGGTACCTCGCCGCCCTGGCCCGCGACGCCGGAGACTGGGCCGGCGCCAGGCGGGAACTGGATGCCGCCCGGCGTGATGCCCTGGCCGCAAACATGGGGGCCTGGGATGCGGAACTGGAATACGACTTCGGCGTCCTGGCCCTGTTGGAGGGCAACCTCGACCAGGCCCGCCGCTCGTTCCAGCGCTTCCTGGAGACCCTGCCGCCGGAGGATCAGGCCCGGCGGTATCTGGCGGGGATGCGTCTGGCCGTGGTGGCCTTGAAACAGGGCCGGGTGGACGAAGCCGAAACCAGGGCCCGGGCCGCGGCGGAAGCGTTCGACGACTGGAGAGCGTCCCTGGGCGACCGTGAACTCCGGGCCCTGGTCTTCGAACTGCGGGAGGGCGATCTCGACCTGACCTCCGCGAGCGCGGCGGTCGTGGCCGGGCTCGCGCGGGCGGGCCGGGTCCCCAGCGCCTTCGCGCTGGCGGAGCGGCGCCGGGCCCGGGACCTGCTGGACCGGCTGGTGGAGTTACAGGCGCTGGGGCGGACCGCCGCGGTCCCCGGTGGAACGCCCGGCGCGGGCGCATGGGGCGCCGCGGCGGCGGATACCATCGCCGCCAGCCTGCCGGACGACCACACGGCGCTGCTCGAGTTCATTGCCGGTGAACGCGGCACGCCGACCACCCTGTTCGTTCTTACCCGGACCCGCCTCACCGCGTTCGAGTTGCCATCAATCGACCGTCTCGGCCCGGAACTGGCGCGCTTCAGCGCCCTGGTGGAAAGCGGTCAGGAAGCTCCGGCCCTGGGCCGCCGGCTGGGCCGGATTCTGCTGGACTCGGCCATGGCGGTCCTGGGAGGCGGCATCGACCGGCTGCTCATCATTCCGGACGGACCGTTGCATCGGATCGACTTCGAGCTGCTGCGGCCCGGGGACCGCCTCCTGCTGGAGAGCCATGAGGTCAGCGTGGTGCCGTCCGGCGCCGTCCTGGTGCAGCTCCGGCGTCGTCCCCGGAACGAACGGCCGCTCGAAGTGCTGGCCGTCGGCGACCCGGATCTGCCGGAGAGAACGGCCGACAGCGCCGGCGCAGGTGTCGCTGCCTATCTGACGGCCTTTGCGGACGCCGGCGGGCTGGAGCGTCTGCCCGCCTCCGGCCGGGAGGCCCGGTTCGCCGCGTCGCTCGCGCCGCGGAGCGTGGTGCTGCTGCGCGCCGGCGCGAGTGAAGCCCGGTTCAAGCGTGAGTCCCTGGCCCGGTATCGCCTGATCCATCTGGCCACGCATGCCGTCGTCGACGAGGCCTCGCTGGCGCGGACCGCTCTCGCCCTCGCTCCGGGGGACGGTGAGGACGGGTTCCTTGGCCCCGGCGAGCTGGCCGACCTCCATTTCGACGCCGATCTGATTGTCCTCTCCGGCTGCCGCACCGCGGGCGGGGTCATCGTCCGGGGAGAGGGCATTCTGGGCCTCACCGCCACGCTGCTGGCCGCGGGAGGTCGTTCGGTCCTGGCTACCCGCTGGGCCGTGGGCGATCGGGCCGTGGCGGCGTTTCTGCAACGGTTCTACCGGGCGATGGCCCGGGGAGCGACGGCGGGGGGTGCGCTGCGGGAAGCCAGGCTGGCGGCCCGGGCCTCCGGAGTACCGGCGACCGACTGGGCGGCCTTTGAGCTGGTCGGCGATCCCGGCATCAGGCTCCCGCTGCGGGAGCCGCGGCCGCCGTGGTGGTTGTGGGCCGGGGGCGGGGTGGTCGCCCTGGTGCTGTGGATGGTGATCCGTCGGGCGCGGCGGCCGACCCGGGCCGGGGCCGGGCCCGCCCGCGAGGCGGCGGCCTGAGCCACAGCGTCAGCGCCGGAACTGATCCACCGCCGATCGAACCACCCGACCGTCCCGCAGGATCGCCTGGACCCACCAGCGATAGGTCGTTCCCGCAACCAGGCCGACGGAATCCGGCAGGACGAACGCCGTATCCCGGGTCTGAAGGCGGTACCGCAGGGCGTCCTTCTGATCCAGTACCTCGGCTACATACTCCCGGGCGCCCGGTACCGGGTGCCAGGCGAAGCTTGCCGGTGCATTGCCCGAGATCAGGGTGATGCCCTCGGGCGGGCCCCGGAGCGGCTCGGGCCCGCGGTCGAGCATCCGCCAGATGACCGTCAGCCCCAGTGCCAGCACCAGGACCGCGACCAGGGCCAGGCTGCCGGGCCGACGGTGCCGGGCAGGACCGGCGGCCGTGACGGCGGTTCGGAGCAGTTCGAATTCGGGCCGACAGGCGCCGCAGGCCATGACATGGTCCAGGGTTCTCAACCGCTCCGCCTCCGGCCCCTGCCGCTCCACCAGCGCCCGGAGGCGCTCCGGCGACGGGCATCCGGCCCGGTCCGGTGGCGGCCCGGCCACGGCGCTCTGATACGCGCGGCGCAGTCGCTCGTGCTCGTCAGGTACGGTCATGGCTCTCTCCCGCGGGCCCGATGCCCTGAGCTTTCAGGCGGGTTCGCAGATCGGCGAGCCCGCGGTAGTTCAGGTTTCTCGCCTTGGCCGCACTCCAGTCCATGAGCTCGGCGAGCGCGGCCAGGCTGTAGCCGGCCAGAGACATGCGGAC
>JBFXBG010000068.1:0-19486 GCA_050183505.1 Gemmatimonadales bacterium | reverse complement strand
TCGAGAGGTCGAGAAGTCGAGAAGCCGCGTGGGTCAGCATGACCTCTCGACTTCTCGACCTCTCGACCACACGACGTCTCTACTCATAACATCAAATGCGCCAGTTCCTTCCCCTGCGGGTGATCGGACTTTTCGTCCATCGGCTCCACCGTCAACGCCGCGCCCAGCACCGGCAGATTCCCAGCCGGCATGGAGAGTGTCATGAAGGCGGGGCGCGCCGGGTCCATGTGCAGTTCGGCCCCGCGGACCATGCCGTCCTTCCGGATAAACCAGAACTGGTAGACCTCGCTGGGTCCGACCGGCGGCAGACCGTGTACCACCACGTTCCACCGATGGGTCCGGTCGTCGGCAAAGATCATGATCCCGCCGGTATGGTCCCCCATCTGGATACTGGCCTGCAGCACCTTCCGGGCATCCTTCATGATGGACAGCGTGTCGGACAGCGCGTTGATCGTCGCCTGCTGCTGCCCCAGGGCCGCGCGCAGGCGCCCCTGTTCCCGCCGCCCCGCCCCGTAGGCCAGCACCGCCAGCAGCAGTGACGCCGCAACGGCCAGGGTGGTGAGCCGGTTCCACCGCCAGTGGTTCACGCCCAGGACGTGGTCGGTGATCTGCCGGCTCAGTCCGGGGCGGGGTGATACCGGCGCCACGTCCATCGGGAGCCAGGCCAGCTCCCGCTCCAGCCGGGCGATCTCCTCCCGGCACTCCGGGCAGCCCGGGAGGTGCGCCCGGAAGGTGTTCTCCTCCTCGGGATCCAGGCTCCGGGCCACGAACAGCGCCCGATGCTCGACGAACCAGTCGTGCGTACTCATAGGACCCAGTCCCTGATCGGGGCCAGCGCCACGCGAAGTTTGTCGAATGCGAGCCGGAGGCGGGTCTTCACCGTACCCATCGGGATATCCAGTTCCCTCGAGATCTCCGAATGGGTGAGCCCCTGGAAGTAGGCCAGCCGGACCGCCACCCGCTGCTCTTCCGGCAGCGTCGAGAGCGCCGAGTGTACCGACTCGTGGACGTGCCAGCCGGGCCGGGCGGCTTCGTTCAATTCCCCGGGCGGAGTCACCTGCTCGTCTCCGGTCTCGTAGGCCTTGAGCCGGACCGCCTTGAGCCGGCGCCGCTTGCGGGAGCGGAGCCGGTCGATGGCGCGGTTCCGCGCGATCCGAAGCAGCCAGGGCACCAGCCCGCCCGCGTCCGGCTGCAGCAGGCCGATCCGGTTCCAGACGATCGTAAACGAGTCCTGCACGACTTCCTCCGCTTCGTCGGGATCGCTCAGCATGGCCTGGGCGAGGCCCAGGAGCCAGGGCGTCGCGACATCCACCAGCTCCACCAGGGCCCGTTCATCCCGGTTCAGCAGCCGCTCGTACAGCGACGCCTCCCGCTCCCGCGACATCAGTCTGGCGGGCGCGGCGGCTTCCCTGGCGCTCGGGCTGGTGGATCCGCGTGGCGTCATGAGCGAATTGTAATGCGTACCATGGCTGAAACAGGAACGATGCCGGCCGGAGAATGGTTTTGAGGACTGAGGACTGAGGACTGAGGAGCGGCCGGTGCCGGGTGCCGGGTGACGGGCGCCGGCGGGCCCTCCTCGCCCTCAGCCGATGCCCTCAAGCCGCTTGGCGGCCTCCGTAAGCAGTTCTTCGGTCTTGCAGAAGGCGAACCGGACGATCCTGCGGCCCATTTCCGGCCGACTGTAGAAACTGGAGCCCGGGACCGGGGCCACGCCGTGCCGGCGGGTAAGCCAGTCGCTGAAGGCAACGTCGTCCAGATCGCTCAGGGCGGAGAAGTCGGCGAGCACGTAGTAGGCCCCATCGGGCGGCGTGAGCCGGAAGCCGGCCCGGGCGAGCGCGCCGCAGAGGATCTCACGCCGGCCCCGGTATTCGCCGGCCAGACTGAGATAGAATTCCGGCGGCAGGGTTTCCAGGCCCGCGGCGACGGCCTCCTGGAGCGGGGCGGGCGCCCCCACGGTCAGGAAATCATGCACCTTGCGGATGGCATCGGTCGCCCGGGCCGGGGCGATGATCCACCCCACCCGCCATCCGGTCACGCTGAAGGTCTTGGACGCCCCACTGATCGTGATGGTCCGTTCCCGCATGCCTTCCAGGGTGGCGATCGGGATATGTCGACCGGTGTAGAGGATGTGCTCATAGATCTCGTCGGTCACCGCCCAGGCATCGTGCCGGCGGCAGAGTTGGGCGACGGCTTCCAGCTCCGGCCGGGTGAAGACGTGGCCGGAGGGATTGTTGGGGGTATTGATGATGATCGCCCGGGTCCGGGGGGTGAACGCGGCCCGGAGCCGGTCGAGGTCCAGCGGCTTCCCCGGCTCCAGCGGCAGGAACACCGGCCGGGCATCACACAGCACCGCGTCGGGGCCGTAGTTCTCGTAGAACGGTTCCGGGACGATGACCTCATCCCCCGGATTCACGATGGCGAGCATCGTGGATGCCATGGCCTCGGTGGCTCCACAGGTGACCGTCAGTTCCCGCTCCGGATCGACCTCCATCCCGTACCAGGAGGCGTACTTCGCCGCGAGGCTGTCCCGCAGCCGCTTGGCCCCCCAGGTGACGGCATACTGGTTGATGTCGTCGTGAATCGCGCGGGCGGCCGCCTCTTTCAGGACCGCCGGAGCGGGAAAATTGGGGAACCCCTGCGCCAGGTTGATCGCATCATGCTCCCGCGCGAGCCGGGTCATGCCGCGAATGACCGATTCCGTGAAGCTCTCTGTCCGCCTGGCCGCTTGCATTGATGGAGTTCCGGGTGGAAGGGAATGGGAATTAGGATGGAAGGGCGGACAGACGGAAGGCGGCCGCACAGTAGACGCCAACTGGACCACGGCAGGCCCTCCCGGTAGTTTGACCGGAACCGATCCCAGGTTCTTCCCACTCCACCCGCGCGCACCACCGCTGATACGTCCTGAGCCTGTACCTCGTGTTTCCCACATCTCACGTCTTACTTCTCACTTCTCACTTCTCACTTCTCACTTCTCACTCCTTACTTTCTCACCCCATGTCCTCTGCCCCACCTACCCGTACCACGGCCAACCTGCTGCACCTGGCGCTGCTGCTTGGCCCGCTTCTCCTGATCGGCGTGGCAGCCTGGCTCCGGCTGGGGCCGGGCGCACGGCCGATGGCCCCGATTCACGGCGCCGAGGTCCTGCCGCTCATCACCTACGTGGTGGGGGCCATGTCCTACGGCATGGCACTGGTCTTCCGCGGTCGGATCCCGGCGCTCGCCCCGGGAGACGACGAGAACCAGTGGTGGACTCGCAACATGACCCGCGCCCTGGTCGTGTGGGCCATGGTTGAAGCGCCCATGGTCCTGGCCGGCATCGTCTTCCTCCTGCTCGGCAATCTGCCGGTGCTGGCGGTCGTGGCCGGTGCCGGGCTGCTCATCATGCTGTTGACCGCCCCGGCCCGGCTCGTCGGATAGCCGCCGGCAATCACCCCTTACCGCGGACCGTTACCCCCCATGCCAAAGACCTCGATCGCGTTTCTGAAGTCCCTGCTCGACGCCCCGGGTCCGTCCGGGTTTGAGATCCTCCCGGCACGGGTGTGGCGGCGCGAAGCGGAGTCCTTTGCCGATGAGGTCCGGGCGGATGTCGGAGGAAACTCGCTCGCGACGATCAACGGAACGGGTCGGCCACGGATCATGTTCGCGGGGCACATGGACGAGATCGGGGTGATGATCACTCACATCGACGATGACGGGTTCCTCTATTTCGACACGATCGGCGGCTGGGACCACCAGGTGTTCGTCGGTCAGCGGGTGACGCTGCTCGGCCGGGGCGGGACGGTGCCGGGCGTCATCGGCAAGAAGGCCATCCACCTGATGGAGAAGGAAGATCGGGACAAGGTCTCCAAGGCCTCGGACCTCTGGGTGGACATCGGGGCCGCCAAGAAGGCCGAAGCCGAAGAACGGGTGCGGGTGGGGGACGCGGGCGTGCTCTCGGCGACGGTGCAGGAGTTTCCCGGCGGCCGGCTGGTGAGCCGCTGCCTGGACAACCGGGTGGGAGCCTTCGTCGTGCTCGAAGCCCTGCGCCGGCTGGCGAAAGACCGCCCGACAGCCTCGGTAACCGCGGTCGGCACCACCCAGGAAGAGATCGCATACACCGGCGGTGGCGCCCGGACGTCGGCTTCGGGTCTGGAAGCCGAAGTGGCCATCGTGGTTGACGTCACCCACGCGACCGACTGTCCCGGGATCGAAAAGAAGCAGCACGGCGACGTCCGGCTGGGCCAGGGCCCGGTCCTGAGCCGGGGAAGCGCCGTCAACGCAGCCGTCTTCGATCTGCTGCTCGAAGCCGCGGAAGCCGAGAAGATTCCCTGCACGCTCCAGGCCGCGCCCCGGGATACCGGAACCGACGCCGACGCCATCTTCACCGCGCACCGCGGGGTGGCGACCGGCCTGGTCTCAGTCCCGCTCCGCTACATGCACAGCCCGAACGAGATGGTGAGCCTGGAGGACCTGGACCGGGCCAGCCGTCTGCTGGCCGCGTTTGCCCGGCGGGTGGAGCCGAAGATGGACTTCGTGATGCGATGAGACATCGCGGGGTCTATGCCAGCGCCCTTGATACGGCGTTCCGTATGTCGTCGTCCTTGTCCCCCTGGAGTGCTTCCAGGGCGGTACGGGCCTCCGGCAGGCCGGACGACTTGAGCGCCTCCACGGCCGCGAGCCGCAGTGCGGCCGGCCGGCGCCGGAACAGACTGCCTCCGGGCTGCGCCAGCCGGCCCAGCGCCTGGATGGCTTCGGGCGTTCCGATCCGACCCAGCGCCCTAAGCATCTCGTAGCGCGCGTCGTTGTTGCGTTCCTTGCCCACCAGGCGTGCCAGGACCGGCACCAGCCCTTTCATGCCCTCGCCCTCGATGCTGCCCGCCGCGGTCAGGCGCACCCCCGCCTCCGGATCGGTCAGCGCCTTGCGCAGCGGTTCGACCGTGGCCGGAGTCCCGATCTTGGCCAGCGCTCCCGCCACGGCGCGCCGCACCCGTTCGTCCCGATGCGCCAACTGTCGCGTGAGGGTCGGCACGGCCTGTTCGACCTTCAGCTCACCGCAGAGATCCGCCGAGTTCCGGATGACATACCATTCGTCGTGGCCCAGCATGTGAACCAGCAGGCCGGTGCCCTCCCGCATCTGGCTCAGGGCGGAGTAGTAGGCCCGCCGCTCGGAGAGTTCCGCCGCGGCGATCAGCCGCTGGAGCAGGGCCTCGGTCGCATCGGCGCCGATCCGCCGCAGCACCAGCGTCGCCTCGCCCCGGAATTCCGCCGAGGTCGTCATCCAGACCAGCTGTTCCAGCACTGTCTTCGTCACGACCCGCCGCAGGGCGATATGACACGCCCGCCGCATGGCGTCGTCCTCCAGGCGCTCCTCCAGGCGTACCAGGGCCGCCGCCGCCCGCAGCACGTTGTCCCACTCTTCCTTCTGGGCGGACATGTCGGCGAGCGCCACCACCTCGTTCAGCAGATCGAGCGTCCCCGAGCCGGTGGGATCCCGGTCCAGCGTGAGCAGCACTTCGTCCAGCTTCCCCACCGATTGCATCTCGAGCGTGACGAAATGCAGCAGCCCGACCGTGTCCTCGCTGGCCGCGCCTGGACCCAGCTCCGAGAGTTCACCCTCCTCGGCCGGCTCGCCGGGCTTGCCCGGCGGGGCCATGGACTGCCGGGCCCGCTGGGGCACCGAACCGGACTCGGGCAGCCTGACCGGGACGGGCGGGGCCAGATGGACATTGGGCACACCCCGGCCGCCGAAGTGATCGGCCAGATTCTGCAGCCGCGGATAGGTCCCCGGCGGGGCAACCAGCGCGCGGACGACGGTGAGCAGCTGCGCCGGCGCCAGGCCCGGCTGGGTTTTCAGTTCGCCGACCCCGTGGGAAAGAAGAATCCCGCGCAGCTCGGGAGCGCCGACAACACTGTTGTCCACCGGTTGGCCGCCGACATAGGTGTGGGTATCGCTCGCGCCAAGGGCCAGAGGCTTTCCGCCGAGCTGAGCGAGCAGAGCCCGGAACGCGGCTTTCTGGGATTCCCTGTCGGCGGGGTGGTTCCGCATGAGGAACACCACCCGCGCGAGGGTTGTGGCGATCTCGGCGTCTGGGTTCATTCTGGCCGGGTTAGGGACGCGCATCTCCAAGCGCTGGCTCAAGATAAGCCGCGGCCGGAGGGGCGGCAACGCTGGGCCAGTGCCCGGGCTACGGCGGCGCGGCGGCAACCGGCATCGGTGAGTCCCAGCCAGCGGCCGAGCTCCACGACGGGAGGGACGGGCACCTCGGGGTACATGCCCAGAACCTGACCCAGCGGGGCATCCTGAAGCAGCCGCCCGCCCGAGAGCACCAGCGCCCGGTCGAGCGCCTCCGCGGCAAACCCCAGGTCATGGGTAACGGCGAGCACCGCTCCGCCCCGCTCCCGGTGTTCGGCCACGACCCGGAGCACGATCGTGCGGGACGCCCGATCCAGTCCGGCGGTCGGCTCGTCCAGCAGCAGCAGGGCCGGCTCGATCACCAGCGCGGATGCCAGCGCCACCAGTCTCCGGCGCGGCAGCGGCAGGTCGTAGGGATGAACCCGCGGTTCCCCGCCAAGGCCGAGCCGATCGAGTACCCCGGCGACCGCGTCCCGGATCCTGGCCTCGTCCCATCCCATCTGGCGGGGACCGAAACCCACATCGGCCTCGACAGTGCGTTCGAACAGCTGGGATTCGGGATGCTGGAAGAGATATCCGACCGAACCGGCGTAGTCCTCCGGTGCCCGGCCCGCGGTCGGCTTGCCGTCGACCTCCACTCTCCCGTGCCGCGGGTGCAGCAATGCCACCGCCAGCCGGGTCACCGTGGTCTTGCCGGCACCGTTGTGGCCCAGCAGGGCGATGCCCTCTCCGGCCTGCACGACGAACGAAAGATCCCGGATGACCGGCGCGCCGCCCGGGTAGGCGAACGTCACCTGATCGAACCTGGCTACCGGCTCCATCGAGCGCGCACCTGGTCCAGGGTTATCGGGAAGGGAGGAGCGATCTCCGCCGGGGCCAGCATGTGGGCCTCGCGCACGACCCCGGCGATCGTCGTGCTGCCGGCGCCGGCATCCCAGACCTCGGTGCCCGCCAGAATCCGCGCCGGATCTCCCTCGAGCACCACGCTCCCCTGCCGCAGCACGACGACCCGGGTCGCCAGGCCCAGGAGGAAGTCGGCGTCCTCGCCGGCGATGACGATGGTCGCCCCGCGGTGCTTCTCCGACTGGAGCAGATGCGCAAGAAGTTCGCGGCCCGGGGCGTCCAGCGGGGGAGCGGGATCGTCCAGCAGCCACACGGCCGGCGCCAGCGCCAGAACCGACGCCAGAATGACCCGCTGCAGTTCCCCCCCGCTCAGACTGCCGGGATGGCGCCGCGCCAGGGAAGCAATCCCCAGGGCCTCCAGGGCCCCCTGCACCGCCGGCTCGATCCGGCCGGCCGGCCAGCCGAGGTTCGCCGGCGTGAACGCGACTTCGTCGGCCACGGTGGTCGCGATGCCGGACAGTTGAAGCTGGGGCGAGGCGGTGACCAGGCCGATCCGGCCGGCCAGTTCCCCGCGCCCATCAGCCGGATCGAGACCGAGCACCGACACCGTGCCGTCCCGGTTGCCATCCGTGAGACGCGGCGCGAGTCCCGCCATGACCAGGAGAGCCGTCGTGCAGCCGGCACCCAGTTCTCCGAGCAACCAGGTGATCTCTCCCGGCCGGGCTTCGAGCGTCAGATCCCGCAGCGCCGGCGACGCGGCGGCGGGGTACTGAAACGTGACCCGATCCAGCGCAACGCCGGCGCCGGTGGTATCCATCATGACAGAAGCCTCCATGCGAGGATACCCGACACCAGCAGGACCGAGCCCCAGCGGACCGTGCGGTCGGCGGCGGTGTCGCGCGGCGGCCGGAGCGGGGTCCGTCGCCGGGAGGAGCCCGCCCCCCGCATCTCCAGGGCCATGCCGCGTTCATCGGCCTCGGCCAGGGCTCCGAACAACAGCGGCATCACCAGCGCCGGCAGCGCCCGGATCCGATTGAGCAGGCTCCCACGCAAACGAAGCCCCCGGACCCGCTGCGCCTCGAGGATGGCCGTTGCGCGGCGCCGGAAGCGGGGAGCGGCGTCCAGGGTTGCAACCACCAGATACCCGCTGTGAAACGACCAGCCCCGCGCAGCCACCGCATCGAGAAAGCGGGCCGGGTCGAAGGCGTGGTACGCGCCGAGGGAGGCGGTAACGATGGCGCCGAGGCGTCCAGCCTGTGCCAGCGCGCTCCGCAGACCCGTCTCCGAAAAGTGGAGCGGCCCGAGCATGATGGTCGGACCTTCGCCCAGGACACCATGCAGCAGAACCAGAAAGAACCACAGCGGCATCAGGACGATCAGTCCCTGCCGGACCGCTCTGCCGGACCCGCCGGCCACAACCAGAAGCAGGGCCAGCGCGTAGAGGATGAGAGGGCCCCAGGGCGCGGGAACCAGGAAGACCGCCACCGCCAGACAGGCCGCGACGGTAAACGGCGTGGACGGATGGGCCCGGCGGGCGAGGCCGGAGGCGGCCGCGGCACTGCCCGGTGAGTGACTCACCCGCCGGCGGCCCGCAGGGCCAGTGGGAACCGGGCGGCCATCCGCTTCGGCAGTGAGCGTACGGCGGTCGCGGCGAGGGCGAAGGTCAGGATCTTGTCCACCACGTCGGTCGATACGCTGGCCAGGGCCACGGCGGTCGAAAGAGGCAGCCCCAGCCCGCGGAACAGCGTGGTCACCGCGGTGACCCCGGTCGCGGTGACGCCCTTGAAGGCCAGGTACGAGATCAGGGCCGAGGCGGCGCCCCCGACGAGGCCCGTCAGAGCGCCCCAGCCCATCGCGCGGATCGGGGTCCGGCAGCCCGCTCTCAGGGCCATGGCCCAGGCCAGAAGCGAGATGATCACCTGAATGGGAGCGAATGCGAGCCAGACCCAGCCGGAGACGAGCGCCGCGACGAACTGGCTCACCAGCCCGGTAGTGATCCCGACCAGCGGCCCGGCCAGCACCGTGGCCAGCACGGTACCGATGGTGTCGAGGTACACCGGCAGACCAAGCTCGTTGACCAGCCGCCCAACGGCCAGGTTGATGGCAACGGCAACCGGGATGAGAGCCAGGGTGCGGGAGGACATGGAGAGAGAGGGAAGTAAGAAGTGAGAAGTGAGAAGTGAGAAGTGAGAGCGACCTTTGTTTCGACGTGGCACAGTTCAGGGCCTGATGGAAACTAACGGGCCGGCGCCGTTGACCTTCCTCGATCGCAGGGTTTTTATCCCTTTCAATATGCGCACACGATCCTTCTTCATACTTGCTTCAGCCTTCGCGTCGCTGGCCTGGACCGGGAACCTCACCGCCCAGACCACCGCCGAAGCGCACGAAGTCCTCAGTGACGTCGAATACCTCGCGGCGGATGCCCTGCAGGGGCGCCGGATTGGGAGCCCGGGTGCCGATTCCGCGGCCGAGTACATCAGGCGCCGGTTTCAGGCGGCGGGGCTGCAGCCCTCACCCCAGGGCTGGTTTCAGGTCTTCACCGTCTCCCGCGACGCCCCGGCGGTGGCGCAGGCTCAGCTGGGTGAAGTCACCGGACGCAACGTGATCGGGGTCCTCCCCGGCCGCGATCCGGTACGGCAGAATGAAATCGTGATTCTCGGGGCTCACTACGATCACCTCGGCCTCGGCGGCCCGCACAGCGGCGCCATGGACCAGGACGTGCTCGGCGAAGTCCACAACGGTGCCGACGACAACGCCAGCGGGATCGCGGGCCTGATCCATGTGGCCGAGCAGCTGTCGCAGAACCCGCCGGGCCGGACGGTCGTGTTTATCGCGTTTACCGGAGAAGAACTCGGGCTGCTGGGCTCGGCCTACTACACCCGGCATCCACTGTACCCCAACTCCGCCATCTACGCGATGGTCAACATGGACATGATCGGCCGTCTGAGAAACGACCGGCTCATCGTCTATGGCACCGAAACGGCAAGGGAGTTCCCCGGGATCCTCGACTCGCTCAACTGGTACAGCGGGTTCGAACTCAAGAAGCAGGGCGACGGCTACGGCCCCAGCGACCACCAGTCGTTCTACCTCATCAAGCGCCCGGTGCTGCATCTGTTCACCGACCTGCACGAGGACTACCACCGCGCCACCGACGACTGGGACAAGATCAACGCCGAGGGATTGGCCAAGGTGGCCGACTACGCGGCGACCCTGGTCCGGGCCCTGGCGGACCGGCACGGGCCGCTCACGTTCGTCGACGCGCCGCCCCCCAACCCCCATGCCGGGGCGGTCCAGACCCCGGGATACGGTGCCTACCTGGGCAGCATCCCGGACATGACCGACAACCCGGGCGGCGTGCGAGTGTCGGGGGTCCGGAGCGGCAGCCCGGCCGAGGCGGCGGGGCTCGCCGCCGGCGACATCATCGTGAAGATCGGTGACCACGACGTCCCCGACCTGCAGGGCATGACCGAGGCGCTCCGCAGTTACCAGGCGGGCGACGAGGCGGACATCGTCATCCTGCGGGACGGCGAGCGCAAGACCCTCAAGGTCACGTTCGGGCGGCGCGGCAGCTGACCCGGAAGACGCAGGGACCGAAGGTCGCAGCGGGTCTGGCAAAAAGCCGACGTCTCTGCGACCTTTTTGCGTCGCAACCCCGGACTTCTCGACCTCTCGACTTCTCGACCTCTCGACCCCCATGCCCATCCTCAGCCCCGACCCCATCATTGCCGCGCTGCGCGGTGCGTTTGCCCGGGAGGAAGGCCGGGCGGCGTTGCTGCAGCTGGCCGCCGACCGGATCCAGGCCGCCGGGCCCCCCTACACCTCGGTGTATCTGTACATGCTTCGAGGGGACGAGCTCGCTCTCGAGAGTTACGCCGGACGGGAAACCGAGCACACCCGGATCCCCGTGGGCAAGGGCGTCTGCGGCACCGCCGTGGCCACCGGGGAGGACCAGAACGTGGGAGATGTGCGGGCGATCGGCAATTACATCGCCTGCAATACGTTCACCCGCTCCGAACTGGTGGTCCTCATCCGCCGTGGCCAGACCATACTCGGCCAGATCGACGTAGACAGCGACCAGGTCGACCCGTTTACGCCGGAAGAGGAAGAGGCCGTGAGAAAGGTGGCGGATGCCCTCGCGGTGCTGCTCTAGCCGGGCGGACGGTCCGGCGGTCCGGCGGACGGTTGCTCCCAGGGGTGGAGCGGCGCCGTGACGAATCCCGCCGCCTCACCACAGCAATCAATCCGTCGGTCTGTCGGGCCGCCGGCCAGCCTCCGGGCATGGTCCAGCGCCTCCTTCCCCGTCCCCCTTCCGCCGGGCCATCGGTTCCCCATCGCCAAATACGCCATGATCCGCGAGGCCGTGATCTCGCGCGGGATCCTCCCTCGCTCGGCGGTCCTGGAACCGGAGCGGGTCGAGCGGTGGGCGCTGCAGCTGGTCCATGAGCCGGGGTATCTGGATGCGCTGGACGACGGCACGCTCCCCGAACCGGCGATCCGCCGGCTGGGGTTCCCCTGGAGCCCGGGGCTGCGGGAACGTTCGCTTCGAACGGTCCAGGGCACGGTGGAAGCCGCCGCGGATGCGCTCGACCGCGGTGCGGGCATGAACCTGGCCGGCGGTACGCACCATGCTTTCCCCGAGCGGGGCGAGGGGTTCTGCGTGTTCAACGATGTCGCGGTAGCCATCCGCGCGCTGCAGCGGGAAGGACGGATCAGCCGGGCCGCCGTCATCGATCTGGATGTCCATCAGGGCAACGGGACCGCCCGGATCTTCGCCGACGACCCGGACGTCTTCACCTTCTCGATGCACGGCGTCAGGAACTACCCGTTCCACAAGGAACGGAGCACTCTTGACGTCGAGTTGGCGGACGGCTGCGGCGACCGCGACTACCTCGGCCTGCTCGAAGCTCATCTGGGCCCGGTGCTGGATCGGGCCCGGCCCGACATCGTCTTCTACCTGGCGGGCTCCGACCCCTTCATCGAGGACCGGTTCGGCCGCCTCGGCATGAGCATGGCCGGGTTGCGGGATCGGGATCTGATGGTATTCCATGCCTGCCGCCGCCGCGCCCTGCCGGTCGTCCTCACGATGGCCGGGGGCTACGCCCGCCGGCTGGAGGATATCGCCCTGATTCATTCGGAGAGCGTGCAGTCCCTGGTGATCACCCATGGCTGAGACTGCCGTGCGCCACGTGCGCGGCGTGGACCTGTTCGAACGGCGTGCGGGATCCGGCCCGCCGGTCGTGGTTCTGCACGGCGGTCCGGGGGCCCATCACGATTACCTCCTGCCCGGATTCGACGCCCTGGCCCGAGGCCGGACCCTCATCTACTACGACCAGCGGGGTGGCGGACGATCGCCGGTCGGGCGGGACACTCCGGTCGGCTGGCGCGAGCAGGTGGGCGACCTCGAAGCACTCCGCCAGATCTGGGGACTCGACCGGCTCGCCATCGCCGGATACTCCTGGGGTGGCCTGTTGAGCCTGCTCTATGCCGTGGAGCATCCCGAGCGGGTCGAGCGGCTGGCCCTGGTGTCCGCGGCACCGGTCTGGCGCGCGGCCCGGGAGCAGTTCGAAGCCCGGTTCGCCGAGCGCAACCTTGCCCCGGCACTGCAGGCCGAACGCAAGGCGCTCCGCGAGAGCGACCTCCGGGATCGGGACGCCGCGGCCTACCGCCAGCGGGTCTTCGAGCTCTCGGTTGCGGCCTATTTCCACGATCCCGCCCGGGCCCGGGACCTGACCCCGTTCCGGGTCACCGGCCGCACCCAGGAAGAGGTGTGGTCCAGCCTGGGAGACTTCGACCTCCGTCCGGCGCTCGCCCGACTCGACCTGCCGGCGATCGTACTGCACGGGGACAGCGACCCGATCCCGCTGGAGGCCGCGACGACCCTGGCCGCGGCGCTGGGGGCGCCGCTCCATGTGCTGGACCACTGTGGCCATGTGCCCTACGTCGAGGCGTTCGACCGGTTCGTTCGGCTGCTGGATGAGTTCCTCCCCCGAGAGGGGGGGCAACGTATTGACGAACAGTGACTTAGCACAACCGGCCCGCGCATGGGCCGGTCTGAGTATTTTTCCGGCATGCGCGTCACCCCTTTCAGCCTGGCCTTCCAGGAGATCGCCGCCACCCGATTCCCCCAGATCCGGGACTCCCTGGCGTCCCGGTCGGCCGACGCCCGTGACCGGGACGCCTTCCTGCTGGACCCGGCCGTGGTGCAGTTGCTGCGGGAAATCGTGCCCGACGAAGGGGTCGGAGAGGCCATCGATCAGCATGTCGCCCTGCTCCACACCGCGTTTCTCTTCTGGCTCGATGGCGAGCGGACCGTCCGCCTGGGAAGAGACAGTGCCCATCGCCTGCTGACGGCGGCCGTTCCGGAAGACGACGCGGCCGGCGGGGTCGACGCCACGCACTACATCCAGTTCCCCGAGCGGCTGGTCTGGGCCGAGCTGACCGAGGGCGCGCCCCACGAGCCGCTGGACGGCTTGTTCGCCGCCCGGCCGGCCCCGCGCGATCTGAGAGTGCTCGGGGTCTTCGGCGTTCACGTGGACCGGGTGGGCTTCAGCATCGTGGAGGTCCTGGGCGCCCCGCCGGTGGGCCTTCAGCGGGAGAACGGCACCCGGCTCTTCGCGCCGGTTCTGCCGGGCGGCGAGGTGGCCAAGCTCTTCTCGCTGACCGGGACCGAAGAGGTCCTGGAACTGGGCACCCGCGCCCTGGGACTCGCTTCGGCCGTCGGGGAGGCGGCGCGGACGGGGAACATCATCGAGCTCCCATGATGGACCGGCAGGCGGTCGCGCGGACCCTCGAGCAGATCGCGTCCTTCCTGGAACTCAAGGGCGAGAACACCTTCCGGATCCGGGCCATGCTCACGGCCGCCCGCGCCGTGAACGGGCTGCCGGTCGACCTGGAAACGGCCCTGGCGGACGGCTCTCTGGCGGCCGCGCGCGGCGTCGGCCCCGCGACACTCAAGATCATCGAAGAGCTGGCCCGCACCGGCCGTTCCTCGCTGCTGGAAGATCTCCGCGAACAGATCCCTCCCGGGCTGGTCGAGATGCTGGCGGTCTCCGGACTGGGCGTCACCAAGGTCCGCCAGATTCACGAAGCCCTCGGCATCGACTCGCTCACCGAACTCGAGGCGGCGGCTCGCGACGGTCGGCTGGCGAAACTCCCCCGGTTCGGGCCCAGGACCGCCGAGAACATTCTCAAGAGCATCAGTTTCCTGCGGCAGACCACCGGCGTCCGGCTGGCGCACCACGCCGCCGGTGAAGCCGCCGCGATCCGCCAGGCGCTCCAGAGCCTGCCCGGCGTCACCCGCGCCGTGGTCGCGGGCGAGGTACGCCGGCGGCTGGAACTGATCGGCGAGATCGTGATCGTGCTGATCGCCGAGGCGAGTCCGGAAGAGATCTTCAGCCGTCTGGGCGCCCTGCCCGGGGTGAGCGAATTCGCCGGCCAGGACGAGCGACGGGTAACCCTCCGGTTTGCCGGCGGGTCCGCCGTGCAGGTGGTCGTCACGACCCCGGTCAATGCCGGCGCGGTCCTGGTCCAGGCGACCGGGAGCGACGAGCATCTGCAGCAGCTGGCCGCCCGCGCCGGGGAGAGGGGGTTCGTGTTCAACGGCGCGGCCCTCTGGGAAGGCAGCCGCTTCGTGCCGACCCCAGACGAGGCCGCGCTGTACCAGGCGCTGGACCTGCAGGAGATTCCACCGGAGCTGCGGGAGGGCCGGGGCGAGGCCGCAGCCGCGGCCGGCCGGGAGATCCCGCGGCTCATCGAGCCGGGAGATCTGCAGGGATTCATCCACTGCCACACGACCTACTCGGACGGCTCCTGCAGCGTCGCGGATCTGGCGGACGCCTGCCGTGCGGCCGGCTACCGGTATCTGGGAATCACCGATCACAGCCGGAGCGCGGCCTATGCCGGCGGTCTGGCCGAGGACGATCTGGTCCGCCAGGCGGAGGAAATCGACGCCGTCAATGCCGGGCACGCCGGATTCCGGGTGCTCAAGGGGGTCGAGGCGGACATCCTGGTCGACGGGCGGCTGGACTACGACGACGCGACCCTGGCCCGGCTCGATTTCGTCATCGGATCGATCCACACCCGGTTCCAGCTCGATCGCGACGAGATGACCGCCCGCGTGCTGGCGGCCATGGACAATCCGTTCCTTTCGATTCTGGGACACCCCACCGGCCGCCTGCTGCTGGGCCGCTCGCCCTACGCCATCGACCTGGACCGGGTCTTTGCCAAGGCCGCGGCGAACGGGATCGCGATCGAGATCAACGCCGACCCGCACCGGCTGGATCTCGACTGGCGCGAGCTGCGCCGCGCGGCGGCCGCGGGAGTCATGATCTCGATCGGGGCCGACGCCCACAGCATCGCGACCATGGGCCACATGGAGTACGGTGTGGGAATCGCGCGCAAGGGATGGCTCCGGCGTGAGGACGTGCTCAATACCCGGCCGGTGGAAGAGTTCCTGGCGTTCGTCCACAAGAGGAGGGGCTGATGGCGAAGGGCACGAGGGGGGGGCAGGCGGGCAGGCGGGCGGGCGGGCGGAAGGCTCCGCGGAAGCCGGCGGGCCGCCGCGGCCGGCCGGCCCTGGCCCCGGCGAAGGAGCGCGCCCCGATCATCTTCCGGCGGCTGTCGAAGGAATACCCCGGAGCCCGCTGTGCGCTCGACCACGAGAATCCCTACCAGCTGCTGGTGGCGACGATTCTCTCGGCCCAGTGTACCGACGTCCGGGTGAACCTGGTGACGCCGGCCCTCTTCCGGCGGTATCCGACGCCGTTCGAGCTGGCCCACGCCGACCAGGCCGCGCTGGAGGACATGATCCGCTCCACCGGCTTCTTCCGGAACAAGACCAGGAGCCTGCTGGGCATGGCGCAGGCGGTGGTGGCGGAACATGGCGGAGAAATTCCCTCGACCATGGAGGAACTCACCGCGCTGCCCGGCGTCGGCCGGAAGACCGCCAACGTCGTCCTGGGGAACGCGTTCGGCATCAACGGGGGTGTCGTGGTCGACACCCATGTGACCCGCCTGAGCCGGCTGCTGGGCCTCACCCGGCAGGGACAGGCCGAGAAGATCGAGCAGGACCTGATGCAGCTGTTCCCCAGAAAACAGTGGACTCTGCTGAGCCACCTGCTGATTCTGCACGGCAGGGCGGTCTGCATCGCGCGGAGGCCGAAATGCGGCGACTGCGTATTGAGCGACGTCTGCCCGTCGAGCACCGTCTAGATGACTGAGGACTGAGCTGAATTGCTCCAGTCCGGTCCGGGGTACCTGGTACCTGGCACCTGGCACTGACCATTCCTCGGCCCTCGGTCCTTTCCTCCCCTGAGTCCTCTGTCCTCATGTCGAATCGGTTACGCACCCAGAGTTCCGCCTACCTTCATTCCGCGGCCCAGCAGCCGGTGCACTGGTATCCGTGGGGGAACGAAGCGTTCGCGGCGGCGCAGGCTCAGGACCGTCCGGTGCTGCTGGATATCGGCGCCGTGTGGTGCCACTGGTGCCACGTCATGGACGGAGAGTCCTATGAGGATCCGGCCCTGGCCGAGTATCTGAACCGGCATTTCATCTGCGTCAAAGTCGACCGGGACGAACGCCCGGACGTGGATGCCCGCTACCAGCGCGCGGTGCAGGCCTTCACCGGCCAGGGCGGCTGGCCCCTCACCGCGTTCCTGACGCCCCAGGGCGAGGTCTTCTACGGTGGCACGTATTTCCCCCCCGACGGGCACTCCGGGCGGCCGGGCTTCCGCACCGTCCTCGAGCAGGTGCTGCGTGCCTGGCGGGAGCATCGCGACCGGGTAACCACCCAGGCGGGGGCGGTGGCGCGGATGGTCGAGGAAAGCATGGACGAAACCCGGCCCGGCGAGCTGTCGCCGAGCCTGCTCGACGATGCCGTCCAGGCCATGGGCCGGATGTTCGACTTCACCAACGGCGGCTTCGGCGGGGCCCCGAAGTTCCCCAATCCGGCGGCCGTCCTGTTTCTGCTGACCCGCTGGGCCGACCGCGCCACCCCGCTGGCCCGCGACATGGTCCAGCGGCAGCTGCAGGCCATGGCCCTGGGCGGCATCCACGATCAGCTGGGCGGCGGATTCCATCGCTACAGCGTGGACGCCCGCTGGGTCGTACCGCACTTCGAGAAGATGTCCTACGACAACTCCGAACTGCTCAGGGCCTATGCCGCCGCCCACATGGAATCCGGCTCCACGCTGTTCGCCGGGACCGCCATGGGAATTGTGCGGTGGGTCCGGGGCGTGCTGGCCGATCCCGCGGGCGGGTACGCGGCGAGCCAGGACGCGGATGTCGGGCTGCACGACGACGGGGACTATTTCACCTGGACCCGGGACGAAGCCGCGGCCGTGCTGAGCGGGCCCGAGCTGGAGGCCGCCGCGGCCTACTACGACATCGGGACGGCCGGGGAGATGCATCACAATCCCTCGAAGAACGTCCTGTTCGTCGCCGAGGCACCGGCCCGCATCGCGCTGAGACTGGGCCAGCCGGAGGAGCGGGTCATCGAACTGCTGGAGAGCGCGCGTCGAAAGCTCGCGGCCGCGCGTGGCTCACGACCGGCACCGTACGTCGACCGCACCCGCTATACCGGCTGGAACGCGATGATGGCCTCGGCGCTGCTGCAGGCGGGGGCGGCACTGGGAGATACCTGGGCCGGAGAGCACGCGCTCCTTACTCTCCGGCGCATCCGGACGGAATCCGGCGGCGCCACACCGGTACCCCACCGCCCCGGTGGCGAGGAGCGTCTGCTGGAGGATCAGGTCCACCTCGCCGCCGCGGCGCTGGATGCGTACGAGTTCACCGGGGATCCCGGCTGGCGGGACTGGGCCGCGGTCCTGATGGAGCGGGTGTGGACCGAGTACCTGGACGAGGAGAAGGGCGGGCTGTTCGACACACCCCGGGACGCGGCGGGACAAGGCATGCTGCCGCTCCGGGCCAAGCCGGTCCAGGACGCGCCGACGCCCAGTGCCAACGGGGTGGCCGGGATCGTTCTGGCCCGGCTGGCGGAAGTGGCGCGCCTCGAGGCGGAACGGAAGCAATGGCGCGAGCGGGGCGAAGCGCTGCTCCGCGCGTTCGCCGGCGCGGTGGCGGACCTGGGTACCCACGGCGCCACCCTGCTCCAGTCCATCGACTGGCAGCTCCACCCGGCGACCCACCTGGTCGTCGTCGGGCCGCCGGACGATACCGAGGCGGCCCACATGCACCGCCGGGCGCTGGCGAGCTACTTTCCCCGCCGCGTCGTGCAGCGGATCGCCCCGGACCAGGATCCCGAAGGTCTGCCGCCCGCCATCCGGGGGATGCTTGCGTCCGGCGGCGGAACCCGCGCCTTCTTCTGCATCGGTGAGAGCTGCCGGATGCCGGCGGGGAACGATACGGAGTGGGCGAGAGTCCTGGAGGAGAGGTAAGCTGGCGGCTTCTCCCTTCTCACTTCTCACTCCTCACTTTGTAATCCCTTCCCTTCCCCTTACTCTTCGGCCCATGAAAACCGCAACCATTGAAACCAGCCGAGGCACCATCGTCGCCGACCTGTTCGACGAGGAGGTGCCCGGGACCGTGGCCAACTTCGAGAAGCTGGCCAACAGCAAGTTCTACGACGGCACCCGGTTTCACCGGGTCATCGCCAACTTCATGATCCAGGGTGGCGATCCGCTCTCCCGTGACCCCAAGAACCCGCGGGTCGGGTCCGGCGGGCCCGGGTACACCATCAAGTGTGAGACCAGCCGGAACACCCACAAGCACGTGGCCGGCACGCTCTCGATGGCACATGCCGGGAAGGACACCGGCGGCAGCCAGTTCTTCATCTGCCATGCCCCCCAGCGGCACCTGGACGGGGTGCACACCGTGTTCGGCCAGGTGAAGACCGGCATGGACGTGGTGAACACGATCCAGCAGGGCGACGAAATCACCTCCATCCGGGTGGCCTGACCTGCGCCTCGATTTCGCGGTTATCGCGGACTACGCTCTGATCGATCAGCAGGGCAAGCTGTCCATTCTCGGCATCTTCCAGCACGTGTGGGTGGGGTCGTTCCCGGCCGTGCACCCCCGCACTCACCTCGTCCTCCGGGTCCGGGGCCGGCGTTCGGAGGTTGGCAGCCACAACATCCGGATCCGTTTTGTCGACGAGAACGGCAAGGAACTGCTCGGCGGGGAGGGGACGGTCCAGTTCGGCGAGCCCGCCGCCGGGGTGGATGAGCTGGAGGCCGGCGCGGTCCTGGTGTTCGACGTGCCCTTGCCGCAGCCGGGCGCGTATGCGTTCGAAATCACCTTCGACGGCAGCCCCGCGACCCGGGTTCCGCTGACGGCCGGAACGGTGGAACCGCTCAGGCATTGAGGGATTGAGGGATTGACGGGATTCCAGAGTCCGCGGCCAATCCCTCAATCCTTCAATCCCTCAATCCCTCAGTCCTCCACTCCCTTTTGACAAACCCGTAACCGCGCCGTAAACTTTCCAGCAATCCCCTGCAGTCATTGGACCTACCTAATTCTCGAGCGGTATTCCCAAGACGGAGTCCTTCTATGCGACGGTTCCCAGTTTGGTTGGCC
>JBFXBG010000067.1:0-19976 GCA_050183505.1 Gemmatimonadales bacterium | reverse complement strand
GGAGAAAGGCTCGCTCAGCTGGCGCCCACCGCCGGGCTTCCGGACCGCCTCCGGATCTTCGAGCGGATCTGCGAGACCGTGGCCTTCGCACATGCCCACGGCGTGATTCACCGTGACCTCAAGCCGGCCAATGTGATGGTCGGCCCCTTCGGTGAAGTCCTCGTCCTCGACTGGGGTGTCGCCCGGGTGCTGCGAGAGCCGGCGGCCGCGGACCCCGGGCCGGCGGACACCCACCGCGTGGACGCCGAAACCACCGCACCCGGGACCGTCATGGGGACTCCCGGCTACATGGCGCCGGAACAGGCTCTGGGCGACATCAACGCCATCGACCAGCGGACCGACGTCTACGGGCTCGGCGCGATCCTTCACTACCTGCTGCTCGGCGCCCGGCCGGACCAGTCACCCGCCGGCCGGCCGGCGGAGATCAGCCGGCCGCTCTGGGCCATCATGCGCCGGGCCCTCGAAGCAGACCCGGGCGATCGCTACCCCGGCGCGTCCGAACTCGCGGTCGACATCGCCCGCTTCCGGGACGGCGAGCCGGTCTCCGCACTGCCCGAGGGCCCGCTCGCCAGGACCGGCAGGTTCATCTCCCGCTATCGCACCCCCATACTGCTCGTGCTCGCGTATCTGGTGATGCGAGTGGTGGTGCTGGTGGTGGCGGGAAGGTGAGGGGAGGACGGCCAGGACGGCCAACGACGGCCTGAGGCTCTCGCGGCTCGCTGCTCTTAATCGGATCCCCGGCACCGGTTAAAGGAACCAGGACTCTCAACCAGGAGCACCGCATGAACAAGCCTGTTTTCGGCATGGTCCTCGGTGGCGCGCTCGGCGTGCTCGACGGACTCTCGGCGCTGGTGTCGGCGCCGGAGACCGCCCCGCAGATCGTCGGCATCGTCATCGGTTCCACCGTCAAGGGACTGATCGCGGGCGTGGCGATCGGGTTCTTCGCCCGCAAGGTCAATTCCCTCCCCCTCGGCATTGTTTTCGGCCTGCTGGTCGGCCTGTTTCTGGCGTTCCTGGTCGCGATCATGCCCGACCCGAGCGGGAATCACTATTACTGGGAAATCATGCTCCCGGGTTCGATCCTGGGCATGATCGTGGGCTACGCCACGCAACGATACGGCACCCGGTCCACGCCCGGCCGGGCGCAGTGAGCACCGCGGCCGGGACGAAGCGCGGACCGGCCGGGCGGACCGGGAGGCTGCGGAACCTTCCGGTCCTGGCTATCGTTCCCGCCATCATGCTCGCCAATCCCGCACCCCTGTCGCCCAGGCCCGGCGTCATCGAGATCGACACCCTGACCGTGACGTCCAGGTATCTCACCCGGACCCACACCGTCCGGGTGTTTCTTCCGCCCGGCTACCGGGATTCCGATGCCGGCTACGGTATGCTCCTGGCCAATGACGGCCAGGACATGGAAGCGGTCCGGCTGGTCCCGGCGCTCGAGCGACTCTATCGGGACCGGGTCATCGCCCCGATCATCGTCGTGGCCATCCACGCCAGCGATGCCCGGGCCCAGGAATACGGCACGGCCGGCGTGCCGAATGCCAGGGGCCAGGGCCGGGATGCGGCGAACTACGATCTGTTCGTCATGAAGGAGGTACTGCCGCTCATCCGGCGGCGGTATCGTGTCAGGATCGGAGCCGCCCACTCGGCCGTCATGGGCTGGTCGCTGGGAGGACTCACCGCGTTCGACCTGGCATGGCGGCATCCCGACGTCTTCGGCGCGGTCGGTGTGTTCTCGGGGTCCTTCTGGTGGCGGACGGATGATTCAAGCGTGGAAGCCAGGCAGGCCTCACGGATCATGCACCGCCGGGTGCGGGAAACCCGCGGACGGCCCCGGATCCGGATGTGGTTCGAGGCCGGCCGCGAAGATGAGGCGGAGGACCGGGACGGCAACGGCGTCATCGACGCGATCCAGGATACCCGGGAACTGATGGATGAACTGACGGCCCGGGGATACCGGGAAGGGCCCGACATGCGGTACGTCGAAGTGGATGGCGGGCACAACCCGGCGACCTGGGGCCGGATCCTCCCGGAATTCCTCGCCTGGGCATTCGCGCCCGTCAAGCCGGACCGCTGACCCGCCAGAAGACGACCCGGTTCTCCAGGAAAAGCGGAATCCCGAGCCAGCCGCGGGCCGGGTCGATGCCGATATCCGCCGGAGAATTCACGCCACGCACGACCGTGGTGTCGGCGCCGCTGCCGGCGCTGAACACCGTCGAATCGGCCCAGCTCGACACCAGTATCCGTCCGTCCGGCAGCACTACCACCCCATCCTGACTCCCGGGGCCGGTCCCGATCGTGTCGGCCGTCCGGCTGCCCGGGCTCCACCTCAGGAGTTCGGTTCCTCCGAATGGAACCACCACGAAGCCCGACGCGGCCGGATCCCACATGATCCCGTTGGGGGAAGCCAGCCAGGCGCCCTCCGCGGCCGTCGAGACCGTCCGGCCCTTAAGCGCGAAAATCCGGTCCACCCCCGGGTGCGTCACCTGGCCCTGGGCATCGAACCCGATACCGGTGTCGGTGATGTACAGCGTCCCGCCGGGGCCCGCCGCGATGTCGTTCAGAAACGTCGCCTGGCTGCCGAAGTCCACGCTGGCGACCGGGGCGCCGCTGTGCCGGTCGAAGCCGCGGACCGCGTCGATATCCGCCACCCAGAGCGTGTCGCCCTGCAGTGCCATCCCCTTGGGCGCGTTGAGTGTCACACCACCGCGGCCCCCTTCCACGAAGCGGAGGCTGTCCAGGCTCCCGTCGGCCTTGAGCCGCGCGATGAACCCGTTACCGTCCTTCGCGGTCGGCGAACCGTTGATGTTCGAGACGAACCACACCCCCTGATCGGCATCCCACAGAACCGACTCCGGCGTGCTGAACCCGTCAACGCTCGCAACCTGAGACGGCGCCGCCTCCATGGCGCCGTCGGCCGAATCCGCCGAGCGCGCGCGTTCACCCGAACCGCAGCCGAGCATGACGATCACACCAGCGACCAGCGCAGCATTCCTTTTCATGTTCATTCCCCTCTTTCCGTGTTCCAGTCGATCCTGGCCATCCGGCCTGCAATCGCGACTCCGGGGCCATGCTATCCGCGCAGCGGGCGGCTGTCAACGCGCTGTCCGCCGCTCCTCCATCAGGCAGTGGAGATTCCCCTCGGTGTCGCGGAAGGATGACAGCCACAGCTCCATGTCCGGGGTCCGGTGAACCACCTTGGGCGATTCCACGAACGTCACCCCGCGCGCCGCCAGCGCCCGATGCGATTCCTCGATCCCGGACACGGTGAAGTAGAGGATCGACGACGGGTGATCGAATTCGGGCGTGTCCGCCCGGGTAAGCATGAGGCGGGTGGGCCCGCATTGAAAGAACGCCAGCCCGGGCGCCTCGAACAGGAACGGCAGGCCAAGCACATCACGGTAGAACGCCATCGCGCGCGGGACGTCTTTCGCGTTGACGGCGATCTGCCCGATCGGACCCAGGCCGGAACCGGCGTCGACCGAGGGACACATGAGGGCCTCCAGGGGGTGGCGGGGAGTCGGAATATTAGTTAGCTTTGCTAAATAAATATCATGTCCCGGCCTTCCCGTCAATCCGCCATTGCCGACCGGCTTCATTCCGGGGCCATCCACCTGCTGCGCCGGTTGCGGGCCCTGGACCGCGCCGGCGGGCTTTCCGGGCCCCGGATGTCGGTGCTGTCGATTCTGGTGTTCGCCGGCCCGCGGTCGCTGGGAGAACTGGCCGCCGCCGAGCAGGTGCGCCCGCCCACCATGACGCGGCTCATGCAGGGACTCGAACGGGATGGGCTGGTGCGCCGGGCCGTGGCAGAAGAAGACCGCCGCCGCCAGCTGTTCTCGGCGACGGCGGAAGGAAAGCGGGTACTGTGGGCCGGACGGCGGCGCCGGGTGGAGTCGCTCGCCCGCGCGGTTTCCCGGCTGCCGGCGTCCGACCAGGCGGTGCTGGACCGGGCCGCCGAACTGATGGAATCGCTGAGCGCGGCGGAGAGCTGATGTCCTAGGGCCTGGCGCCCTCGCGGAACTCCGCGGCCTTCTCCCGCATCCCGGTTTCGATCGCCTGCTCGACGCCGAGGCCGTGTTCGGCGGCGTACTTCCGGATGTCTTCGGTGATCCGCATGGAGCAGAACTTCGGCCCGCACATCGAGCAGAAATGGGCGATCTTCGCGCCTTCGGCGGGCAGCGTCTCATCGTGGAAAGCGCGGGCGGTCACCGGATCGAGCGCCAGGTTGAACTGATCCTCCCAGCGGAACTCGAAGCGGGCCTTCGAGAGCGCGTCGTCCCAGTCCTTCGCCTTCGGGTGGCCCTTGGCGAGGTCCGCGGCGTGGGCCGCGATCCTGTACGCGATGACGCCCGCCTTGACGTCGTCGCGGTCGGGCAGACCGAGGTGCTCCTTGGGCGTGACGTAACAGAGCATCGCGGTACCGTACCAGCCGATCATCGCCGCGCCGATGGCGCTGGTGATGTGGTCGTAGCCGGGGGCGATGTCGGTCGTGAGCGGGCCCAGGGTGTAGAACGGCGCTTCGTCGCACCATTCCAGCTGCCGGTCCATGTTCTCCCGGATCTGGTGCATGGGGATGTGGCCCGGGCCTTCGTTCATGACCTGGACGTCGTACTCCCAGGCGATCTTCGTCAGCTCGCCCTGGGTCTTGAGTTCGGCGAACTGGGCCTCGTCGTTCGCGTCGGCAATGCTGCCGGGCCGCAGCCCGTCTCCCAATGAGAACGAGACGTCATAGGCCGCCATGATCTCACAGATCTCGCGGAAACGGGTGTAGAGGAAGTTTTCCCGGTGATGCGCCAGGCACCACTTGGCCATGATCGACCCGCCGCGGGACACGATCCCGGTGACCCGCCGGGCCGTCAGCGGCACGTACCGGAGCAGCACGCCGGCGTGCACGGTGAAATAGTCCACGCCCTGTTCCGCCTGTTCGATCAGCGTGTCCCGATAGATCTCCCAGGTGAGCTCCTCCGGCACGCCGCCGACCTTCTCCAGTGCCTGATAGATCGGCACCGTTCCGATCGGCACCGGAGAATTGCGGATGATCCATTGCCTGGTCTCGTGGATGTTCCTGCCGGTGGAGAGATCCATCACCGTGTCCGCGCCCCACAGCGTCGCCCAGCGGAGCTTCTCGACTTCTTCTTCGATGGAGGAGGTGACGGCGGAGTTGCCGATGTTGGCGTTGATCTTCACCAGGAAGTTCCGGCCGATGATCATCGGCTCGAGTTCCGGGTGGTTGATGTTGGCCGGAATGATGGCCCGGCCCCGGGCCACTTCGTCCCTGACGAACTCCGCTGCCAGGCCTTCCCGAAGAGCCACGAACTCCATCTCGGGCGTGATTTCCCCCCGCCGGGCGAGCGCGAGCTGGGTGACGCCGCCCCGGCCCCGGTAGACCGGGTTCCGGAGTGCGGCCGGGATGAGGTCCTCCCCGGCGGACCGGCGGACCGGCGGACCGGCGGTCTGTTCCACGTCACGGGCGGCGATCCAGGCCTCGCGCAGGCGCGGCAGGCCGACCCGGACTTCCGTTCCCATGGGCCCGCTGGTGTCGTACACCCGGAGCGGAGCCTCGCCGCCGGAAAGGTGGATTTCCCGGAACGGAACCCGGACCCCGGCAGAACCAGGAACGTAGACCTTGTACGACCGGGGAAAATGCTCCCCGTAGTCCCCGCCCGCCTGTTCGCCTGCCCGCCGGTCCGCTCTGACTGTGGTTGCCATGGCTCAACCCCCGAAAAAGGAAACGCCGCCCTCCGGTGCATCGCGGGGCGGCGGACGGACTACCGAGGCTGGGTTCACTCGTGAGTCGCGTTCGTCGCCGCGCTCCCTCCGCCGGTCTCAACCGGATCAGGTTCCAAGGGTGCTGTCTCAATCAGGCCGGTGATGGAAGAGCCTCAGGCTTCAACCGCTCACCGGTCCAGATGCCCCTGGCGGCTGGTCGAATGCTAGGGGCGGGGGCGGGGATGGTCAACTGAAGGGCGGGCAGGCGGGCTGGCGGACAGGCGGACAGGGCCGGATCATGAGGCCTGCCAGGGGGCCGGGTCGCCTCCGAACCTTGCGGGCTCAGCTCCCAGACCCCATATCAGGACTTCCCCCGGACACAGGACCGACCCATGACGACCAGGCTCCTCTCCTCGCTCGCCGCCATGACGCTCCTCGCCTGCGGCGGTGACGGCAACGGCACGAGCGGCCCCGCATCCGGCCCGGCCGCGCCCACCAACGTGGTGATTACCATCGTCAACGGTGAGATCAAGGTCACCTGGGATCCGGTGGCGGGTGCCCAGAACTACAATGTCTACATGGCTTCTCAGGCCGGCGTCACCAGGGCCAACTACGCCACCCTGCCGGGCAACATGTTCCATCCCGGGCTGCCCATCGTGTTCGATCACCCACCGGGCCTCGATCCGAACACGCTCTACCACTTCGTGGTGACGGCGGTGAACGGCGCGGGGGAGAGCATCGAATCCTGCGAGGCCAGCGCGCAGATCGGCGGCGCCATCGGCGGGGTCTGTTAAGGGCGAACCGACCCACCGGCCCGCCCGGCAGAAGACTTCATGAAACCACGGCCCCGCTCCATCACCGTCATCGGCTGGCTGTTCATCGCGGTCGGCGCCGCGGGCCTGCTCAAGGATCTCTGGCCCCTCCTGACCCCGGATGCCGGAAACCACCTCGCCAGGCTGAAGGCCGACGGTCTGGCGGGCCTCGGGCCCGCCTGGACCCTCCGAGTCCTTGCCATCGCCGGAGGCGCCGGGCTCCTCCGGGGTCACAACTGGGCCCGCTGGCTGCTCGGGGCATGGATGATCCTCCACGTCGGCCTCAGCCTGCTCCACTCCTGGACCGAGTTGCTGGCCCATATCGTCATCGTCTCCCCGATCCTGTACCTTCTCTTTCGCCATGCCGCGAAACCCTGGTTCCATCGGGATGCCGGCGCACCGGCACCAGACCGTCTGACCGTCTGACCGTCTGACCGTCTGACCGTCTGACCGTCCGACCGTCCGACCGTCCGACCGTCGGTCCGTCACTCAAGGGGGGCTACGATGGAGGCGTCCGTGTTCGTCGGCACCAGTCTCGACGGGTTCATCGCCCGTCCGGATGGAGCCCTCGATTTTCTCCCGGCCGACGGCGGGGAACCGCACGGCTTCGACGAGTTCTTTGCCTCCGTCGATGCGTTGGTCATCGGCCGGAAGACGTATGAGACCGTCCTCGGATTCGGAGGGTGGGCCTACGGAAAGAAACCCGTGTTCGTCCTGAGCAGCGGCCCCATCGCTGCCGCTCCGCCCAAGGCGGTGGTGGAGCACCTGTCGGGGGCCCCGGCGGACATCGTCGCGCAGCTCGAAGCGCGCGGTATTCGTCACATCTACGTCGACGGCGGGATTACGATCCAGCGGTTCCTGGCAGCCGGCCTGATCCAGCGGATCATCGTTACCCGGGTGCCGGTGCTCATCGGATCGGGCATTCCGCTCTTCGGTCCGCTGCCGCATGACGTCATTCTCAAACACGTCGGGACCCGCCACTATCCCAGCGGCCTGGTCCAGAGTGAGTATGCCGTCGTGACCTGACCGCCCCGCGCCCGTGGCCGGTGCGGTGCGGTGCGGTGCGGTGCGGGGAAGCTCCGACGGTGCACCGGCCCGTCAACGTGTGACCAGCGCGGTGTCCAGTCCCATTCTCACCGCCAGACTGGCAAACCCCGGTTCCCCCCGCAGCGGATCGTACCACCCGGGCGTGAGGGAAGAGGCGTAGAGGAAGGGGTCCCGCCGGTCCACCGCCCGGTCCAGCCAGACCAGCGCCGAATCCACCCGGCCCAGCCCGCTGTAGATGATCGCCAGTGCAGAAGCAGACGGCGTATCGGCGGCTCCAAGCCGGGCCAGCATGGCCCGGGCGGAGTCGACTCGTCCGGCGTTTGCGTACGCGTTGGCCAGCACTCCCTGGAACGGCGGCGGCAGGTCCGGGTTGAGCCGCCGCGCGTCCTCCAGCTCCCGCACCGCGTCGGCCGGCCGGCCCGCCACCAGCGCCGCGGCGCCCACGAAGGCGTGCACCGGCCAGGATTCCGGATCCAGCGCCACCGCCCGCCTGCCCTGCTCCATCGCCCGGTCCGGCTCGCCCGCCAGGGCCAGCACGTAGCTCAGTTCCATCGCGATGATCGGGGATGCCGGATCCAGGGCGGCGGCGGCCCGCATGGCATCGAGCGCCTCGCCCGGACGGCCGGTCAGATACAGGACTTCCCCCAGCCACTGCTGCGCCGGCG
This sequence comes from Gemmatimonadales bacterium, assembly GCA_050183505.1. Lineage (GTDB taxonomy): Bacteria > Gemmatimonadota > Gemmatimonadetes > Gemmatimonadales > GWC2-71-9 > JBFXBG01. Next base: position 11,740 of record JBFXBG010000067.1, on the reverse strand, counting down.
GGTACGATGGATCGAGGACCGTGGCCTGCCGCAGGTTCCGTTCACTCGCGGCCCAGTCACCGTTGCTCTTGAGCAGCTGCCCCAGCGTGGCGTGGGCCTCCGCCAGGGTGCTGTCCAGGTTCAGCGCCCGCCGGGCGGCGGCCCGGGCCGGCCGCATGACCGAATCCAGGGGTGTCGGCCCGTAAACCGGCAGCAGGCTCAGCGCGTCAGCCAGGCCCGCCCACGCCTGCGGGAAGCTCGAGTCCCGCTCGATGGCCCGGGAGAAATACCCGGCGGCCTCCCGGAGCGCCCCGGTTCCGCGCCGCCGCCAGAAGAAGCGCCCGCGCAGATAGAGATCGTAGGCGGCGAGATCCGCCGTGCCGCGCCGCACCGTTACCGGCGCCCGGCCCGCAGCCAGGGTGCCCTGCAGCGCCCCGGCGACGGCACCGGCCAGTTCGTCCTGGACCGCGAACAGGTCGGAGGTACTGCGCTGGTAGCTCTGGGACCAGAGCGTAAAGCCGTCTTCGGTGCTCGAAAGCCTGGCATTCACACGCAGGCGGTCTCCCTCGCGCCGCACGGTCCCCTCCAGCACCGAGCCGACCCGGAGCTTGCGGCCGACGTCCTGCAGGTCGACGTCGTCTCTGCCCTTGTAGGCGAATGACGCGGTACGCGAGGCCACCCGGATCCCGGGGACCCGGCTCAAGGCGGTCGTGAGCTCATCGGTGAGTCCGTCGGCGAAGTACTCGTCTTCGGTACCGCCGGCAGCCGCGAGCGGAAGCACCGCCAGCGACGTCCGGGCGAAGCCGTCCGCCGCCGGGGCGCCCCGATGCCGCCAGGCCCAGGCCGCCGCGACGAGAACCGCCACGACGCCAAGCGTGATGGCCAGCGTCCGGCTCCGTGGACCGGCCCGGCCGCGAATCGTCGCGACCGTCGCCCCGGAGAGATTCTCCAGCGCCACCACGATTTCCGAGGCCGTGGCCGGCCGGTGGCCGGGGTCTTTCTCCAGGCACGCCATGACGACGGCGGCCAGGGCCGGCGGCGTATCCGGCCGCACCTCGGTGATCGGCGGCGGTCTTTCCGTCAGGTGCGCGGCCAACAGCGCCTGGCCGCTCCGGCCCGCAAACGGCGTCCTTCCCGCGAGCATTTCGTAGGCGACCACGCCGAACGCATAGAGGTCCGCCCGGTGATCCGTGGCGGGATCCGCGGCCGCCTGCTCCGGCGCCATGTAGGCCGGTGTCCCCAGCGACGTGCCGACCAGGGTCAGCGCGTCGGCCGCATCAGCCGGGGTGGCTTCGCCCGAGAGGGCCTTGGCGACGCCGAAATCCGTCACCACCGCCGCGCCGCCCGCCAGCAGAATGTTGCCCGGCTTGATGTCGCGGTGAATGACGCCGTGCTCGTGCGCGAACGCCAGAGCCCGGGCCACGTCCCTGAGAATGGCGAGTACCTCTGAAACCGGGAGGGCCTTCTCCGTGTCCAGCCGGCTGCGGAGCGAATCCCCCGCCACGTACGGCATGACGAAGAACGGCTGACCGCCCACGTCGCCGGCGGTGATGAGCGGCACGATGTTGGGATGCTGCAGACGCGCGGCCAGCAGGATCTCCCGCCGGAACCGCTCGGTAATGAGGCCGCCGCCGAAATCCCGCGGCAGAACCTTGATCACGACCTTGCGCCCGAGATCGGGCTCCTCGGCGAGAAACACGCGCGACATGCCCCCGCCGCCGAGTTCGCGCTCGAGGAGATACGTCGCACCGAGAGCGGCGCGCAGCTGGGCCAGCAGGGAATCCGTCATGCGGCGGTCAGGTCGTGTCGATTAGATTCGCCCGGGACGTTCCAGGGTTGCTCCCCCTACGGACGGAGCGACGGCCGGGGTTCGCCCGGCAGGAACCTGACCCGGATGATACCGGATGGCAAACCCGACAGAACGCGTAACCGGACTCTGGCGCCGGCTGGCGCCGATCCCGGGCGGCAGCTGGCTCTTCAGCCGGATTCTGGGATTCATGGTCCCCTACACGGCAACGATCGGCGCCCATGTCCGGGAGCTCCGGCCGGGGTATGCCCGGGTGACGCTGCGGGACCGCCGCCGGGTGCGGAATCATCTGAACTCCATCCACGCCGTCGCCCTGGTCAACCTGGGCGAGGTCACGAGCGGCCTGGCAATGATCGCGGCGTTGCCGCCCGGCACCAGGTCCATCGTCACCAACCTGTCCATCGAGTATCTGAAGAAGGCGAGGGGAACGCTGGTCGCGGTAGGCACAACCGGGATCCCGGCACCGTCGCCGGAGGAGACCGAACACCTGGTGCAGGCCGAGATCCGGGACGCCGGCGACGACGTGGTCGCCCGGATCAGCGTCCGGTGGAACCTCCGGAGCAGCGCCCTCTGACCGCCTGACCCTCTGACCGTCCGCCCGTCCGACCCCTGACCCTCTCTCCATGAATCCTTTTCTCGACCACGCGCACATCCGGGTCCCCCTCATCTGCGGGGCCATGTACCCCTGCAGCAATCCCGAACTTGTCGCCGCGGTTTCGGAAGCCGGAGGCATCGGGATCGTTCAGCCGATTTCCCTGACCTACGTCCACGGCTACGATTTCCGGGAGGGACTGCGCTACATCCGCCGGCTCACCGGGAAACCGGTGGGGATGAACGCGCTGATCGAGCAGTCTTCGAAGACCTACCGCGAGCGCATGGAACGGTGGATCGGCATCGCGCTCGAGGAGGGGATCCGCTTTTTCATTACCTCGCTGGGAAATCCCCGCTGGGTTGTGGACCGGGTCAGCGCGGTGGGCGGCATCGTGTACCATGACGTCACCGAGCGGAAGTGGGCACAGAAAGGCCTCGACGGCGGGGTGCACGGCCTCATCGCGGTGAACAACCGGGCCGGGGGGCACGCGGGCCCCAGGAGCCCGCAACAACTGCTGGATGAACTGGGCGACTTCGGCGTCCCGCTGATCTGTGCCGGCGGGGTGGGAGACGCCGCCACCTTCGCGGCGATGCTCGGCCTGGGGTACGCCGGCGTCCAGGTCGGCACCCGCTTCATCGCCACGACCGAGTGCCGCGCCAGCGAAGGATACAAGGCGGCCATCGTCGAGGCCCGCGCGGACGACATCGTCCTGAGCGAGCGCCTGACCGGCGTCCCGGTGGCGGTCATCCGGACGCCCTATGTCGAACGCATCGGCCTCAAGGCGGGCCCCATCGCCCGCTGGATGCTCCGTGGCAGGAAGACCAAGCACCTGATGCGGACCATTTACGCGCTCAAGTCGCTCTGGCAACTCAAGCGGTCGCTCATGAAGGATGACGGATCCCGGGACTACTGGCAGGCCGGCAAGAGCGTCGAGACCATCCACGAGATCAGGCCCGCGGGGGAAATCGTCAGCCAGTTTGCGGCGGCGATGGGAAAGTGAGAGGCGAGGGGTCCGGGGGACCAGGCCGCGTGCCCCTCGTTCATCACACTCCACCGACCTCTCACCGCTTACCTCTCACCTCTCACGTTCCATGCCCTCTCTCACCCGCTGGTTCATCCGGTCCGCCATGCTGTACCTCCTGGCCGCGCTTGTGATCGGGATCCTGCTGGCCTGGCCCCGCACCGCGGGGACCGCGCTCCTCGCAACCGGCTGGCCGTCCTGGATCCACCTGCTCGTCGTGGGGTGGCTCACCCAACTCATCTTCGGCGTGGCGTACTGGATGTTCCCGCGGGCCTCGGCCGAGCGTCCCCGCGGCCACGAAGGGCTCGGCTGGGCCACCTGGGCCACCCTGAATCTGGGACTCCTGCTCCGGATCCTCGCTGAGCCCGCCACCGGAATCCGGCAAGGCGCCTCCAGCGCGCTGCTCACAGGCTCCGCCCTGCTTCAGCTGGCCGCCGGCGTGTTCTTCGTCTTCAATACCTGGCCCCGCACCCGCACCAGATAATCGGCACGGCGTTCAGTCTCTCAATCTCTCAATCCCTCAATCCCGATGCCTTCCTGGTCCTCCCGCTTCGTCCGCACCGCGCTGCTGAACCTCCTGCTCGGGTTCCTGCTGGGTGGGATCGTCCTGGCCGGCAAAGGAGGGCTCCCCGGCGCCCGCACCGTTCTCTGGCTGTGGCCGGCGCATGCGGAACTGGTCATGATCGGCTGGACGGCACAGCTCGTGATCGGAGTGGCCTACTGGATCCTGCCGCGCTACCCCGTCCAGCCCGAACGGGGCCGTGTTGCCCCGGTGGCGGTGGCCTTCGTGCTCCTGAACGCCGGCGTCTGGAGCGTCGTGGTCGCGGTGTTTCCGGGAACCCCTGCCTGGCTCGCCGGCATCGGCAGGTGTGCCGAAGCCCTCGCCCTGGGTCTCTTCGTCATCCACGCCTGGCCCAGAGTCAAAGCCTTCGGCCGGTGACCCCGGAACCGAAGATCGACCCTTCCTGACGCGAATCGCCTGCAACGAAAGATTCCAGCCGGAACGTTCCGTGACGGTCAAGCTTCGAACCGTCGCGAACCTGATCATCCAGACGCAAGCAGTGCAAGCATTTATGTGACCGGCCACACCGCGCTGACCGGTGCACTTCTTGCTTATTACTGGGCAGTCACCCCGCCAGGCATCCCCGGTCTGGTGCGCAGGTGATCAAGCCCTCGCGCCGCCGGGTCACGCCGGGCCGCGAATCCACCGCACCAGAACCGAATCGTACAGACCCTCCATGTCTCGTTCCTCGAGCGCGGCCGCACGCGCGCTTCCCGAAGTCCGGGAGGCTCCCAGGCGTGTGTCCGCTCCAACACCGCGGCCACCCCGGCAGACTCCGGCCGGGGTGCGGGCCGTCGCGGCCAGGCCGGTCAACCGGCCCCTGCTGGTCATCATCACGAGCCTCGTCGTGGTGAACCTGCTGGGCGCGCCCTACTACCTGCTTTCCCAGGGGGACCGGGTGCGATCCCCGCTCCATCCCTGGTTCCGTCCGTCCGGGTACGTGGGCCAGAGCGCCGGCCTGCTGGCCGCCGCGATCTTCTTCTTTCTGTGGCTCTACCCCCTGCGCAAGCGTTACCGCTGGCTCGCTTTCACCGGGTCGGTCGGCCGCTGGCTGGATGTTCACATCACCGTCGCTCTCGCGCTTCCCCTGCTGCTGGCCATCCACGCCAGCTGGCACTTCGACGGACTCATCGGCCTCGGCTTCGCTTCCATGATGGTTGTGTGCGTGAGCGGGATCGTCGGCAAGTACATCTACGCCAGGATTCCCCGCAGCAAGGCCGGTATCGAGCTCAGCCGGGAGGAGGTCGGCCATGCCCGTCAGGCGCTGCTGCAGGAGATCGCCGATGCGTCAGGCCTGCCGCCGGAGGACATCGAGACGATCCTGCACGCCGGCCAGGCCCACCAGGAACGACTGACCGCGCTTGGCGCCCTGCGGCGCATGGTGACCGATGACTTCACCCGCTGGCGGATGGGCCGGGAGCTCAGCCGGCGGATTGCGGAGCGGGGAGGAGACCGGAAGATCGACCGTCGGGCCATTCAGCGGATCACCCGGCTGGCCAGCCGTGAAATCGCATTGACGCAGCAGACCCGGATGCTGGAGGCGACCCAGCGGGTCTTCCGGTACTGGCACGTTGCCCACCGGCCCTTTGCCATCACCGCGCTGGGCGCGGTCGTCGTTCATATCGCGGTGGTGGTGGCGCTGGGTGTCACCTGGCTCTGGTAAACAGAGCGCCCAATGGACACGCTGCTCACCTCCATCGCCTTCTTCGCGCTTACCGCGCTGCTGGTATACCGGCATCTGCGCAAGACGGAAGGTGCACCTGCCCCCAGGCCGGCGGCGCCGGCCGGGCATCCCTGCCCTCGCTGCCGGCACGTGGTGCCGGCCGACTCGACGTTCTGTCCGGGATGCGGGGTGCCGCAGCAGATCTTCGAGGTCGTGTCGGCCCCGGCCGCGGGGGCGGCCTCGGGCAGCGGCGAGGACCCGGGTGGCCGGCTGCACGCGGTCGTCCGGGCCGACATGTGTGTCGGATGCGCCACCTGCGTCGCCGCGTGTCCGGAAACCGGGGCGCTCGCGATGCAGGGGAAACTCGCCGTGGTCAACCAGTCCGCCTGCGTCGGCCACTCGAGCTGCGCGGCGGCCTGCCCGGTCGGCGCCATTCTCCTCACCACCGGCGCCGCAGTCCACCGGGTCGAGGTTCCCGAGCTGGGGCCGGATTTCCAGACCTGCGTGCCCGGTCTTTACATCGTGGGTGAGCTCGGCGGCCGCGGCCTCATCAAGAACGCGATCAACGAGGGCAAGGTCGCCATCGAATACGTCACGGCCAGGGTTCCCGACGCCGGTGACCCGGACCGGCTGGACGACGGCGTGCTGGATGTCCTCGTCGTCGGAGCGGGGCCGGCGGGTCTGAGCGCCGGCCTCGAGGCCCATCGCGTCGGCCTGCGCTATGTGGTGCTGGAGCAGGGCACCCTCGCCGATACGGTGCGGAAGTATCCCCGCCACAAGCTGCTCTTCGCCGAGCCGATCACGGTACCGCTCTACGGCGATTTGTGGATCGCCGATGCCTCCAAGGAGAGTCTGCTCCAGGTCTGGGAAACGATCGTCGCCAACACCGGCCTTCAGGTCGAAACCAACACCAAGGTGGACAACATCAGCCGGGAGCACGGGGACTTCCTGATCACTTCCGGGAACCAGCGGTTCCGCGCCCGGCACGTGGTCCTGGCCATGGGGCGCCGCGGCTCACCCCGCCGGCTCGGAGTCCCGGGTGAGGAGTCGGCCAAGGTGGTCTACGATATCGCCGAGATGGAGGACTTCCAGGGGCGGAAGGTCCTGGTCGTCGGAGGCGGGGACAGCGCGGTGGAATCCGCGCTGGGGCTCGCCAACCAGGAGGGCACCACGGTCGGCCTGAGCTACCGGGGCGAGGATTTCAAGCGGGTCAAGGAGCGCAATCGGCAGAAACTGGACGCTGCGGTCAAGGCGAACAAGGTCACCCTGTATCTGCGGAGCCAGCTGCGCGAGATCCGGCAGGACCGTGTCGTCATGGAAGTGGACGGGCAGACCAGCATCCTGCCGAACGATGATGTGATCGTCCGGATCGGCGGAGACGCACCCTACGCGTTCCTGCAGCGGATCGGCGTCAGGATCGTGCAGAAGGAGCTTCCGATCCCGATGGACCTGGAACGGGTGGGTTGACCCGGATGATCGCCCGCTTCCGCTGGCTCACCCTGGCGCTGGTCGCCGCCGTCGCGGCCGCGCCGGCCCGTGCCCAGGTGTCCCCCGGGCCGCTGGCCCGGCCGCACCAGGCATTCGAGGGACCGCTCCAGTGCACCAGGTGCCATGGCGGGCGCAACGTCGCCATGAACCGGCTCTGCCTCGATTGCCACAAGGAGATCAGCTGGCTCATCGGCCAGGGGAGAGGCCTGCACGCAACCAATCCCGAGGCGTCCTGCGCCGGCTGCCACCCCGATCATGCCGGCCGGGACTTCAAGCTGATCAGCTGGCCCGGCGGAAGCACGGCCGGGTTCGACCATCGGCGCACGGGCTGGGCCCTGGAAGCGGGCCATGCGGAGGTGAAGTGCGAGGACTGCCACACCGACACCTACCGGCACGGGGAAGCCGCCCGCCTCGCCCCCGGACACGGCGGTCCCGGCTGGACCGGCCTCGAACGCGACTGCGTAAGCTGCCATGAGGACGTCCACCGGAATTCGCTCGGCACGCGATGCGACAATTGTCACGAGCCGTCCCGGTGGAACTTCGCCGCGAAGTACGACCACGTAAACTCGCGTTACCCGCTGACGGGGAAGCACGCCGACGTCAGTTGCGATGCCTGCCACAAGCCGCCGGCCAGAAACCCGGCCCGGAACGCGAAGGGCGAACCGGTGCCGATCTTCCGCCCGCTGCAGTTCGCCGAGTGTTCATCCTGCCATGCGGACGCGCATCGGGGCCGCTTCGGGACCGCCTGCAGCGAGTGCCACACCACGCGGGGCTTCAAGCTGATCGGCAAGGAGACCTTCAGCCATGAGCGGACGCGCTATCCCCTCCGGGGCCGGCACGCGTCGGTCGCCTGCGACAGGTGCCATGACCCGCGGGCCCCCGAACAATGGAAGCCGGCCTTCGCCACCTGCGGTTCCTGCCACCCGGACGCGCATGCGGGTCAGGCCACCATTGCGGGGAAGGCAGTGGATTGCGCCCAATGTCACACGGTCGAGGGGTTCCGCCCGGGGACGTTCTCCGTCGCCAGCCACCGATCGACCCGATATCCCCTGGAAGGCCGGCACCAGCAGGTCGCCTGCAGTGCGTGCCATGTGCGGCGGCCCGCCGGCGCGGAACTCGGAACCTCTCACGTTCTGCTGCGGCCCGCCTTTGCGACCTGCCGATCCTGTCACGCCGATGACCACGGTTCGCAGCTTGCCACCCGGCCGGACAGCGGGGCCTGCAGCGCCTGTCACACCGTCGCCGGGTGGAACCGGACGACCTGGCCCGTGGAACGGCATGCGTCGCTTCGAGTCACGCTCGAAGGGAAACACGGCGCGGCGGCCTGTGCGGCCTGCCACGGCCCCGACCGGCCGGGTCTGCCGCCGCTTCCCGCCCGCGCCGTTCTGGGGAGGGCTGGAGTCGCGATTCGCGTCCCGGAGGTACGGTGCGCCGAGTGCCATGCCGACCCCCATGCCGGCCGTTTCAGTCCGGGGGGGGCCAGCCCGGTCCAGGGTGGCTGCGCGGCCTGCCACGACCAGCGCGGATTCCGGTCCTCGACCATCGGTCCGGCCCGCCACGATCAGTTCAACTTCACGCTCACCGGTGCCCATCGTGCCGTCCCCTGCTCGGCTTGTCACGACGACACGAATCGACCGCCCGTCCGGACGACGCTGATACGGTCCGCCGGACGGATGCCGCCCGTGCTGCTGAAGACGCGTGGAAACACCTGCGCCTCGTGCCACGCGTCTCCGCACGGTACCGAGTTCGAATCCAGAAAGGACAAAGGCGCCTGCGAGTCGTGCCACACGGCCGACGCCTTCAAGCCGGCCGCCCGGTTCGATCATGACCGGGAGACGGCGTTCCCGTTGAGGGGTCAACACGCCCGCGTGGCCTGCGAGCGGTGCCACACGCCGGCCCGGGAGAACGGCCGGACAGTGTTGCGATACCGCCCGGTGCCTACCCGGTGCGAGGCATGTCACACGGACAGCCAAGGACGGTCCCGATGAAACGAACCCGCATCTCGAGCCTCGGCCTTCTGCTGGCGCTCATCTTCGTGGCCCAGCGACCCGGAGCCGCACAACAGGGCACCGCCTCGCCGCACGGCGCGCTCGACGAGCCCTGCGCTCTGTGCCATTCGCCGTCCGGATGGAGCCCGGCGCATGTGAGCCGGGACTTCGACCATGGCAAATGGGGCTGGCGGCTGGAGGGCGCGCACGAGCAGACCAGCTGCCGGGCCTGCCACCGGACGCTGGACTTCCGCGGCACACCGGCGGACTGCATTTCCTGCCATCAGGATATCCACCGCGGTGAACTGGGCTCGGACTGCTCCCGGTGCCATACGCCGCGGTCCTTCGTGGATCGATCCGGGATGAGCCGCATGCACCAGCTGACTCAGTTTCCGTTGACCGGTGCCCACCTGGTGGCCGACTGCACGGCCTGCCACTCGGGAGCCGCCCAGGGGCAGTTCGCGTTCGTCGGCCGATCGACCGAGTGCGTGTCCTGCCACCTGGAACGCTATCTGGCGACCACCAATCCGAATCATGAGGCCGCCGGCTTTCCCCGGGAATGTGACCAGTGCCATGCGGTCACCATGTGGAACCGGGCCCGGTTCAACCACAATGGCTCGGCCTTCCCCCTCACGGGGGCCCACCGGTCCGTCCCCTGCCAGGACTGTCACACCGGCGGCGCGTACACCGGCGCGCCGACCACCTGCGTGGGCTGCCATCAGCAGGACTACGACGGGACCACCAACCCGGCCCACGGGCCGGCCGGCTTCCCGACCGATTGCCTGGCCTGTCATAACACCACCGGCTGGACCGGAGCCAATTTCAGCCACACCCAGTTCTTCCCGTTGAGCGGCGCGCACCGCGGGATCAACTGCTCGTCATGCCACACGAACTCGTCAGCCTATTCGGAGTTCACCTGTCTCTCGTGCCATGAGCACAATCAGACCAGCATGGACAGCAAACACCGGGGACGCTCCGGCTACAGCTACGACAGCCAGGCCTGCCTGCGGTGTCATCCGAGCGGAAGGGCCGACTGATGGCTGCCACATCTCTCCCCACGGGAGCCCCGGCGGCGCTGGCCGCACTGCTGCTGGCGCCGGCGGGCCTGCTGCAGGCCCAGGCCGCGGCGTACAGCCGGGCGACGATCACCTACCTCACGACCACGACCGCGTACATCGATGCGGGGAGTGAGGACGGCGTCCGGGAAGGCCTCCGCGTCGAGGCGATTCGGGGCGACTCCGTCGTCGCCGTGCTCAAGGCCACGTATGTCTCCAGCCACCGGGCTGCCTGCGAGATCGACAGCGCGTCCACCGCACTCGCGGTGGGTGATGCCGTTCGCTTCCTGGCCGCCGCGCCGGAACCGGCCGTCGCGGCCGCTCCCCCCGGGTCCATCGGGACGATGCGTCCGACGCCGCCGCCACGGCAATCGTCCACACCGGGGCCTTCGTATCTGCATGGACGGATCGGCGTGCGTTATCTCACCACAAGGCAACGCGACGGCCAGGCCAGCTATTCCCAGCCGGCGCTGGATCTCAGGCTCGACGGCACCGCGCTGGGTGGCAGTCCGGTCGGGGTGCAGGCGGACGTGCGTGCCCGGCGCACCAGTTCCACGCTGCCCGACGGCTCCACTGACCGGAACGCCGTGTATCGGGTGTACGCACTCTCGCTGTACTGGAACACACCGGGATCACCCGTGCGGGTGACGGCCGGCCGGCAGTTCTCCGCGCCGCTGGCCACCGTCAGCTTCTTCGACGGCCTCATGGCCGAATACCTGCGCCCCACCTGGGCATTGGGTGTCTTCGGCGGTACCCAGCCCGACCCGGTCACGTTCGGCTACGCCACCGACGTGGCCGAGTACGGCATGTACTTCCAGCTTCGCGCCCGGCCGGCGTCACGGCAGCGATGGTCCTTCACCTCGGGTGCCATCGGATCCTACCAGGGCGGAGAAGTCAACCGGGAGTTCATGTTTCTGCGAGGCACCTACAGCGACCGGCGGCTCTCGGCCTATGTCACCCAGGAGGTGGATTACAACCGCGGGTGGAAACGCGCCGCCGGGGAGAACGCCCTGGCTCCGACCAGTACCTACGCGTCGTTGAGCTTCCGCCCTTCCACACACCTGAGCCTGCGGGGCGGGTTCGACAACCGGCGCAACGTACGCCTGTATCGGGATCTGATCAGCCCGGAGACCCAGTTCGATGACCAGTTCCGGCAGGGGGTCTGGGGCGGCTTCGTGGTGAGCACCGGCAGCGGCTATCGCCTGGGCCTCGACGCGCGCTCCACCACCGGCGGCAGTGCGGCGGGCGCCCACTCCTACACGGCATCCCTCGGCGCCGCCCGCCTGGCAGGTACGCCGCTGGACCTGCGCTGGCGCAGCACCCGGCATTTCAACGGCGACATCACCGGATGGCTTCACTCGGCGGCCCTGGGCCTGACCCCGGGCTCGGCGCTGCACCTGGAACTGAACGGAGGCCTTCGGAAGATGTCCAATCCGCTGGACAATCCGGAGACCTCCACGCTCACCTGGATCGGGGCGGATATGGATCTCGCCCTGAGCCGCTCCTGGTTCGTCCTGCTCTCGGTGAGCCGGGAGAGCGGGACCAGCGAAAGCAGCGACCAGTTGTACGGGGGCGTGAGCTGGCG
>JBFXBG010000066.1:0-20447 GCA_050183505.1 Gemmatimonadales bacterium | reverse complement strand
GGACTATCCGGGGTTCGAGAGTATTCTCGGCCGGGACCTCGCGGCCAGGATGGCGGCCCACGCGGAGAAGTTCGGCGCCAACATCCGCCAGGAGGTTGTGGAAGGCATCCAGCGGCTGGATGACGGCACCTTCGAGGTGCTGACCGGCACGGGCCAGCGCTATCTGGCGCCGGCCGTCATCCTGACGGCCGGGGGAACCCCGGTGAAGCTCGGGGTTCCGGGGGAACTGGAGTATGCCGGCCGCGGGGTGTCCTACTGCGCGGTCTGCGACGGGGCCTTCTTCAAGGGAGAGACCATCGCGGTCGTCGGCGGCGGCGACGCCGCCGTCGAGGAAGCCGATTACCTGACCCGGTACGCCGAAAAGGTCTATGTCATTCACCGGCGGGATTCGTTCCGCGCCTCGAAACTGCTGCAGGAACGCCTCTTTGCGAACCCCAAGATCGAAGTGATCTGGAACAAGCGGGTCGTCGAGGTCCAGGGGGAGCCCTCCGGGGTCAAGCAGCTGCAGCTGGAGGATACCGCGACCGGAGAAAAATCCACGCTGGGCGTCACCGGCGTGTTCATCTTCATCGGGTTCAAGCCGAACAGCGGCCTCATCAAGGAGCACTTCGACCACGATCCCGCCGGGTACATTGTCACGGATGACCGGATGATGACCTCGATTCCGGGGCTCTTTGCGGCCGGGGACCTCCGGGTTCAGCTCACCCGGCAGGTTACCACGGCCGTCGGCGACGCGACCACGGCGGCGATTGCGGTCGAGAAGTACCTGACCGAGCGCCGCGCCGCCGGTCCACGAGCCACGGCCGATGCCCGGGCCTGAGGTCGTCACGATCGTCAACGGGCAGTTCGTGCAGAACTGCTATCTCGTAGCCGACCCCGCCACGCGGGAAGCGGTCATCGTTGATCCGGGAGAGGAAACCGACCGGTTTCTCGCCGAGCTGGAGCGACGCTCCTGGACCCTGAAGGCCATCTGGCTCACCCATGCCCACGTGGATCACATCATGGGGGTCGGTGCGATACGGCGCGCGCACGAGGGGGTGCCGATCTTCCTCCACCCCGCGGATCGCCCGCTGTACGACGCGCTCCCCGAGCAGGGACAGTGGATGGGGCTGCGGCTGGATCCGCCCCCCGCACCCGATCACGAACTGGTCCATGGAGAAACCCTCCAGGTCGGGTCGCATGCCTTCGAGGTCCGCGCCACCCCGGGTCACTCCCCCGGGAGCGTGAGCCTGCGGCGGGAAGGTCTGATCATCGGAGGAGACGTCCTGTTCAGCGGGTCCATCGGACGGACGGATCTGCCCGGCGGAGACACGGCCACCCTGATACGGAGCATCCATCGGGAGTTTCTCTCCCTGCCGGACCCTACGGTGGTCCTGAGCGGTCACGGACCCGCAACCACGGTCGGGGCCGAGCGGGAGACCAACCCGTTCCTGACCGGACAATATGGGCTGGCATAGGCCGGAAGGCCGGCCGGCCGGACCGACCGGAGAGACCGGAAGCTCCGACACCGGTGGGGACACCCCGCCGTCTGCACCCCCTCCTCCCGCAGACCTCCTCTGCAATCGGTGCGGTTTCCAGGTTCCTTCCCGCGCCTTCGGCTGCAAGAATCCCTGTCCCAACTGCGGCACCGTTTATCCGCTGGGTGACTGCTCTGACTGACCCCCGGTTCACCGCGCTCGATATCACCAAGTTCTTCGCGCCCACCAGCGGAGGAATCCGCACCTACCTGCTGGCCAAGGCGGCATATGTCGCCACCCACCCCGGCCTGGCGCAGGTCGTCGTCGTGCCGGGGCCGGTCAGTGAAGCCCGGCGGGACGGCCGGACCGTGTGGTACCGGCTGCGTGGGCCGCCGATCCCGACCCAGCACCCCTACCGGCTGCTGCTCGACCGGCGGTCGATCCGTCGGATCGTCGACACCGAGCGCCCGGATGTCATCGAGGTCGGCAGCCCCTATCTGGTTCCCTGGATGATGGGACGGCTGGCCCGGGAATACGGCATTCCGCTCGTGTGGTACTTCCACACCGATTTCCCCCGGATCATCGCCCCCGCGGGTTACGGCTCGGGGATCCTGCGCGGGAGCGGAGCCGCCCTGGCCTGGCGCTATGTCCGGCGGCTCGGCCGACTGTTCGACTGCGTGGTTGCGGCCTCCGAATTTGCCGTCGCCGACCTCAGGCGCCACGGTGTGGATCAGGCGGTGAAGATTCCACTCGGCGTCGACCTCGACCGATTCCATCCCCGCCGCCGCGAGGCCGGCCGGGAAACCCGGCGTGCAGCCGGTCTCCCCGAAGCGCCGGTGGCGATGTACGTTGGGCGGTTGGCGCGGGAGAAGAACCTGGGCCTGCTGTTCCAGGCCTGGCCCGAAGTGCACCGGCGCACCGGGGCCCACCTGGTGCTGGTGGGGGGCGGCCCCTCCCGGGCGTACTACCAGGCCCGGTCGCCGGGCCCGATGATTCACTGGTTGCCCTTCGAGGCCGATCGGGACCGCCTCGCCGATCTCCACGCCGCGGCGGACGTCTACCTGGCCCCGGGGCCCGCGGAGACGTTCGGGCTCTCCGCCCTCGAAGCGCTGGCCAGCGGTACCCCGGTGGTGTCGGTCGAGGGTGCGGTCGCCGAACTGGTCCGGGGCGCCGGGGTCGGTGCGGCCGTGCCGCCGGATGATCCCGCCGCCCTGGCCGAGGCGGTGGTCCGGACCTTCGAATCCGGCGGCGCCGAGACCCGGTGGTCGGCCCGAGCCTATGCTGAGGCGCATCACCGGTGGGAGGACGTCTTCGACCGGTTGTTCTCGCTCTACCGATCGCTCACCCCGAACGAGCCGCCCGTCCCCCGGTAGAACCGTTCCCATTCCCCGCCCACCGTTCAACCCGTGACGCCACTCGAAGCCCATCTGATCTGCGTTGGTCTGGTGCTGGCCGATCTCTTCGCCAGGGCCTGGCGTATCCAGTGGCTGGCGCGCGGCCTGGGGTACCGGCTGCGGTTCCGCGACGCGTTTACCGTGAACGCGTTCGGTGATGCCGCCTGTGCCGTCACGCCGATGCGGCTGGGGGGGGAACCGGCCCGGCTGGGAGGCCTGCTGCGCGCGGGCATCCCGCCGGCCGCGGCCTTCGTGGCGATCACCTATGAGGTTCTGGCCGCGTGGCCGGTCATCCTGCTGACGGCGTTCGTCGTCGGCTGGCGCTATGCCCCCGACTGGTGGCACGATACGGCGCCCCGCGTCGGCGCCGCGCTCCGGGAAGCATGGATCTGGCTGGTCGTGGTGGTCGCGCTGACCCTGCTGGCCTGGGTCTGGGTCAAGCTCCGGGCGCCCGCGGCGACGCGGCATCTCAAGCGTCCCGTGCGCCGGGCCCTGGTTCACTGGAGGCAGATGCAGTCCTGGTCGGTCGCCGCCGGTCTGCCGATGACGCTGGTGAACGTGGTGACGCGGGTCGCCATCCTGCCGGTGCTGGTCTCGAGCCTGCCGGATCCACCGGCGCTGGGTCCGGTTCTGGTCGGTTCCTTCGCCCTGCTCTACAGCCAGCTCATTCTGCCGACCCCGTCGGGCGCGGGCATGGTGGACCTCGGGTTCCTGGCCGGGGCCGCCGGGGAGCTGGGCACCGCCGAAGGCGGGCTGCTCCTGGCCTGGCGATTCTACACCACCGGCATCGGCGTCCTGCTCGGCTTCGGCCTGGCGATCCATACCTTCGGCTGGCAGACGGTCCGGAGATTCTGGAAACGGCCCGAGGTGATGCTGGAGGGCAAGTGAGGGCAAGTGAGGGCAGGGGAGGGTGGGGCGTGTCCTGTCTGCCCCGGCCTGCCCTCACCTGGCCACTCCGCCTCCCATCACCACCACCATCACCGTTCGTTCCAGCGCCTCCTCTACCCCGTGCGGAACGTCGGCGGGAGCCCAGACGAGTGTACCGGCGTCGGCCACCTGGACTTCATCGCCCACCCGGATCCGGGCCCGGCCGGACACCACCAGGTAGAGTTTGTCCCTGCCCGCATGGGTGTGGATCTTCTGACTCTGCCCGGGTTCGAAGCAGTTGAGCCCGGCGAACAGGTGCGCACCGTTGAAAAGGTCCCGCTTGGTCGCGCGGGCCGATTCGAACCCGGCGGTAGCAACGGCTGACTGGAAGTAGGACATGTGACGAAGGGCTGAGGACTGAGTCGGGTGCGGGTCCGTGGTGCCGCCGCGGGAGACCGATTAACCTTGTTGAACCAACACCGCGGCGCAATCATGTGGCCGTCCCGACCTCACCTGACCACCTGCTGCCATGTCTACCCGTACAGAAAAAGACCCCCTCGGCGAACTCCCGGTGCCTTCCGACGCACTCTACGGCATTCAGACGCTGCGGGCGATGCAGAACTTCCCCATCTCCGGCCTGCGCCCTCTGCCGGCGTTCGTCGATGCCGTCATCTGGATCAAGCGCAGCGCGGCGCTTACGCACAAGGAAACCGGCCGGCTGGAGGCCCGGCTCGCCGATGCCATTGTGCAGGCCGCGGATGAAGTCCTGGCCGGGAAGCACCGGGACCAGTTCGTGGTCGATGTCTACCAGGCCGGCGCCGGTACCAGTCACAACATGAACTGCAACGAGGTGCTGGCCAACCGGGCCAACGAACTGCTGGGCGGCAAGCGAGGCGCCTACCAGCCGGTGCATCCCAATGACCACGTCAACATGGCTCAGAGTACCAATGACGTGATCCCCACCGCCATGCGTCTGGCCACCCTGGCCACGCTGCCCGGCCTGCTGGATGCCATGAGTCTGCTCGGGACCGCCTTTCTCGAGCGGGGCAAGGCATTTGACGGCATCATCAAGTCGGGCCGGACCCACCTGCAGGACGCGACGCCCATCCGTCTGGGGCAGGAGTTTGCCGCGTACGGTCATACCGTGATGCGGCACCGGGACAAGCTGTCGCAGGCGGCGGACTGGCTGCGGGCGATGAACATCGGCGGCACCGCGGTGGGAACCGGGCTGAATGCCGAGCCGGCCTATCCCGCCCTGATGGTGAAGTACCTCAAGGAGGTGACCGGACTGGATCTGCGAGTGGGCGAGGACCGGATCCAGCTGATGCAGTCCATGGGCGACATCGCCACCTTCAGCGGCGTGCTGCGCGGCTGGGTTCTGGACCTGAACAAGATCGCGAACGACATCCGGCTGCTCGCCTCGGGCCCGCGCACCGGGCTCGCCGAGATCACCCTGCCCGCGGTTCAGCCGGGCTCGAGCATCATGCCCGGGAAGGTCAATCCGTCGATTGCCGAGATGGTCAATCAGGTATGTTATCAGGCGCTCGGACTCGACCTTACCGTGGCCACCGCGGCCGAGGCGGGGCAGCTCGAATTGAACGTGATGATGCCGGTGATCACCCACAACATCGTGTTCGCCGTCACCATTCTGGCCAACGCCACCCGGGTGTTTGCCGAGCGCTCGGTGCGGGGAATCGAAGCCGATGAAGCGCAATGTGCCCACTGGCTCGAGCGCAGTCCGGCGCTGGTGACCGCCCTGGCCCCGAAGATCGGCTACGCCGAGGCGGCAAAACTGGCCAAGGAAGCCCTGGCCACGGGCCTGACCGTGAAGGAGCTGGTCACGAAGAAGGGGATCCTGAAGGGCGCGGAACTGGACCAGGTTCTGAATCTCCGGGCCATGACCGAACTGGGCGTCCCGGGTAGCTGAGGGACGGGCCGGGGGCCTCCGGCGGCCGGCCGGGCGGGGAATCTGAAGGGATCTTCACGGGTTTCGGACGGGAATCCTCAGAGCAACTCCCTAAGGTTGGTTCGGGATTCTTCAACGGGGATGTCCTGCCATGCGCGTTACGACCTGGACGGAATACAGCCTGATCATCACGGCCCATCTCGCCCGGCGCCTCGCCGACAACGGCACACCGGTGGCGGCCCGGGAACTGGCCGAGTCGGAGCGGCTGCCGCCCGACTACGTCGAACAGATTCTGCTTCGGCTTCGCCGGGCCGGTCTGGTCGAGAGCGTTCGCGGCGCCCGGGGGGGCTACTACCTGGCCCGCGCTCCGGAAACGATCTCGGTCCATCAGGTCATGAGTGCCTCCGAGCACCAGACCTTCGAGGTCAACTGCGGAAACCACCCGATCGACGCCGAGCGCTGCGGCCCCGAGGGCAACTGCAGCATCCGCCCGGTCTGGCTCGCCCTGCAGGCCCGGATCGAGGATCTGCTGGACAACGTCTCGATCGCCGATCTGCTGAAGCCGGAAGCCGAAGTCGCCCAGACCATCGGCGCGTTCGAGCGGGCTGAGGTCCAGCCGGTCTGAAACGAAGTGAGAAGTAAGAAGTGAGAAGTGAGAAGTGAGAAGCGGGGGGGGAGCGGGTTGATGCTCCCTCTCTGCTCGTGGCGTTCCTGCCTGCCCGCCCGAACCGTCCGTTTATCTTTCCGGCATGACCTCCAGGCCTCCCCTGACGCACCAGGAACTGGTGCGGTACTCGCGGCACCTGATCCTTCCGGGTGTCGGGGTCGAAGGCCAGCAGAAGCTGCGGGCGGCGCGGGTGCTGGTCGTCGGGGCCGGCGGGCTGGGATCCCCCGCGGTGCTGTATCTCGCGGCGGCCGGGGTGGGCACGATCGGCCTGGTCGACTTCGATCGGGTGGATCTGACCAACCTGCAGCGGCAGGTGATCCATGGCACCGCGGCGGTCGGACGCGCCAAGCTGGAATCGGCCGGTGAACGGGTCCGGGATCTGAACCCGCACGTCCAGCTGGTCCCCTTCGATACCAGGCTTTCCTCGGAGAATGCCCTCGGCATTCTCCGGGAATTCGACGTCGTCCTGGACGGGACCGACAACTTCCCGACCCGCTATCTGCTGAGCGACGCCTGCGTGCTGCTGGGGAAGCCCAATGTCTACGGCAGCATTTTCCGCTTCGACGGCCAGGTGTCGGTCTTCGATGCCGCTCGCGGCCCGTGTTATCGCTGCCTGTTCGCCGAGCCGCCTCCTCCAGGACTGGTCCCGAATTGCGCCGAAGGCGGTGTCCTCGGCGTGCTCCCCGGCGTGATCGGCAGCCTGCAGGCTCTGGAGGCCCTGAAGCTGATCCTGGGGACCGGGGAGCCGCTGATCGGCCGGCTCCTGCTGTTCGATGCGTTACGGAGCCGGTTCCGGGAGATCGCCCTGCGCAAGGATCCGGACTGCCCCGCCTGCGGACCTCGGCCCACGGTGACGGAACTGATCGACTACGAGGCCTTCTGTGGGACGGCCAGGCCCGCCGCGGCCGGGATGGAGATCGGCGTGGCCGAGTTGCACCGCGCGCTGGCCGGCCCGGCGCCCCCGGTCCTGCTCGACGTCCGGGAGGACTTCGAATGGGAGATCGCGCACCTCGAGGGCGCCCGCCATGTTCCGCTGGGTCAGCTGGCGTCACGGCTCGCGGAACTGAACGGTGCGGAGGATCTCGTCGTCTATTGCCACCACGGCCAGCGATCCCTCAGCGCGGTCGAAGTGCTGCGCGGTGCCGGATTCGGCCGGGCCCGCAGCCTGGCCGGTGGGATCGACGCGTGGGCGAGCGAGGTCGACCCCCGGATGAGCCGGTACTGACCGGTCCCACCGCGCCGGGGACTACTGTCGCTGGGCCGTGAAGGTGCCAGTCAACACGGTCGTGCTCGCCGAGACACCCCAACCGAAGGTTCCGGTCCAGGTGTTCACGGACACCATGCCGTTGATGTAGCGGCCCAGAGATCCGGAGCGGAGCGTCACTGACGCCGCATCTCCGTTCACCGATCCTGCCACCACAGTCTGGGCAGGCTCCACCAGGGGATTGGTGTTCGGGCAGCTTATGCCCACGGTCCCGCTGGTCCCATGAATGACCGTGCCCTGCTGGGTGAGAGTCAGCGTCATCTGCGATAACGTGCAGCTGCTGTTGGGACTGAACGTGACCAGCCAGGTTCCGCTGACGTCGGCCCGGCTGGGACCCGGATCGGTGCCGCCGCTGCATGCCGTCAGCAAAATGAGCAGCAGGATGAATGGGGCCGGATTCCGGTGAGGGTGGTAGCGAAGGAGTGACAAGCGGGCTCTCGCAGGAAGAGGTGGAAGGAGAAGGGGGCGGACGGGGATATCACCGGCGCAGCGCGTCCCAGTTTCCCGTCACCAGCAATCCGCTGCCGTCGACGACCCAGGAGACCGATCCTGAGATGCTGTCCCCGGTGAGGGTTCCGTACAGATCCTTGCGGTAGGGGGCGCCGGTGACCTCGATCGTCACGAGGCCGTCGTTGCTGGCGATCGCGCTGATTGCGCCGCCGTGCTTTGTTGCCGACGAAAACGGACAGGTCAGGGTCGTCTCCGTGTAATCCCCACCCAGCCGGCCGCGGTTGTCCCAGACGTTGATTGTGATCGGTGTCAGGGTGCACGAGCCCGAACCGTTCACGAACATGTTGCGAAACGTGACCGACCAGGTCCCGATCAGGGGGTCGGGCGGCACCGGGTCTTGAGGGCCCGCGGTCGACGCATCCTTCCCCGAGCACGATGCAAGAAAGAGCGTTAGTGCCAGGAGGCGGAGGGCAGGAGCGGCTCGCACGCGTTGGTCTCCACCGACGGGTTACCAGGGGGGTCAATCTGAGTATGCTCCTCACGCGGCCCGCCGCAAGGGCGGCTGCAGGGGCGACGCTCGCTTGACTGCGAAGGTTGGGCCCCGGTACTTTTGCGCTCCCGCCGAAGTGGTGGAATTGGTAGACGCGCTGCGTTCAGGGCGCAGTGGGCGCAAGCCCGTGGGGGTTCGAGTCCCCCCTTCGGCATTCTCCCGCAGACGAGGGCCGCGGTCATTCCGCCGGCCCTCGTCGTGTTTTCCGGAGGGTCGTACCGTTGCATCTGGCCAACCCCAATCCTATCTTGGAGTTACGAAGTCATGTCGGCCAAGACGCCCGAGCCCGGGGAGGGCAAGCGCTCGATTGCCCGGAACCCGCGGGCGACGCACGACTACCACATCCTGGAGAAGTGGGAGGCCGGGGTGGTATTGACCGGCACCGAGGTGAAGTCGCTGCGGAACGGCAAGGCGTCCATCAAGGAGGCCTTCGCGCGTCTGAAGAACGGCGAGGTGTTTCTCGAGGGGATGAACATCACGCCCTATGAGCAGGGCAACCGTTATAACCACGATCCGGTCCGGAGCCGCAAACTGCTGCTGCACCGCAGGGAGATCGAACGGCTCGTCGGAGCGGTCGAGCAGCAGGGGCTGACCCTCGTGCCGCTGGAGATCTATTTCCGGAAGGGACACGCCAAGGTGACGCTGGCACTGGCCCGCGGCAAAAAGACCCACGACCGCCGGGAGGACATCAAGCGGCGGATCGCCGACCGCGAGATGGCCCGCGCGGTGCGCCGGGGGAGCCGGTGATCGTCCTCGCGCTCGCCGTGACGCTGCTCGCCGGCCCCGCCAGGCCGCCGGCTTCCCTCACCGTGGCGACGCCCCGGGGGGAGGCCAGGCTCGCGGTTCGCTACGACGCCACCGGTGCGCCGGTGCTGCCCGCCCAGGCCCTCGCCGTGGCCCTGGGCGCGACCCTCCGCACGGCCGATCCCTGGCTCGATCTGGTCATTGCCCGTCAGAATTTCCGTTTTCTGCTGGATGCGCCCTACTACGTCTTCCAGGGCACCCCGCGTCCGATGGCGGCCACGGCCTCCCGGATGCGCGACACGCTCTACCTGCCGTTCCAGTTCGTGGTCGAGGTCCTCCCCGCGCTCTTCTCCGAACGATTCCAGTACGACGCCCGGGCCTCCCGCCTCACCGAGGTCGGCGCGCCGGCCAGACGGCTGCCCAACGGACTCCTGCCGGGCCATGTCGTGACGGTGGATCCCGGCCATGGCGGCATCGATCCCGGGAATCCGGGCCTGTACTTCCCGCGCGGAGTCCGGGAGAAAGACGTCACCCTGCAGGTCGGCCTGCTGCTGCGGAAGGAACTGCAGGAACGGGGAATCACGGTGGTCATGACCCGGACCAGCGATACGCTGATCGCCGTGCGCGACCGGGGCGGGTTCTGCGCCGACAACTGCGACCTGTTCGTGAGCCTGCACGTGGACGCGCTCGATCCCCGCGGCCGCCGGGATTACCGCTCGGTGAGCGGGTTCACCTCCCTGATCATCGGTGAGGAGAACACCGCCGACGCCGACCGGGTGGCCCGCATGGAGAACGAGGCGCTCCGTTTCGAAGGCCCGTCCGCCCGGCAGGCGGATGTCGGAAGCCTCGAGTTCATGCTGAAGGACCTGCAGATGAACGAATTCCTGCGGGAATCCGCCCAGGCCGCCTCCCTCATTCAGACCAGCGTCGACAAGATCCACTCCGGCACCAACCGGGGCGTGAAGCAGTCCAACCGGCTGGCCGTGCTCAACACCGCGCGCCGGCCGGCCGTCCTGTTCGAAATGGGCTACGCCACCAACACCCAGGACGCCCGGCTCCTGACCCGGCGCAAGAGCCAGGAGGCCCTGGCCGCCGCCATTGCCGACGCGATCGTCGACTACCTGCACGAGTACGAACGCAAGATCGGCGCGGAGGCCCGCTGATGCGCCGCGCCTTCCTTCTCGGCCTGCTCGCCCTCGGCGGCTGCGCCTACTACAACGGCATGTACAACGCCAACCGGCTGGCCCACCAGGCCGAGAAGGCGGAGAAGGAAGGGCGGACCTTCGACGCGGCCAGTCTCTGGGGGCAGGTGGGGGTCAAGGCGGATACCGTCCTCGCCCGCCATGGCAAGAGCCAGTGGGCCGACGATGCGAAGCTCCTGCGGGGCAAGGCCTACCAACGGCTGGGCGACTGCCAGAGCGCCACGTCCTACCTGAACCAGGTCGTGGCCGCCTCCACCGACCCCCGGCTGGTTGAAGAAGCCTCCTTCCTGCTGGGCCGCTGCTATCAGGAACTGGGCGAGACCGAAGAAGCCACGGCGGCGTTCTCCCGCCTGGTGAATTCGACCGACCCGGCGCGACGGAACGAGTCGCTCTATCAGCACGGCCGGTCGCTCCGGATCGGCGGCCGGTACCAGGAAGCCCTGGCCGAACTGCAGCATACCACCGACCCGCGCGCCCGGGGCGAGCGGCTGGCTGCGCTGGCGGCGCTTGGCCGGTTCGCCGAAGGGCACGAGATCGTCGATACCCTGATCGCCGCCGGGGATACCACCACCGCCTGGGACGACATCCTCGACCTGCTGGGGCGGCACGATACCCTGGCGGCCAGCACGCTCACGGACCGGCTGGTGGGGATGAAGAACTCGACGGCCGAGCAGCGGGCCCGGTGGCTGATCGCCGACGGAAAGCGGCTGGCGGCGTCCCGGCCCGAGGAGGCCTTTGCCCGGTTCCGGAAAGCGATTGTCGTCGGAAGCGGTTCCCAGGCCCCCGGCAAGGCGCGGTTCGCCATTCTCCAGCAGCGCCTGGCGCAAGCGACCGTCGACTCCCTCGACGCCCTCATGCCGGAGATCTCCGAACTGGCGACCCTGGGCGGGGAGGTCTCGTTCCTGGCCGCCGGGATGGATCGCGCCGCGCGGCGGATCCGCCAGGCCCTCGACACCGTAGCGGCCGGCGCCGGCCAGCCCGACCTGCGGATCTTTCTGGCCGCCGAGGAAGCGCGGGATTCCCTCGGAGCCGACCGCATCGCGGTCGTGCTGTTCGGGATGGTGCCGGGGCGGTGGCCCGACTCTCCCTACGCCGCAAAATCACTCATGGCACTCGCGGCCACGGATCCCACTCAGGCCGACTCGGTGCGCGAGGTTCTGAATTCCCAGTACGGCGACAGCCCGTATCTGCTCGCCGTCATGGGCGATTCCGCCCCGGGATACCGGGCGCTGGAGGATTCCCTGCGGGCGTTCGCCTACCGGGTGCTGGCGGCGAGCCGGGTCGGTGCGCCGGCCGGCCGCCCGGGCGTGCGAACCCCGACCTCGAGCCGGGTGCCGGAAAACTGATGCCCGCGCGCTCCCCGCTCGCGCGCGAAGTCCTCCGCACATCCTTTCAGAATCCAGTCCTGCTCGCGTCGGGGACGGCCGGGTTTGGCCGGGAGCTCGACGACGTGATGGACCTCGACCGGCTCGGCGGGATCGTGACCAAAGCCGTCTCCCTCGAGCCCAGGGCCGGGAACCCGCCCCCGCGGGTGGCCGAGTTCCCGGGGGGAATGTTGAACTCCGTCGGCCTGGCGAACCCGGGTCTCGCGCGGGTTGCCCGCCAGGAGGTTCCCTGGCTGGCGGCCCGGCTCGAACGCGCGCGGATACTGGTCAACCTGGTCGGGTTCACGGTGGGTGAATACGCCGCCGTCGTGACCGGCCTGGAGCCGGTCCCGGGAATCGCCGGCTATGAAATCAATCTCTCCTGCCCCAACACCGCCGCCGGCGGGATCGAATTCGGTGCGGATCCACGCTCGGTGGCCGCGATCGTCGAGCAATGCCGCCGGGCTACGCAGCGCCCGCTCATCGCCAAACTCTCGCCCGTGCTGCCTGATATTGCCGCCATGGCGGTGGTGGCCCGGGAGGCCGGTGCCGACGGTGTCACCCTGGTGAACACCATGCCCGGCTACCTCTTCGGCCAGGGCGACGCTCCCCGGCTGGGGCAGGGGAATGGCGGCGTCAGCGGGCCCGCCCTGTTGCCGGTCGGGGTTCTGGCCGTCCGGCGGGTGGCCGAACGGCTGCCCGGCTTTCCGGTGATCGGTGTCGGTGGGATCCGGAGCGCCGATGATGTCCGGCAGTACCTGCGGGCGGGGGCCGTGCTGGTCGAGATCGGGACCGCCGCGCTGGCCGATCCACGGCTGCCCGAGCGCGTCATCCGGGAACTGGAGACCGGGCATGACTGAAATCATCCTGGCCCTGGACCTGCCCGGCGCCGATGAGGCGCTCCGGCTGCTCGATCGGCTGCCGCGCCTGCGCTGGGTCAAGGTGGGCTCCATCCTGATGACCCGGGAAGGCCCGCCGCTGGTCCATACGCTCACGGGCCGGGGTTTGCGGGTCTTCCTGGACCTCAAGTGGCATGATATTCCCAATACCGTGGCCGGCGCGGTGTCGGCTGCCTCCGATCTGGGGGTGTCCATGGCCACGATTCACACCCTTGGGGGAAGGGAAATGATGGAAGCCGCGGCCCGGGCGGCCCATCCGGATCTGGGTCTGGTCGGGGTGACAGTGCTGACCTCTCATGACGACACTTCCTACCGAACCGCCCTGGGCCGGGACCACGCGGACCTGAACGCCGAGGTGACCCGCCTGGCTCGAACCGCCATGGAGGCCGGCCTGCGGGGGATCGTCTGCTCTCCCAGGGAGGTGGCTCGGGTTCAGTCCGTGACCGGTCCCGAGGGGTGGATCGTGGTGCCCGGGATCCGGCGCCCGGGAGATCCGGCGGGTGACCAGGCCCGAACCGCCACCCCCCGGGAAGCCGCACAGGCCGGGGCGACCCACCTGGTGGTCGGCCGGCCGATTCTGCAGGCAGATGATCCTGCGGCGGCTCTGGACTCCATGCTGGAAGGACTATGAGACGAGGGATCCTGGTTCTCGGGCTGCTGCTGACGGTGCCCGGTGTAGTGGTGGCGCAGGACGCCGCCCTCACCCGGGCGGCGAGCACCGCCCGGCAACTCTGGGCCCGGCAGGATGCCCAGGGGCTGGCCGGACTCGGGGGACGGATTCTGGTGCAGCTCCCCGGTGCCGATCCGTCCGCCCCGGTGAGCCGGCAGCAGGCCGCGGCCCTCCTTAGGGGCTTCTTTCAGCGGACCGACGAGGTCGAGACCACCGTGGCCGGTGCGAAGGAAGTGGCTAACGGATTGGCCTATGTGGAGTTGCGGCGTCGATACCGGACCCGGGGGACCCAGGAGACCCGGGAGCAGACCGTCCTGCTGAGCTTCCGGCGCGCCGGGGCGGGTTGGGTGCTGGTGGAACTGCGGGTAGGGGGAGAGAGGTGAGAGGTAAGAGGTGAGAGGGCAGGCGGCTTGACGTTCACAGGGCGGATGCCCATCTCCTCTGGCCGTCTGGCCGTCTGGCCGTCTGGCCGTCTGGCCGTCTGGCCGTCTGGCCGTCTGGCCGTCCTAACTCTCCGGTTGCGTGGCACTTGGACCGGTGTTAGAATACCCAGCTACGTCCGAACCGGTATCGGGAGCGAATTGTGAAGGTACGTTCAAGCGTCAAACCAATCTGCGAGCACTGCAAGGTCATCCGCCGGGCTGGGGTCGTGCGGGTCATCTGCAAGCGCAATCCCAAACACAAGCAGCGGCAGGGTTAGCATGGCGCGTATTGCTGGCGTGGATCTGCCGCGCGAGAAGCGTGTGGAGATTGCTCTGACCTACATCTTCGGGATCGGCCGGCCGACGAGCGGCCGGATCCTGGGTGAGACGGGCGTGAGTCCGGATGCCCGGGTCCGGGACCTCTCCGACGCCGAGGTGGCGCGGCTCCGGCAGTACATCGAGCGCAACCTGCGGGTCGAGGGCGCGCTGCGGACCGAAGTTGCCATGAACATCAAGCGGTTGATGGACATCGGCAGCTACCGCGGCACGCGGCATCGGCGGGGATTGCCGGTGCGGGGGCAGCGGACGCACACCAATGCGCGGACCAAGAAGGGCCCGCGCCGGGCTATCGCCGGCAAGAAGAAAGCTACCAAGAAGTAATCCATGACTGCACCGACCAAACCAACCGGCGCCAAGCGCGGGAAGAAGGTTGTCGACGCTGAAGGCATCGCCCACATCATGGCGACCTTCAACAACCTGCTCATTACGATCACGGACATGCGGGGCAACGCCGTCGCCTGGGGTTCGGCGGGGAAGGCGGGCTTCAAGGGGTCCAAGAAGTCCACGCCCTTCGCCGCGACCGTGGCCGCCGAGAACTGCGGCCGGGAGGCGATGAACCTCGGCGTCCGCCGGATTCACGTCCGGGTGCAGGGGCCGGGCAGCGGGCGCGAGTCGGCCATTCAGGCCCTCGCCTCCGTGGGGCTCAAGGTGGTCTCGATCCGGGATGTGACCCCCATCCCGCACAACGGCTGCCGGCCGCCCAAGAAGCGGAGGGTCTGAGCGATGTCGCGTTATGTCGGTCCCGCCTGCCGGCTCTGCCGGCGTGAAGGCGTCAAACTGTTCCTCAAAGGGCAGAAGTGCCTGACCGAGAAGTGCCCGGTCGAGCGCCGGCCCTATCCGGCCGGCCAGCACGGCCAGGCCGCGAGCCGCGGGCGCAAGGCGTCGGAGTATTCCAAGCAGTTGCGGGAGAAGCAGAAGGTGAAGCGGATGTACGGCCTCACCGAACGCCAGTTCCGCAACCTGTTCGACAAGGTCACGTCGCTGCCGGGCGTCAAGGGTACCAACCTGCTGGTGGCGCTCGAGACCCGGCTGGACAATGTGGTCTACCGCATGGGCTTCGCCGCCAGCCGGCGGGATGCCCGCCAGTTCATCCGGCACGGCCACATTCAGGTGAACGGCCGCAAGGTGAACGTCCCGTCGTATCATGTCCTCCCGGGCATGGAAGTGCGGGTCGCGCCCGGCTCCAAGGAGCAGGTCCGGGTGAAGCTGGCGCAGGACCTGGCCTCCCGGACGGCGCCGGTGTCCTGGATTTCAGTGGATGGTGACAAGGCTGCGGGCAAAGTGACGGAACGGCCGACCCGCGAAATGATTCCGATTAACGCGCAGGAACAGCTCATCGTCGAGCTGTACTCGAAGTGACCATGAGCATTGATCTGACCGGACTGGTTCGTCCCCACCTCGTCGAAATGACGAAGCGGGATGAAAACCCCAACTATGCCGAGTTCCGGCTCCAGCCGCTGGAGCGTGGGTTCGGCTACACCCTGGGCAACTGCCTGCGCCGGATGCTGCTGTCGTCCCTCCGGGGATCGGCGGTCTGGGCCTTCCGCCTCGACGGCGTGGTCCACGAGCACCAGACGATCCCGGGCGTGCTGGAGGACGTGCACCAGATCATCCAGCGCCTCAAGGCGCTGACCCTGGTGCTGGCGGAGGATGTCGACGAAGCGGTGCTCAAGATCAAGCGCGAGGCGCCCGGCCCGGTCTACGCCCGGGACATCCAGCCCAGCGGCTCGGTCCGCGTCGTGAACCCCGACCATCTGCTGTTCACCCTGCAGGACGAACGGGAAATCGGCGGCGAACTCTACGTCAACAAGGGCCGCGGCTACGTCGAGGGTGAACTCCACCAGCTGGATCGCTCGCTGCCGGTGGATTTGATCCGGATCGATTCGATCTACAATCCGGTGCGCCGGGCCAACTTCACGGTGTCCGAAACCCGCGTCGGCCAGCGGACCGACTACGACCGCCTGACGGTCAGCGTCGAAACCAACGGCACCATCACGCCGGAAGACGCCATTGCCTACGCCGCCGCGCTGGCGCAGGAGCACTTCCGCTACTTCGTCGAGTTCGGCAAGGTGCCCCAGATGCGGCCCGAGAAGCCGGTCGGCGACGGCCAGGCCTCGAGCCAGCTGCGGGACAAGCTGTCCCGGCCGATCGACGACTTCGGCCTGTCGGTGCGGTCGCTCAACTCCCTGAAGAATTCCAACATCCGCACGCTCGGAGATCTGGTCCAGTACTCCGAAGACGATCTGCTCAAGGTGAAGAACGTCGGCGAGAAGGCCCTGAGCGAGATCGCCGAGCTGCTGCGGACAGAAGAGCTGAACTTCGGCATGGCGTTCGAGGACGTCGACGGCGACCTGCGGGTCTCCCGGGAGGGCACCCCCCCGTCCGAACACGCGGCGACCGAAGGCGGCGAGGAGATCGTCTGAATGCGGCACAATGCCAAGGGACGGCAGCTGTCCCGCACCTCCAGTCATCGCCGGGCCCTGCTGAATAACATGGCCGCCAGCCTGTTTCAGCACGGCGGCATCACCACCACGGTGGCCAAGGCCAAGGAACTGCGGCCCTTCGCCGAGAAGCTCATTACCCTGGCCCGCCGGGGCGACCTCCACTCGATCCGCCTGGTCGAGCGGCGGATCAAGGACCGCGAGATCCTGGGCCGGCTCTTCAAGGAGATCGGACCCCGGTTCGCCGCCCGGCCGGGCGGCTATACCCGGATCCTCAAGATCGGCCACCGCGCCGGCGACGGGGCCGACATTGCCCGCATCGAGCTGCTCCCTGAGTGAGGTGCGGCGGCGACCCGGATGTGACAAAGGGGACCCGAGGGTCCCCTTTTTTCTGACTAGCCGGCCCGGCGGGGCCGCCGCGCGCCCGCGGCGCTCAACTGGCCTTCTTGACCTTGTTACCCTTGATGCAGCGGGTGCAGACCTGAACCCGGCGGGGCGCCCCCTCCACCATCACCCGGACGGTCTGGAGATTGGGGTACCACCGGCGCTTGGTCCGGTTGTTCGCGTGGCTTACGTTGTTGCCGGTGATCGGCCCCTTGCCGCAGACGCTGCAGATACGCGCCATGATACCTATCCTCGAGAGTTCAAACCCAAGCCAATCTGGAACACAAGATTTGAAAGCTAACTCCTTGTCCGGTAAGACACAACTGGGGAGGGCGGCGGGGGATGCCTAAGGCCCTCATCACCGGCATCACCGGCCAGGACGGGTCCTACCTGGCCGAGTTTCTGCTCGACCGCGGCTATGACGTGATCGGGGTCGTGCGCCGCACCAGCCATCATTCCTACGAGCGGATCGAGCCCATCCTGGACCGGATCACCATTCTGCCGGCCGACCTGCTCGACCAGCACTCCCTCACCGTGGCCATCGGAGACACCCGGCCGGACGAGGTCTACAACCTGGCGGCCCAGTCGTTCGTCCCCACCTCCTGGAGCCAGCCCGTCCTGACGGGCGAGTTCACCGCCCTCGGCGTCACCCGGATCCTCGAAGCCATCCGGCTGGCGCACCCGACGGCCCGCTTCTATCAGGCCAGCTCCTCCGAGATGTTCGGCAAGGCGATGGAGACGCCCCAGCGGGAGACCACCCCGTTCTATCCCCGCTCGCCCTACGGCGTGGCCAAGGTCTACGGGCACTGGATCACGGTGAACTACCGCGAGTCCTACGGGGTTTATGCCGTGAGCGGCATCCTGTTCAATCATGAGTCGCCCCGGCGCGGCGTCGAGTTCGTGACCCGCAAAGTCACCGCCGCCGCGGCCCGGATCAAGACAGGCCGGGCCAGCGAACTCCGCCTGGGCAACCTGGACGCGCGGCGGGACTGGGGATTCGCGGGCGACTACGTCGAAGCGATGTGGCGCATGCTGCAGCAGGAGACGCCCGAGGACTACGTGATCGGGACCGGGCAGACCCACTCGGTGCGGGAGCTGGTCGAACTGGCATTCGAGCACGCGGGGCTGGACTGGCGGAAGCACGTGGTGGTGGACCCGCGGCTGGTCCGGCCCGCCGAGGTCGATCTCCTGATGGCCGACGCCACCAAGGCCCGCACCCGGCTGGGCTGGACGCCCCGGGTGTCGTTCGAGGAACTGGTCCGCATGATGGTCGATGCCGATCTGGCACGCTACAGCCGGCCCGGGGAGCCATAGGATGGCGTCGGCTCCACGTCACGTCCTGGTGACGGGTGCTGATGGTTTCGTCGGATCGAGCCTGGTGCGGGCGCTGTTGCAGGCCGGCCACCGGGTCACCGGCACGAGGATCGAAAGCCGGCCCCGAAACGAGTGCCTGTCCAACGCCGAGTTCGAGGCGGTGACCTGGGTCCGGATGGATCTGGTCCGCCCCGATTCGGTGCGGGACGCGGTCGCGACCGGGCCGGACCGGATCGTTCACCTCGCGGCCGTCTCCGGCTCGGCGGACGCCGGCAGTGACCCGGGATATGCCTGGGCGGTGAACGCCGGGGGAACCGCCCGGCTGCTCCACGCCGCGCTCGACCTCCAACCCCGGCCTCGGGTCCTGGTGGTCTCGAGTTCCGAGGTCTACGGCGAGGGCTCGGCCCGCCCGTCGACCGAAACGGATGTCCCGGCTCCGCTGTCGCCCTACGCCGCCTCCAAGCTGGGCGCGGAGGTCGCCGCGCTGCAGGCCCGGCGCCAGCATGGACTCGAGGTCATCATCGCCCGGCCCTGGCCCCATACCGGACCCTGCCAGCAGCGGGACCGACTGGTGCCGCACTGGCTGGCAAGGCTGTCGGAGGGAGTCGATCGGATTCCATTCGCGGACCCCGAGGCGGTGCGGGACTTCCTCGATGTCCGCGACGTGGCCTCGGCCTACCTGGCGTTGATGGACGGCGGGGAGCCCGGCGAGATCTACAATGTCGCCACCGGCGAGGGGCGGACCTTCGCCGCGCTGTTCGCCCTGCTGGCCCGGGCAACGGGGCGCGAGGCAGCGCTCGCCCGGCAGGGCGCCCGGCCCCGGGGCTGGGATGCCCGCTACTCGGTCGGGGATGCGTCGAAGCTGCGGAGCGCCACGGGGTGGCGGCCGCGGTACTCAATCGAAGAAACCTTTCACGACATGGTGAATGCCGAAACGGTCTGACATCTCATCGGTGCTGCTCATCGGCTCCGGCCCGATCGTGATCGGGCAGGGGGCCGAATTCGACTACTCCGGAACTCAGGCGGTCCGGGCGCTGAAGGAGGAGGGATACCGGGTCATTCTGGTGAACTCCAACCCGGCGACCATCATGACCGATCCCGAGCTGGCCGATCGGACCTACATCGAACCGGTCACGCCCGAATGGGTGGCACGGGTCATCGAACGGGAGCGGCCTGATGCCCTGCTGCCCACGATGGGCGGGCAGACCGCGCTCAACGTGGCGATGGTGCTGGAGCGGGACGGAATCCTGGCGCAATACGGTGTGGAGCTGATCGGCGCGGACGCCCGGGCCATCCGGATTGCGGAAGACCGGGAGGAGTTCGGCCGGGCCATGTACCGGCTGGGGCTGGGAACGCCGCAGGGCCGCACCGTCCGGACGCTGGACGAAGGACTGCGGGTGGTGGAGCGCACCGGATACCCCGCGATCATCCGTCCCAGCTACACGCTGGGCGGGACCGGCGGCGGCATCGCCTACAACCGGGAGGAGTTCGAGACCATGCTCCTGCGGGGTCTGGAACTCTCGCCGGTCGGATCGGTGCTGGTGGAGCGCAGCGTCATCGGCTGGAAGGAATTCGAGCTGGAGGTGATGCGCGACGGGGCCGACAACGTCGTGATCGTCTGTTCGATCGAAAACATCGATCCCATGGGCGTCCACACCGGGGATTCCATGACCGTGGCTCCGGCGATGACGCTGACCGACCGCGAGTACCAGCGGATGCGCGATGCGTCGATCCGGATCATCCGGGAAGTGGGCGTGGCTGCGGGCGGCTGCAATATCCAGTTCGCGGTGAACCCCGAGACCGGGGAGCAGCTGGTGATCGAGATGAACCCGCGGGTGTCCCGGTCCTCCGCGCTGGCCTCCAAGGCCACCGGGTTCCCCATCGCGCGGATCGGAACCAAGGTCGCGGTCGGCTACCGGCTGGACGAACTGCCCAACGACATCACCCGGACCACGCCGGCCTCCTTCGAACCGGTGCTGGACTACGTGGTGGTGAAGATTCCCCGGTTCGCGTTCGAGAAATTCCCTGCGGCCGATCCCCGCCTCACCACCCAGATGAAATCGGTCGGGGAGGTCATGGCCATCGGGCGCACCTTCAAGGAGGCGCTGCAGAA
>JBFXBG010000065.1:0-20700 GCA_050183505.1 Gemmatimonadales bacterium | reverse complement strand
CCCCTCACCTGCCCTCACCTCTCCTCACCTCTCCTCACCTCTCCTCACCTCTCCTCACCACTCCCCACCTCTCCCCACCTCTCCCCACCTCTCCCCACCTCTCCCCACCTCTCCCCACCTCCCCTCACCCCCACAACCCCGCAATCTCCCCCTCGCTGAAGAAAAAGCCGATCTCGCGGGCGGCATTCTCGGGACTGTCCGAGCCGTGGACCGCGTTCCGGCCTTTGGATTCCGCGTACAGCTTGCGGATCGTCCCGGGGGCCGCCTCGGCCGGGTCGGTAGCCCCGATCACGGTCCGGAAATGCGTCACCGCGTCGGCCCGTTCCAGCGCCATCGGCAGGCAGGGCCCGCTGGACATGAAGCCGACGAGTTCCTCATAGAACGGCCGGCCCCGGTGGACTTCATAGAACTTCTCCGCCTGAGACCGGGTCAACCGGGTCAGCCGGGCCGCCCGCACCACGAATCCTTCCTTCTGCAGGTGGGCGATGATGAGACCGGTCTTGCCGCTGGCGACCGCGTCGGGCTTGATGATGCCGAGGGTATGGTGGGGCATGGAATTCGAATAGGGTTAGGAAGTTCGGTGATGCCGGAACGACCGGACCTGGCCGTCCCGGGTCGTTCTGGCCGTCTTGGCCGTCCCGGCCGTCATCCTTTCAGCATCTCCACCACATCTACCGGCCGCTTCATCACCTTGATGCCGGCGGCCTGGAACGCGGCGATCTTCTCGGCGGCGGTGCCGGAGCTGCCGGAGATGATGGCGCCGGCGTGGCCCATGCGCCGGCCGGGCGGCGCGGTCTGGCCGGCAATGAACCCGACGACCGGCTTGGTCACCTTCGCCTTGACGAACTCGGCCGCTTTCTGTTCGTCGGTCCCGCCGATTTCGCCGATCATGACGATCTTGTCGGTGTCCGGATCGTCCTGGAAGGCGGCCAGACAGTCGATGAAGTTGGTGCCGATGATCGGATCCCCCCCGATCCCCACGCAGGTCGACTGCCCCAGCCCGTTCCGGGTGAGCTGGTTCACGACCTCGTAGGTGAGCGTCCCGCTGCGGGACACGAGCCCGATCCGGCCGGGGGCGCAGATCGACCCGGGAATGATGCCGACCTTGGCCGATCCCGGCGAGATGGCCCCGGGACAATTGGGCCCGATCAGCCGGGCGCCGCGTTCCCGCACGAACGGCATCACCCGGGTCATGTCCTGGACCGGCACGCCTTCGGTGATACAGACCACCAGCCGGATTCCGGCATCCACCGCCTCGTAGATGGCGCCGGCGGCCCCGGCGGGCGGCACGTAGATGACGCTGGTATTGGCGCCGGTCGCCTCCACCGACTCCGCCACCGTGTTGAAGACCGGCACCCGGCTCTCGAACTTCTGGCCGCCCTTGCCCGGGGTCACGCCCGCCACCACCGGGGTGCCGTAGTCCATCATCTGTCTGGTATGGAACGAACCGTCGCGGCCGGTGATGCCCTGGACCACGAGCCGCGTATCCTTCCCGATGAAGATGCTCACGCGGCCTCCTTGACGAGCTTGACGACCTGGGACACCGCCTCGTCCATGTCCTTGAGCGCGGTAATGCCGATGCCCTGGAGGATCTTCACGGCCTCGGCCTCGTTGGTACCGGTGAGCCGGACCACGATCGGCACCTTGACCGGGAACTGGGCCAGGGCCGTCTTGATGCCGTTGGCCACGTCGTCGGTCCGGGTGATCCCGCCGAAGATGTTGAAGAGGATCGCCTTGACGTTGGTGTCCCCGGTGATGATCCGGAGGGCATTCACCACCTTGTCCGGATTCGAGCTGCCGCCGATATCGAGGAAGTTGGCCGGATCGCCGCCGTAGTACTTGACCAGATCCATGGTCGCCATGGCGAGCCCGGCCCCGTTGACGCAGCACCCGACGTTGCCGTCCAGCTTGATGAACGTGAGGCCCGCCTTGCGGGCCTGGACCTCGCTCGGGGCCTCGGCCGTCTCGTCCCGGAGGGCGGCGAGGTCGGGCCGGCGGTCCAGTTCGTTGTCGTCGATGACGACCTTGGCGTCGAGGGCCATGACCTGCCCCGCCGGCGTCACCACCAGCGGGTTGATCTCGACCAGCGAGGCGCCGTTGCGCACGAACACCTGGTAGAGCCGGGTCAGGATCCCGGCCGCGGCCTTGACCTGGGAGAACTCCCGGTACAGGAAGAACCCCATGGTCATCGCCTGGTGCGGCAGCAGGCCGTAGCGGGGGTCCACCGGCATCCGGAGAATCTTCTCCGGCGTCCTGGCCGCCACCTCTTCGATGTCGATCCCGCCGGCCGGGCTCACCATGAACACCGGACGCTGGCTCTCGCGGTCCATGATGATCCCGGCGTAGGCCTCGGTGGCGATGTCCGCCGCCGGGACCACCAGGACCTTCTGGACCACCAGGCCCTTGATCGTCATGCCCAGGATCTTCGAGGCGACATCGGCCGCTTCCTTGGCATTGGCGGCGAGCTTCACCCCGCCGGCCTTGCCGCGTCCGCCGGCGTGGACCTGGGCCTTGACCACCACCGTGCCGCCGACCCGGCGGGCGACGGCTTCCGCCTCCGAGGGTGACGAAGCCACATCACCGTCGGGCATCGGAATGCCGGCCGCCTTGAACAGGGCCCGGCCCTGATATTCGTGCAGATTCACGAAACGGCTCCTTGCTTCGGTATGAGAGTGCTCCCGCCTGGGTATCGCATCCTGCTACCCCACGATCGTCGTTCCGGTTTCTCCCCGGAGCGCCTTCAGTCCGTCTTCCAGGTGCGCAATCACTGCGCGCTCACCGCCGCTCCGGACGAACGCCGCCGCCGCCTCGACCTTGGGCGCCATGCTGCCCCGTCCCAGGGCGGCGTCCTGCAGGAACGTCTCGGCTTCCCGCAGGCTCATCCGGCGGATCGGTTCCGCCGCCGGGGTGCCGAAGCCGCGGTACACCGCGTCGACGTCGGTCAGGATGAGGAGAACGTCCGCTCCGACATCCCGGGCCAGCACGGCCGCCAGCCGGTCCTTGTCGACCACCGCATCCACCCCTTCGAGCCCCAGGATGGAGTCGGGATAGACCGGGGGCCCGCCTCCACCGCCCGCCACCACGATGACCCCGGCCTCGACCAGGCGGCGGACCAGCGCCGCCTCCACCATGCCCCGCGGCAGCGGACTCGCCGCCAGCCGGCGCCAGTTCCCCTTGGCGTCCCGGCTCACCGGCACCTCGGCGTCCTGCAGCCGCTGCAGCCGCTCGGGGGTGAGCGTGTGGCCGATCGGCTTCGATGGGGTCTTGAGCCCCGGGTCTCCCGGATCCACCAGGGTCTGGGTAATGAGCGTCACGACGTCCCGTCCGACGCCCGCCCGGTCCAGCGCGTTCTGAAGCGACTGCTGGATCATGTAACCGATCCACCCGGCGGTCGCCGCCACCAGAACCCCGAGGGGCAACGGCTCCACCACGTCCTGGGTGAGCTCGTTGCGGACCAGCTCGTCCCCGACCTGCGGCCCGTTGCCGTGGACCAGCGCAATCGACCAGCCGTCCCGTGCCAGCTCCACGATCGGCGCCAGGCTGTCCCGGGTATGGCGGAACTGATTAGCGATCGTCGCGGGCTCACCGGCCCGCGCCAGCGCGTTGCCGCCCAGAGCCACCACTGCGGTTTTCTTCCTTGGCACAACCCCATCCCATGTTCGGGCCAGCAAGCTAGCCGGGGGTGCAGAGGGGTCAAGTGGCCGTCATGGCCGTCCCGGCCGTCCCGGCCTCACTGCTCCCCGCCCCCGCTGTCCGCCTCCGCCGCCCGCAGGATTTCGCGCAGCGCCTCGAAGGCACGGCCAAACGCGGTCCAGTCCCCCCGCCGCAACGCGCTGTCCGCCACGCCCATGTAGCGCCGGGCATCGGTCAGCGGATCACCCACGACCCCGATGAGCGGCGCGCTCAGGCCGGCCATGTTCTCGAACGCCTGGGCCGGATTCCGGCCGGCGCCGCGACCTTCCCCCCGGGCGATGGCCACCCAGGTGAGCGCCACCTGCAGCTGGGGACCGAAGCCATAGGTGGCCTCATAGGCCCCCACGCCGCCGGGATCGAGCCAGTACCGCACCTCGCCCACCTCGGGCCGGACACCGGCCGTGCGCAGGGAGTCCAGCAGCCGGTCATAGGTCGCGAACCCGGACCACACTTCGGAGAGCCGGCGGGGGGAAGGCAGGCCGGACCCGCCTTCGGTCCGTACCAGCCGGAGCCGGGGACTGGGCCCCTGCATCTCGGCGGTCAGGACCGCGGAGATCCGGCCATCCTCGGCCGTGCCGTAGGGCGCCAGCAGGTATGGGGTCCCGTCATTGGCCCACTGCAGCAGGCCCGCGTGGTAGCTGCGTTCATCACCCGCGCGGCGGAACAGCGGCGTGCCGAGCCAGCGGGGCCGCTCCATCACCTGGGCCTGGACCGCGAACAGCTCGTCCGGATAGGCCAGTTCGATGTCGAGCCTGGGCGAGAGCTCGGAGATCGGCCGGGCAACTCCACCGATGTCGGACCATGCGCGGGCCAGCGGATCTTCCTCGTCCCGCAGATAGATCCGGGTCTCACCCGTCACCGCGTCGATGACGCCCAGGAACGAAGCCCGCACCAGGCTGGCCCGACGATCCCGCCAGACGACCCGCTCCACCAGCGGGAAGGCGCCCGAGAGGATGTAGCCGTCGGCGACCCAGAGCAGCCGGTCATCCGAGACGACCGCCCGCGGCGCGCCCCAGTGGAGATACGGCGCGACACCGCGAAGCCGGGTCTCGGGATCCAGATTCCAGGTGAGTCGAACGCCTTCGGGCAGCTGCCCGAACAGTTCGCCGGCCTGCCGCGCCCAGGCCAGGGCCAGGCGTCTGGGCCAGCCGGTCACCGGCACGCCGACGGCATCGGTCACCAGCGCGTGAGACGGCGCGAAGGGCCGGACGGCGGACCGGGGGAGCGGAATCAGCGTCCCGGCACCCGGGTACGGCAGCGTATCTCCCGGAATGAACGAGGTCGGGCCTCCGGTGGCGGTGGTGCGGGTGTCCGAGATGGCGAGGAGTGACACCGAGTCCGCTCCCCGGCGGCGGAGCACGAACCAGACCGGAAGGTGGTGCACGCCGGCCGGCAGGAGGCCCTGGTTCGCGGTCAGAACATTGGCGGAGTCTCCATCCACGATCCGGTTCACGGCCGGCGCATCCCACAACGACAGCGAGGCCGGCGCCGCCGGGACCCGGCCATCGGCGCCGGCCCGGCGTTCGTCGAGAGATGAGAGCTCGAACGCCATCCGCTCGAACCGCTGGATCACCTCGGGCGGCAGCGGGGCGGGTGGTCCCAGTCCGGCGAGCCGGGGCGCGACCTGGCGCCCGACCAGCGACGCGCAGAGCAGGATGAGCCAGCCGACGATGAGCAGGGTGTGCCGGGCCCGGACGGCCCACACGGCCGACAGGAGGGAAATCGTGAGCGCCACCCCGGTGAGCACCGGCGCGATGCTCCGGCGCAGCGCCAGGTCTTCTCCGGTGAAGCTGCCCACGAACCCCGCCACGGCCTCGTAGGGCTCGAGCAGATAGCCGATGGCCAGGGCCAGCGCCAGCAGCGTGAGCAGCCAGCCGAGGTGCCGGCGGGCGTGGTCGCTCACGGCGGGATGCCGTCCGCTCCAGCGCACCGCCCCGACCAGCACATAGAGCAGGGTAATGGTCCCCAGGCCCAGCAGGATGAGCAGCAGGGCAAAGCCCTGGGCCCGGCGCCAGAGGGGCAACTGGGAGAGGTACAGGCCCAGGTCATGCCCCAGCACCGGTTCGGTGATCCCGTAGGTGACCCCGTGCCAGGCGAGCATGACCGTGTCGGCCCAGCCCGATGCCCCGAGCCCGGTCAGGAGCCCGAAGAACAGGCCCAGCCCGACGGTGATTGCGAGCAGAGCCCGGGGGGTCAGGGCCTCGTTGATCTCCAGATTGGCGACCCGGCGGGGCACCTGCACCGAGCCGATGGTGCGGTTCACGATGTAGAAGTTCCCCACGAACCAGAGCGAGGCGAATCCAAGACCCAGCAGATCCAGCAGCAGCCTGAGGAAGTAGTAGCGGGAGATGAACCGCCCGGCCTCCGGGGCTATGGCCGTCGCCCACCACCGATCGGCCAGCAGCGTGGCCGTCCAGCGGCCCAGGAACAGGAGCAGGACCAGGGCGGTGATGATGAGGGCGATGCGGCGGGTGCGCGGGGACATGCGGTGGGAGGCATCTCCGGTCTGGGAACGAAACGGCGCGGCGCGTCGCGGTACGGCGCCGGCGCCGTCAGTGGCCCGCGGACACCTCGGCCTTGACCCCCTGCCCTGCCAGCCAGGTCATGACCTCGCGCTGGTAGGCATCGAGCGAGGGCTGGTCGGTGGCTTCAAACCGGAGCACCAGGATCGGCTGGGTGTTGGAGGAGCGCAGCAGGCCCCAGCCGTTGGGGAACGTCATCCGCACCCCGTCGATCGTGTCCACGGGGTACTTCCCGCCGAAATGCTTCGCGGCCCGCTCCACCACGGCAAACTTGGTTTCGTCGGGACAATCCACCCGGATTTCCGGGGTGGAGAAGGTCTCGGGAAGGTCCGCCAGCAGCCGGGCCAGCCCGCCGGGCTCCCGGGAGACGATTTCCAGCAGACGGGCCGCGGCGAAGAGCGCATCATCATACCCGTAGTAATCGCCGGCGAAGAACATGTGCCCGCTCATCTCGCCGGCAATCGGGGCGCCGGTTTCCTTCATCTTGGCCTTGATGAGCGAATGGCCGGTCTTCCACATGACCGGCGATGCGCCCGCCTCCCGGAGCGCGTCGCGCAGGACCTCGGAACATTTCACATCGAAGATCACCGGAATGCCCTTCCCGAACCGGCGCACCGCGTCCCGGCCGAACAGCACCAGCAGCTGATCGCCGAAGAGAATCCGGCCGTTCTCGTCCACCGCGCCGATCCGGTCCGCATCGCCGTCGAAGGCGATACCCAGCTCCGCGCCGGTGCGGCGCACCGCTTCCTGCAGATCCCGCAGGTTGGCCGGGACCGTCGGATCCGGATGGTGGTTGGGGAAGGTGCCGTCCGATTCGCAGAAGAGCGCGGTCACCTCCGCCCCCAGGGCCTGGACCGTTTGAACGGCGATCAGACTCCCCACGCCGTTCCCGCAATCGATGACGACCCTGACGGGCCGCGCCAGGTGGTGCCGCTCGACGATCGCGTCCCGGTAGCGGCCCAGCACCGAGCCGTCGGCCGTCTGGCTGCCCGCACCGCTCTTCCAGCGCTCGGCGGTGATGATTTCCCAGAGCTCAAGGATGTCGTCACCGTGCACCGAGCTGCCGCCCAGCACCATCTTGAACCCGTTGAACTCCGGCGGATTGTGGGATCCGGTGACCTGGAGGCCGCCGTCGGTCTGGAGGGCAATCACCGCGAGGTACAGGGCCGGGGTCGGCAGCATGCCGACGTCGACCGCCGTGGCACCGGTATCGGCGATGCCCTGCCGCACCGCGGCGGCCAGTTCCGGTCCCGACGGCCGGTTGTCCCGCCCGACGGCGAGAACCGGGGCCCGGCCCAGCCGTTCCCAGCCCATCGTGGCATAGGCCCGGCCCAGGGCCCGGGCGAACCCGGGCGTCAGCTCCTTGCCCACGATCCCGCGGACGTCGTACTGGCGGAAGATGGTCTTGGGGACGTTCATGATGGCCGGAGCGGTGAGCGGTGAGGGAGCTACTGCGCGGCGATCGGGAGTACGATCGCTCCCAGGTGGCGGACGCTCTCCATCGAGATGTTGAGAACGCCGGTCGGCCAGACGCCGAGGACCATGATGCCGATGATACAGATCGTGACGGCAGCGGCGGCCACCGGGACCAGCCCGCGCGCGGCATCCCGTTCTCCGTCCGGCGCGGGACGCATGTACATCGCCATGATGACCGGGAGGTAATAGCCCGCCGAGACCACGCTGGTGAGCACCAGCAGCACCGGAAGGAAGACCTGGCCCTTGGTAATCACGGTGGTCAGGATGTACCACTTGCCCATGAAGCCCACCGTGCCGGGGAATCCGAGCAGCGAGAGCATGCAGATGGCCATCGCGAAGGCCATCCAGGGTCGGCGGACGGCGAGTCCGGCGATGCCGTCCAGGGTCACGTCCCGCTCGCCGTTCCGGCCCAGCGCCGCCAGCAGGCCGAAGGCCGCCAGCGAGGTCAGGGTGTACGCGACCAGATAGAACATGGTGGCCGAGGCACCCAGCCGGTCGCCGCCCCAGAGCGCCGTGAGCAGATAGCCGGCGTGCGCGACCGAGCTGTAGGCCAGCATCCGCTTGAGCGA
Organism: Gemmatimonadales bacterium; assembly: GCA_050183505.1. Lineage (GTDB taxonomy): Bacteria > Gemmatimonadota > Gemmatimonadetes > Gemmatimonadales > GWC2-71-9 > JBFXBG01. Next base: position 12,440 of record JBFXBG010000065.1, on the reverse strand, counting down.
ACGCTGAACCAGCGCCACCAGGTTGCCGAACACCATGGTGATGATCGCCAGGGCGGCCAGAATCGGCTGCCAGTGCTCCACCGAGGTCGGAAAGCCCTCCACCAGGATCCGGGCCAGGGCGATGAACCCCGCGGCCTTGACGCCGGTCGCCATGAATCCGGTGATCGGGGTCGGCGCGCCGTCATAGACGTCGGGCGCCCACATGTGGAACGGGACGGCCGCCACCTTGAAGGCGAAGCCGATGAGCAGCATGCCGATGCCGAGCCCGGCCATGAGCGACAGCGGCCCGGCCGACAGCTGGGCGGCGATGACGGTCAGATTGGTGGAGCCGCTGGCGCCGTAGACCAGGGCGATGCCGTAGAGCAGGAAGGCCGAGGCGAACGCGCCGATCAGAAAGTACTTGAGCCCGGCTTCGGCCGACTGGGGGCTGGCGCGGTTGAACGCCGCCAGGACGTACACCGAGACCGACATGATCTCCAGGCCCAGGAACAGCACGATCAGGTCCGCCGCGCCGCCCATGAACATCATGCCCACGGTCGCCAGCAGAACCAGCGGGTAGTATTCCGGCGCGAGCATCTGTTCCCGTTCCAGGTACTGGAGCGAGATGAGCACGGTGAACGCCGCCGCCCCGAGAAACAGGATCGTGGAGGTGAACCGGAACCCGTCCATGTCGATCATGTTCGGAATGCCGTCGATCGTGCCCCCGGACCAGGGACCCAGCACGACCGCGGCGGTCGCCACCAGCCCGGCCAGGCTGAGCCACCCAGCCAGCCGGCTGTCGGCCGCGGTCCGGTGCCGCCAGGCCACCACCAGCAGGACCATCAGGGCCCAGGCCGAAAGCAGGATCTCGGGCAGGAGCGCCCGGGTGAGCCCCGCCGGCGTGGAGAGATCGAGCGGGTTCACCGTCCCTCCTCCCCCCGCACCGCGGCGGGAATGATGGCCGAGGGACTCTGACCGGCGGGACGGACGAGTTCGAGATAGCGTTGGGCGGACGGTTCCATGCGCTTGAGCACCGGAGCGGGATAGAGTCCCAGCCAGATGATGCCGATCAGCAGCGGCACCAGGACGATGAGTTCCCGGGGGCTGAGGTCCTTGAGCCCCTGGTTCTCCGGCTTGTCCAGCGGATTGAAGATCACCCGCTGGAGGGCCCAGAGCAGGTAGGCCGCGGCGAAGATCACCCCGGTGGTCGCGAGCCCGGTGGCCCAGGGATGCCGGCCGAAGCTCCCCAGCAGGACCAGGAACTCGCCCACGAACCCGTTGAGCCCCGGGAGGCCGATGGAGGACAGCGCCACCACGGTGAAGATCGCGCTGAAGAGCGGGACCACCCGGGCGATGCCGCCGTACTCGTCGATCATCCGGGTATGCCGCCGCTCGTAGATCATGCCGACCAGGAAGAACAGCGCGCCGGTCGAGAGGCCGTGGCCGATCATGACCATCAGGGCGCCCTGCACGCTCTGCAGTGTCGCCGCCCAGATCCCGAGCATGACGAAGCCCAGGTGGCTCACCGACGAATAGGCCACCAGCTTCTTGATATCGGGCTGGACCATGGCCACCAGGGCGCCGTAGATGATCCCGATCACGGCCAGCGCCACGATCAGGCTGGTGACCGCGGGCCCCAGGGCCACATCGGGGAAGAACGGCACCGCGAAGCGGAGGAAGCCGTAGGTCCCCATCTTGAGCAGCACGCCCGCCAGCAGCACGCTGCCCGCGGTCGGCGCCTCGACGTGGGCATCCGGCAGCCAGGTGTGGAACGGGAAGATCGGAACCTTGATCGCGAAGGCCAGCGCAAACGCGGCGAACAGCCAGGGCGCCGCGCCGCCCAGGACCCCCGCGTTGCTCAGCAGGTGGTCATAGGAGAAGGAATAGACGCCGGTGGAGGCGCCGACCCGGCGGACCATCACCAGGATCGCCACCAGCATGAGGATCGAGCCGACGAACGTATAGAGGAAGAACTTGATCGCCGCGTAGAGCCGCCGGGTCCCGCCCCAGATTCCGATGATGAAGTACATCGGAATCAGCATGACCTCCCAGAACACGTAGAACACGAACAGGTCCAGCGAGACGAACACCCCGATCATGCCGGTGGTGAGCAGCAGCAGCAGGGCGTAGTACCCCGGTTCCCGTTCGGTGATGTACTTCCAGCTCCCCAGCACGCACAGCGGCATGAGGCCGGTCGTGAGCAGCACCATGAAGAGGGAAATCCCGTCGATTCCCACCCGGTAGGCGATGCCCCAGTCCGGCAGCCAGTCGGCGGTCGCCCGGAACTGCATGGCCGCCTGGGCCGGGTCGTACGCCCACCAGAGGCCGGCCGACAGCAGGAACTCGAGCAGCGTGACGCCCAGCGCGATCCTGCGGGCCAGCCTGGCCGGCGCCAGCAGGATCGGCACCATGCCCGCCAGCGGCAGCAGGATCAGCGTGGGAACGATCCAGCGGTCGTATCCGAGGGACGTGAGGAAGTCGGTCATGCGGGGCCGCTCATTTCATCACCTCGAACAGAATCCACAGCGCTCCGGCAAGGAACGCGATGACATAGGCGCCGACGTATCCGCTCTGCAGGGCGCTGCCGGCCCGGCCGAAGAACCGCGCGACCCTGGCGGCGCCGTTCACCCCCGCCCCGTCGATGCCCTTCTGGTCGATGTCCTGCCAGAGGACGACCCGGGAGAGCCAGACCAGGGGCCGGATGATCAGCGCGTCGTAGATCTCGTCGACGTAATACTTGCGGAACAGCACCCGGGCAAAACCCCGCTCGGGCGGGGCCTTGGCGGCCGGCAGAATCGGCTCGGCCAGGGTGGCCCGGTGGCCGGCGATGAGCCCGGCGATCGCCACCACGATGGCGACGCCGAGCAGCAGCAGCTCGGTGTTGTGCGGCAGCTCGGGGACCTCGGCCAGCAGGGCCGAGCCGGCCAGCACGGGATGCAGCCATTGGTGCAGGGCCGAGTGTCCCCCGACGATCGCGGGCAGGTTCAGCACGCCGCCGATCAGGCTCAGCACGCCCAGCACCACCAGCGGCCCGGTCATGATCCAGGGCGCCTCGTGCAGATGCTGCCGCTCGGTCTCGCCGGTGCGGTTTTCACCGAAGAAGGTCATGGCCATGAGCCGCGCCATGTAGAACGCGGTCAGCGCCGCGGCAATGAGCCCCAGGGCGTAGAACACGTAATACCAGGGCTGCGTCGCCCCGCGGGCGAACGCCGCCGCCAGGATCTCGTCCTTGGAGAAGAACCCCGAGAAGGGCGGGACGCCGGCGATCGCCAGGGTGGCGATCAGCATGAGCCAGAAGGTCCAGGGCATGTACTGCCGCAGGCCGCCCATGTTGCGCATGTCCTGCGCATCCTCGTGCGAATGGGTGGCGTGGTACGCGTGGTGCATGGCGTGGATCACGCTGCCCGAGCCGAGAAACAGCAGCGCCTTGAAGAAGGCGTGGGTCACCAGGTGGAAAATGCCGGCCGAGAAGGCCAGCGTCCCGACCCCCAGGAACATGTATCCCAGCTGGGACACGGTCGAGTAGGCCAGCACTTTCTTGATATCGTACTGCCGCAGGCCGATCGTGGCGGCGAAGAGCGCGGTCAGCGCGCCGATCCCCGCGGTGATCATGCTCGAAGTGGGCGCCAGGGCGAACAGCACGTTGCAGCGCGCCACCAGGTAGACCCCGGCGGTGACCATCGTCGCCGCGTGGATCAGGGCGGAGACCGGCGTGGGGCCGGCCATGGCGTCGGGCAGCCAGACGTACAGCGGGATCTGGGCCGACTTGCCGGCGCACCCCAGCATCAGGAAAAGGGTAATCGCCGTGACCAGCCCGCCCCCCAGGCTCAGCACCCCCGGCGCCCGGGCGAACACCCCGGTGAACTCCAGCGTGCCCACCGCGTTCCAGAGCAGGAACATGGCGATGAGAAACCCGAAATCCCCGATCCGGTTGACGATGAACGCCTTCTTGCCGGCGTCGGCGTTGGCCTTGACCCCGTACCAGAACCCGATGAGCAGATAGGAGCAGAGCCCCACGCCCTCCCAGCCGATGAACATCACCGGGAAGCTCGATCCCAGCACCAGGATCAGCATGAAGGCGACGAACAGATTCAGGTAGGAGAAGTACCGGGCGTAGCCTTCGTCCTCCCGCATGTACCCGATACTGAAGAGATGGATCAGGCTGCCGACCCCGGTCACGACCAGGAGCATGACCAGCGACAGCTGGTCCACCTGCAGCGCGATGTCGATCTGGAGGCTGCCGACCGGGAGCCAGGACCAGAGGCGCACCACGTAGGGCGTGTCGGGATGGGCGCCCCGCACGGCGGCGAACACCGCCAGCGCGACGGCGAACGCGGCCAGCAGCACCCCGGCCCCGATGACCGACACCGCGGTCCTGGCCTGCGGCCGGCGGAAGGCGATCAGGCCGTTCAGCAGGAAGCCCAGGAACGGGAGGGCGATGGTCAGCCACACCCAGTCCGCGGCGGAGCCCGCCAGCCCGCCCTCGGCCGCGGCGGCCGCGTGCAGTGCGCTGAGAAGTAAGTGCGGCATCAGCCCTTGAGCAGGTTGATGGAATTGAGGTCGACCGACGCCTTGTGACGGAAGACGGCCAGGATGATGGCGAGCCCCACCGCGGCCTCGGCCGCCGCCACCGTCATGACGAAGAACACGATGACCTGGCCGCTCATGCCGTGGAGCTGGGCCAGCGCGATGAACGTGAGATTCACCGCGTTGAGCATCAGTTCAATGCACATGAACAGCACGATCGCGTTCCGACGGAGCAGCACGCCCGCCACGCCCAGGCTGAAGAGAATGGCCGAGAGGGCCAGAGACGGTCCCAGCAGCATCAGATCCTCCGCTTGGCGAGAACGACGGCCCCGACGATGGCGGCCAGCAGCAGGATCGAGGTGATCTCGAAGGGGACGAGGTACTGCTCGAACAGCGGCTGGGCCACCGCGCCGACCACGCCCTGCCCCGCCGTGGCCGCCGCCGCGGCGGCCCCGGCCGGGAAGACCAGCGCCGGATTGGCCAGGGCCTCGCTCCGGGTGAACTCGAGCGCGAGCCGCTCCGGGGTGTAGTGCAGCAGCGGGAGCAGCTGCGCCGCCAGCACGCCGATCACGATCAGCGCCAGCATCCAGAAGGCGAAGCCCCGGAGATCGGACTTCTCCCGGCCCAGATTGAGCAGCATGATCACGAACAGGAACAGCACCATGATGGCGCCGGCGTAGACCAGGACCTGGATCGCCGCGATGAACTGGGCGTTCAGGATCACGTAGATGGCCGCCAGGCTGAACATCGTGGTCACCAGCCAGAGCGCCGACGAGATCGGGCTCCGCTGCAGGATGCAGAGCAGCGCCCCGAGGACCGCCGTGGTTGCGAAGAAGTAGAAGGCCGCCTCAGCCATTACTCGCCCCTCGGATCGGTGGGATCCCACAGGGTGGAGACGGCGTGCGTCTGGGAGTGCAGCCGCTCGAGGTCGTACACGAACCGGTCGCGCGAATACTCCGAATTCTCGAAGTGCACCCCGACGTGGATCGCCTCCTCCGGGCAGACCTCCTGGCAGTACCCGCAGAAGACGCAGCGGAACTCGTCGATCTCGTAGATCAGCGGGTAGCGATTGCCCTGCTCGTCCTCTACCGGCACCAGCTTGATGCAGTTCGCCGGGCAGATCTGGGGGCAGAGCCCGCAGGCCACGCATTTGGAACGGCCCTGCTCGTCGGTGAGCATCCGGTGCGTCCCCCGCCAGCGGGGCGAGAGACTCCAGTCCGTGGTGCTCTTCTGCTCCGGATACTGCATGGTGAACTTGGGCCGGAACATGTGCCGGAACGTGAGCGCCATGCCCTTGAGCGTGGCCCGCACGTAGCTCACCTGCCGCTCCGGCCGTTTCAGTACCTTGACACCGATCGCCATGAATACTCCGTCCGTCGTTACCGGCCCGGGGCCGCCGGCAGGGCCGCCTCGTTGAGCCTCGACCGTCCCGCCGATTCCAGCCGCTGCCGCCGCATCTGCTCTCCGGTGCCGGCGATCACGCTGCCCCGGTCCAGCACGAAGAACACCAGCACCGCCAGCACCAGGTTCACCCCGGCGAGAAATCCATGCAGGTACAGCGGGCGGGTGAGGCCCAGCAGCTGCTGCCCCACATACAGCGCCGTGGCCATGACCATCACGTAGGCCAGCGCGAGCGGGATCAGCACCTTCCAGCCCAGCGACATCAGCTGGTCGAACCGGAAACGCGGCAGGGTCCACCGCACCCACATGAACACGAAGATGAAGAAGAACACCTTGAGGAAGAACACCACCGCCGTGGCGATCGTCTGCGCCACCCCGGGGGTCTGATCCCAGGTGATGAACGGGATGTCCCACCCGCCCAGGAACAGCGTGGCCACCATGGCCGAGATGGTAACCATGCCGGCATACTCGGCGATGAAGAACATGGAGAATTTCATCGCCGAGTACTCGGTGTGGTAGCCCGCCACCAGCTCGGATTCCGCTTCCGGCAGATCGAAGGGCACCCGGTTGGTCTCGGCGAAACCCGTTACGGTAAACAGGAACGCGCCCACCATGAGCGGCAGACAGAACCAGAGCCCCTGCTGCTGCTCCGCGATGATGGTCGAGAACGACACGTTCCCCGTCAGCAGCAGCACCGGAATGAGGCTGAGCCCCATGCCCACCTCGTAGGACACCATCTGGGCGCTGGCCCGGAGCCCGCCCATGAGGCTGTACTTGCTGTTGGACGACCAGCCGGCGAGCGCGATGCCGTAGACGCCGAGCGAACTCACCGCGAGGATGAACAGGAACCCGACCGGCAGGTCCGCCACGACCATCGGGGTGACGCCGGAGAACGTGAAGCGGCCCAGGGCCCCCAGGGTGAAATCGAAATGGAGCGGCAGCGGGGCGGCCCAGGGGATGACGGCCGAGAGGGTCATCGCCGGGATGAAGGCCATGGCCGGCGCCAGGTTGAACAGCACCCGGTTGGCGAACGGCGGATTGGTCTCTTCCTTGGTGATGTTCTTGAGCCCGTCGGCGGCCGGCTGGAGCAGTCCGCCGTAGCCCACCCGGTTGGGGCCCAGCCGGTTCTGCATCCAGGCCGAGACCTTGCGCTCCAGCAGGGTCAGCAGCGCGACACCGACCAGGATGAACGTGAAGACCACCAGCAACTTCACGATGCTGACGAGCAGGAAGCCCTTGAGTTCCGGCGTCACCGGTTATGTCCTCGCCACGGCCTGAGTGTTGGCGACCCGGCCGACCAGGCCGAGGTCCGCATATCGCATCCCTTCGAGGGCCGGCACCGAGGCGGCCACCGTCTCGAACGCCTCCGCGGCCGTGCCGGGGGCGTCGTACCCCGGCTGGGTCAGCGCCAGCGTCTCGGCCGCCACCCACCAGCCCGGCCGGGCCATCCCGGGGCCGGTGCGGGCCTGCAGATAGCGCTGCACCCGGTGATCCCGGTTGACCAGCACGCCGCTCTCCTCCGCCGTCGTGGTGAGCGGCAGGACCAGCGGGGCATGCTGCTCCAGCGGGGTCTCCAACGTGCCGAACAGCACCAGACCGGGACATTCGGCCACCAGGGCGGCCTCCGCCTCCGTCAGCTCCGGATCCAGCAGCAGCACGACCGAAGCGCCCCGGGCCCGCTCCACGGTGGCGGCCCAGTCGGTGCCATAACCGACCAGCGCGGCACCGGCGGCGTTGGCGGCCCGCTCACGCCGGAGCGCGAGGTCCGGAATGCCGGGCAGCGGCACTTCATCGCCTTCGGGAACCCGGACCGCGGCGGACACCTCGAACCCGTCCACCAGCCGGCGGACCAGGCCCAGCGACTCCAGCGAGGCATTGGCCGAGGCGAGGATCACCGCCCGGCCCGACGCGCCCTTGAGCAGGCCCGCCAGCCGCTCCAGCGCGGTTTCCCAGTCCACCGCCTGCAGCTTGGGACCCTCCCGCACCAGCGGCGCCTCCAGCCGGTCGCCCCGGTTGAACCGGCGGTAGTTCATCCGCCCCACGTCGCACATGAAGTGGCGGTTGACCTCGAGGTTGGGGCGGGGCCGCAGCCGGACCACGACGTTGTCCCGGGTGTCGATCATGATGTTGCAGCCCTGGGAACACCCGGTACAGACGCTGGCGGTCTTGTCCAGGTCCCAGGCCCGCGCCTTGTGCAGGAAGTCCTTGGAGACGAGCGATCCCACCGGGCAGAGATCCACCACGTTGCCCGACCACACGTTGGTCAGCTGCTGGCCCGGGTCGATTCCGATAAAGGCCCGGTCGCCCCGCTCCGAGACGTTCAGCACCGGCTCCCGGGCCACGTCCGACATGAAGCGAACGCACCGGGTGCACAGGATGCACCGGTTCGGCACGTAGAGGACGTCGGGCCCGAAATCCTCGACCGGGTTGTACCGTTTCGGGTAGTCCGCGTACCGGGTGCCGGCCCGGCCTTCCTGGAAGGTGTAGTCCTGCAGCTCGCACTCGCCCGCCTGGTCGCAGATGGGGCAGTCCAGCGGATGATTGATGAGCAGGAACTCCAGCACCGCTTCCCGGGCCTTCTTCGCCTCCGGGCTGTTGACGTGCACCACCTGGCCCTCGGCGACCGTCGTCACGCAGGCCGGCATGAGCTTGGGGGCCTTTTCGACCTCCACCAGGCACATGCGGCAGACCGCGGGCGACGGCAGCGAGGGGTGATAGCAGTAATGCGGGACGAGGATCCCCGCCTGCTTGGCCGCCTCGATGATGCTGGTGCCCTTGGGCACCTGCAGCGCGACGCCTTCGATGGTGACCGTGACTAGTTCCTGAGTCATTTACACGTCTCTCGAGACAGTACCGGGTGCCGGGTGCCGGGTGCCGGGGCGCCGGGCCCTAGGCTCCCGCCAGCGCCGGCTCCCGCTTGCCGGCGATATAGGCTGCGAATTCTTCCGGGAATTTGCGGATCCCGCTCACCACCGGGGCGGCGCAGGAATCGCTCAGCACACAGATGGTCTTGCCGGTCATCTGGTCGGCGAGGTCCATGAGCAGCTGCAGGTCCGATTCCCGGCCCTTCCCGGCCAGGATCCGCTCCAGCACCTTGACCGTCCAGGCGGTGCCCTCGCGGCACTGGGTGCACTGGGCGCAGGACTCATGGGCATAGAACCGGGCCAGCCGCCAGATCTGGTAGACCATGTCGGTGCTGTCGTCCATGACGATCATGCCGCCGGAGCCGAGCATCGAGCCCCTGGCCGCGATGCCCTCATAGTCCATCGGGCAGTCTTCGATCTCGGCGGCGGTCATGATCGGGACCGACGAGCCGCCCGGGATCACCGCCTTGAGCGTCCGCCCCGGCGCCATCCCGCCGCAGAGATCGAAGATCAGGTCCTTCATGGGGAATCCCATGGTGATCTCGTAATTCCCCGGGCGCTGGACGTGGCCGCAGACGGAAATGAGCTTGGTGCCCGTGCTCTTGGGGCTCGACAGGCACAGGCTCTTGTACCAGGCCGCGCCCCGGTTCAGGATGTGCGGCACGGCCGCGAGGCTCTCGACGTTGTTGACCGTGGTGGGCAGCCCGAAGGCCCCCGCCTGCGCCGGGAACGGCGGCTTGATGCGGGGGTTGCCGCGCTTGCCCTCCAGGGAGTTGAGCATCGCGGTTTCTTCTCCGCAGATGTACGCGCCCGCCCCCCGGTGCAGCACGATGTCGATCCGCTTGCCCGAGCCCAGGACGTTGCCGCCCAGGACGCCCCTGGCATAGGCCTCGTCCACGGCCGTGCGCATGATGCGGTACGGCTCGGTAAACTCCCCCCGGATGTAGACGTAGACCCGCTCGGCACCGATGGCGTAGGCCGCGATGGCGCACCCCTCGATCAGGCCGTGGGGGGTCCAGCGCATGATCTCCCGGTCCTTGAACGTGCCCGGCTCCGATTCGTCCGCGTTGCAGACCAGGAAATGCATCTTGCCGTCGTTCTTCGGCATGAAGGACCACTTGAGCCCGGTCCCGAAGCCGGCGCCGCCCCGGCCGCGCAGGCCGGAATTCTTCACTTCCTCGATGATCGCCTCGGGGGTCATGCCCAGGGCCTTCCGCAGTGCCTGGTATCCGCCCCGCTCGACCCAGCCGTCGTGGGTCCGGGCCGCGGCGTCTCCGAAGTACTGGGAGAGCACCGGGGTTTCCCGGGAATGCGTCGGATGAGGAAAGCCCATTACTTGTACCTCTGGAGAATGCCGGGAACCCGTTCGGGAGTGACGTTCTCGATGAAGTCGTCGTCGATCAGGATCGGCGTCGGGAAGCCGCAGGCCCCCAGACACTCGACCTCGATCACGGTGAACCGGCCGTCGGGGCTGGTGGCCCCGAGCTCGCCGCAGCCGGTTTCCCGGAGCAGCGCCTTGAGCGCGTCCTCGGCGCCGCAGAGGTTGCAGGGGCTCGTGGTGCAGACCTGAATGAAGTGCCGGCCGACCGGGTGGGTGTGGTACATGGTGTAGAACGTGACCACGCCCTTCACCTGCGCCGGGGTCATGCCCAGCACATCCGCCACCTCGGCCACGGCCTGTTCGGAGATCCAGCCCCGGGCTTCCTGCACCATCCAGAGGGCGGGCAGCAGACAGGCCTGGCGGGTGGGGTATTTGTCGAACAGCTGCTCCAGCCGGGTCCGGGCTTCTCCCACGAAGACCGGCTCGTAGGGGGCCGCGTGCGCCTCCCCGGCGCCGGAAGGATGCGCCTTGGTGCTCATCGGTCAACCTCTCCCATCACGATATCCACGCTGGCGTTGATCGCGATCACGTCGGACAGCAGGGCGCCCTCGCAGAGCCGAGGCAGGGCCGCCAGGTTGATGAACGCCGGGGGCCGGATCCGCCACCGCACCGGCTTGGCGGTGCCGTCGGACACGAAGTAGTAGCCCAGCTCGCCCTTGGGATTCTCGACCGAGAAATAGGTCTCGCCCACCGGCGCCTTGACGCCTTCCATCACCTGCTTGAAGTGGTAGATCATCGCTTCCATGTCGCTCATGGCCCGCGACTTGGGCGGCAGGATCACCCGGGGATCCGACACGTTGATCGGGGCGCCCTTGAGCGCCGCCAGCCGGTCCAGCGCCTGATTGAGGATCCGCACCGACTGGTGCATCTCCTCCAGCCGGACGGTATAGCGGTCGTAGATGTCGCCGTGCTCGCCCACCGGGACGTCGAACTCGTAGGTCTCGTAGCCCAGGTAGGGATTGTCCTTCCGGACGTCGTAATCCACCCCGCTCGCCCGGATCATCGGGCCGGAGAGGGAGTAGTTGATCGCCTCCTCGGCCCCGATCACCCCCACGTCCTGGGTCCGGCCGATCCAGATGGCGTTGCGGGAGAACATGGTGTCGACTTCCTGCAGCGTCGCCGGGAAGGTGCGGCAGAAGTGCCGCAGGCCCTCTTCCCAGCCTTCCGGGATGTCGGCCATCATGCCGCCCACCCGGGTGAGGCTGGTGGTGAGCCGGGCACCGGTCCAGGCCTCCTGCAGGTTGTAGATCCGCTCCCGCTCCTGGAAGGTCCACAGGAACGGGGTGTAGGCGCCCAGGTCGATGCCGGTGGTCCCGAGCCAGACCAGATGCGAGATGATCCGGCTCATCTCGCAGGCGATCACCCGGAGCACGGTGCACCGCTCGGTGATCTCAATCCCCATGAGTTTCTCCGCCGCCAGGGCCAGGCACACATTGTTGGCCATGGGCGCCAGATAGTCGGTCCGGTCGGTCAGCGGAATGATCTGATTGTACTGCCGGTATTCGCCCAGCTTTTCGAAGCCGGAATGGAGATATCCGACGTGGGGGACCAGCCGCCGTACCACCTCGCCCTCGAGTTCGACCACCAGGCGCAGCACGCCGTGGGTGGCGGGGTGCTGGGGGCCGATATTGACCAGCATGTGCTCACCGCCCAGGTGGTCGGGCAGATCCGGGGCGCGGCCCGCCGTCAGCGGAACCTGGACCGGCCGCCCTTCCGCATCGAGCCCCGGCGTGGTCAGCTCGAACTCGACCGTGCGCGTACTCATTCGACCTTCCCCCGGAGCGACATCGCCAGGCGCTCCTGCATGTCCTTCGGCAACTCGTCAAACGCCGACGCGATCGACAGTTCCTCGAGCGAGTAGTTGGCCTCCGGAGCCCCGGAGAGCGCCTGGCGGGTCTGCTCGGACCGGCTGAAGTGGCCCCGCAACGGAAAATCCTTCCGGAGCGGATGGCCTTCGGCGTAGGTCTCCCACATCAGAATCCGGCGGAGATCCGGATGGCCCCGGAAAGTCACGCCGAACATGTCGTAGACCTCCCGCTCCAGCCAGTCCGCGCCCTTCCAGAGATCCCACACCGTGTCGACTTCCAGGGGCTGGGTCTTGTCCAGGGCAATCTTGACCCGGAGCGCGGCCTTGCGGGGGATCGACCACAGCTGATAGACCACTTCCAGCGGCAGGCCCGCATCGCGGTACTCCACCGCCGTGATATCGGCCAGGTAGTTGAATTCCTGGCCGGGGGTGTCCTTGAGCCAGGCCAGGATCTCGTGGGCCCGGTCCCGGTTCACCCAGA
>JBFXBG010000064.1:0-20975 GCA_050183505.1 Gemmatimonadales bacterium | reverse complement strand
CGCGTAGATATCGGTCCGGGCATCGAGATCCCGCTCGCCCATCGCCTGTTCGGGCGACATGTACTGCGGCGTGCCGAGCGACATCCCGGTCTCGGTCATCCGGGAGCCGCCCTCGGACTTGCTTACCGCGAGCGAGATCCCGAAATCGGCCACCAGGGCCTGACCATCGTGCAGCAGGATGTTCTCCGGCTTGATGTCCCGGTGGATCACGCCGTGGCGATGGGCGTAGTCGAGCGCGCTGGCTACCCCGGTGGCAATCCGCACCGCGTCGGCCACCGGCAGCTGCTTCTCGCGATCGAGCCGGTCGCGGAGCGACTCGCCCTCGATGAAGGGCATGACATAGAAGACCGTGCCGTTCACCTCACCGGAGTCATGCAGGGTGAGGATGTGCGGGTGCTGCAGGTTGGCGGTGGTCTTGATTTCGGTGAGGAATCGCTCCGCCCCGATCACGGCGGCGAGTTCGGGCTTGAGGACCTTGATGGCGACCTGGCGGTCGTGCTTGAGGTCCTGGGCCAGGTAGACCGTGGCCATGCCGCCCTGCCCGAGCTCGCGCTCGAGGCGGTAGCGGTCGGCCAGGGCCGCTGAGAGGCGGGCAAGGGGGTCGGTCACGGCGCCTCGGTCGGGGCGGTGGCTGTTGATGGGGACGGAATGGCCGAAGATACCCTTTTCCGCGGCGGATCGTCAGGGCGCGCGGTCGGCCGCCTCGCCGTCCACCAGCGGGGTCGGTTCCCGCGCCACCGGCGAGACCCGCGTATCCGGGAAGTGGCGGAAGTACTCGGCCAGCGTCTCATTGGTCCCGCTCAGGTACACCGCGTCACCCTCCTGCAGGGCGAAGCCCTCGGGGAATTCAACAATCACCTCCTCGCCCCGCTCCACCGCCACGACCGAGCAGCCGGTGCGCTCACGGATCCGGCCCGTGACGAGCGGCTGGCCGGCGAGGCTGCCGGGTGCGGTCGCCATGAGCTTGATCCCGGCCTCCAGCGACACCGACTCCTGTCCCAGCAGGTGATACGCGAGAAACTGACCCGCCACCTGGCCCACCGACAGCGCGAAATCCGCCCCGGCCCGGTGAATCCGGGCCACATTCTCCACCCGGCTGGCGCCGGCGATGATCACCGCCTCCGGAGCGAGATCCCGGACCACCGCGGCGGCGAAGAGGGTGGCGCTGTCGCGGTCGAACGTGAGGATCACGGCCTGGGCTTCGCGTGCGCCGGCCCGCTCCAGCGTCTGCAGGTTCAGCGGGTCGCCGACCAGGTCCACCGTGGACCCCGGCTCCGCGTCGACCACCGTCACGACCTCCCCGGCGTCCCGCAGGAACACCGCCACGCGGCTGCCCACGTCCCCGTGGCCCAGGATGACGAAGGGCCCCTGTCGCGGAACCGGGGTCGCCAGCTCGCCCAGCCGGGCGATGCTCGACTGGCTCCCGACCGCCACGATGATGGCGCCGGGGTCGATCCGGGTCGTCGTCCCCGGCTGCCGGACCAGCCGGTCCCGGACCCAGAGGCCGACGACGATCGCGCCGGTGCGCGCGCGGATGGCGGATTCCGCGATGGTCTTCCCGGCCAGCGGGCTGGCGCGGGTCACCCGCAACTCGGCCACCTCGAGATGGTGCCCCAGGCGACGGACCCCCGCCACCCGGGGGCTGATCCGTACGCTGGCGCGCGCGGCCAGGGCGGCGGCCAGCACGTGATTGGGTGTGAAGGCGATATTGGCCCCGGCCCGGAGCATCGGCGGGCGCCGGATCGGATTGGCGACCAGCGCCGCGATAGTGCCCTGGAACCCCTGGTAGCGGGCGCTCAGCGTCATCGCGGCGTTGGCGTCGTCGTCCCCGTTCACCACCAGGCCGCGGGCGCCGACCAGCGGGCTCAGGTCGACTTCCTCTTCGTCAGCGTTGGCCAGCACCACCTTGTGGTTCCGGTCCAGGAGACGCCGGGCGGTGGGCTCATCCTCCTCGAGAATCACGGCCTGGACCCCGGCCTGGCTGAGTTCTTCCAGCAGGGATGTCACGGCCGGTCCATACCGGTAGATCAGGACCTTGCCGGCCAGCCGGGGCAGCCGGGCGGGGAGCCGGCCCTGGAACCGCTCCTCGAAGAACGGCAACACGAAGACGGGAAAGACCAGGAAGACCATCAGGAGGCCGGAAAACTGGGCGGCGATGACATAGGCCTCCATCACAGGGTGGCTCCAGTGCGCGTCGCGTCCGTACCCGGTAGTGGTCAGCGTCTCCGCCGCCCATTCGATGCTCTCGCCCAGCGAGCGAGGCCGTTCCTCGAGATGGGTCATCCCGGCCTGATAGATCAGGGCCATCATGAGGAGGGCGACCGGCAGTGCCAGCAGCAGGGTGAGGAGGCGGCGGTACGAGCGCGGAATCGACATCGGCCTGGGGACGTTGGCGTGGTCGCAGCATGAGGACCTTGGCGGCGGGGCCGGGGCGGGCCGCCGTCACGGCCAAGATGGGGTCCGGCCGCGGCGCGGGCCAGAGCGCCGCCAGGCCGGCCGTCATTCAAGTCGAAGCGGCGGGGACGACACGACCCGCACGGGCGGGCTGACGCACCGGACCGGCCTGCCGGGGCGTCGAGGCCGCTCGATCAGGGCTCCCGTCTGGCCGTCAGTTCCCGGGTCAGATTCTCGACCACGACCAGCTCTCTGGTCTCCGAGCCGCCGGACCCGCTGCGGATCAAGACGAACCTCTTGTCGTCCGGTGTGATATCCCAGGAGCCGATCTCGCCGACGTAGTTGTTCCCCAGGAACAGCGCTTCCTGGCGGCCGGTGACGAACGTCCCGCCCGGTATGATCTCCACCGCCATCAGGGTACCCTCGCTCGTCCAGTACAACAGTTCCCGGCCGGTGTGCGACCACCGGGCGTCGAATCCGCCTCTGGAGGAGATCTGCCACTTGCCCGACTGGGTATTGGGGAACGGACGCACGAACACCTCGAACTGGCCGGATTCATTGGAGGAGTAGGCCAGCCACCGGCCGTCGGGCGAGAGGGCCGGCATGATCTCGTCCCTCGGGCCGGTGAGGAGGGGAACGGTTGCGGTGTCGGGGGCCGGTCCGCGGGCGAGGATGTCGTTCGTGGCCGTGCGATAGATCAGCCAGCGGCCGTCCCGGCTCCAGAACCCCTCGGTGACCGGGCGGCCTTCCCCGGACAGCAGCCGCTCGTCCGGGGAGGTCCCGTCGGCGCGCTTCTGGTACAACCGCCCTGACTGCGACTGGTTGGAAATGAACCCGATGCGCTGTCCGTCCGGCGACCAACTGGGGCGAAAACTGCGGTTCCCCTCGAACGTGAGCTTGCTGAGCGGACCGTCCGGCAGCTGCTTGACCCAGATCTGCTGCTCCGTCCCGTCGATTCTGCTCAGGGCCAGCCGGCGACCGTCGGGGGAAAGCGCCAGGGTATGGAAGTCGCCCTTGAGATTCGTGTCGATCACCGCCGCCGTGCCGTCGCGGCTTACGTAGAGGACCTCGGAGGGAGCGGTCTGGGCGCTGCCGGTCTGGTACACCAGGGTTCCGGTTCGGGAGAGCGCGAGCTCCACCGCGCCGAAGGGCCGGATGGCGACGCCGCTGGTGAGCGCAAACGATTCCCCGGTCACCGCCAGGCGCTTCAGGTCGAAGGGGACGGCCACGAGGTCACCCCCCGGGGTGGCGTAGATGAGATGACCGGTCGGTGAATACCGGGCCGTAAGGCCCTGGAGCAGGGTGTGCTGTTTCATGGTCTTCAGATCCAGCACGGCCACGTCGCTGGCATCCGGCGAGCTTCGTTTCTCGACGGTGAAGAGAATCCCGCGGCCTTCCGGCAGGGCCATCGGCCAGAAGTGGTCCAGCTGGCCGCCGGTCGTGTCCACGGTGGTCACCTGTTCCGGCGTGCCCCCACCGGAACCTACCCGCAGCACGCCGGTCGTCCCGCCGCTCGTGATGCCGTCAAAGTAGATGAAACCGTCGCTGCTCCAGGTGGCACCGTCGGCGCCGATCCGGCTGGTGGTGACGGTGATCGGGGGCGCGCCGTTCAGGGTCACGACCTTGATTGCGCCCAGATCCTCCATGATGTACCCGACGCGGGAGCCGTCGGGAGAAAAGAAGGGAGACATGGCTCCCTCGGTGCCCGGGATAGGGCTGGCGGTCAGTTGACTGCGGGAGCGGAGCATGAGGCGCGCGCCGTCCGGCCCCCGGTTCACAAAGACCAGCCGGGACCCATCGGGGGAGATCGCAAATCGGGTCCCCCGTCCTTCGGAAAGCTCCTCGCCGTCGGGCAGCGCCATCACGTAGCGGAGGACCGGAGCGGGGGCGGCGGACCGGAGCCAGCCCCAGAGGCCGAGTCCCACCGCCAGCAGGGCCACGGCCCAGCCGGCAACGGTGACCGGAGCCGGGCGACGCCGCCCGCGCACCGCGCGCGGCGCGGTCTGCGTAGCGGAGGGTGCATAGCCCGGGTTGGCCAGGGCCGCCGAGAAGTCCGCCGCGCTCGCGAACCGGTCAGCGGGAAGCTTCTCCAGAGCCGTCAGCACCGCCGCTTCGACATGGGGCGGGATGGTGTGCCGCTGGCTCGTGAGCGACCGGGGCGCCTCGGTGACCACGCGGGCCACGATGGCCTGGGCGGTCGAGCCGGTGAAGGGCGGATCGCCGGTGAGGAGTTCGTACAGCACGCAGCCCAGGGCATAGACGTCGCTCCGGGCGGTGATTTCCCGTTCCCCCATGGCCTGTTCGGGACTCATGTAGTGGGGCGTACCGAGGCTCATGCCGGTCTCGGTCATCCGGGTGCCGCCGGCCTTGCTGGCGGCCAGAGCGATCCCGAAATCGGCCACCAGGGCGGAGCCGTCGTGCAGCAGAATGTTCTCGGGCTTGATGTCCCGGTGGATCACGCCGTGACGGTGGGCATAGTCCAGCGCTCCGGCGATCTCGCGGGTAATCCGCACCGCGTCGTCCACGGGCAGCTGCTTCTCGCGCTGCTGCCGGTCCCGCAGCGACTCCCCCTCGACGTACGGCATGACATAATAGAGAAAGCCGTCGGTGGCGCCCGAGTCGTGCAGCGGCAGGATGTGGGGGTGCTGCAGGTTGGCCGTCAGCTTGATCTCCGCCAGGAACCGCTCGGCCCCGATGACCACGGCAAGCTCCGGGCGCAGCACCTTGATTGCGACCTTCCGGTCGTGCCGGAGATCCTGCGCGAGATAGACGGTGGCCATCCCGCCCTCGCCCAGCTCCCGCTCGATCACGTAGCGTTCGGCCAGCGCGGTCGCGAGTCGGTCGGCGGTATCGCTCATGGGATCTGCTCCTTTGCCAGCATGGTAGCGGTTCCCCGGACCGGCGGGGTCATCCCGTGGGCCGGCAGCGACCCACCGGGCCGCGGCCGCACCGGGAGCGGAGAGATGTCATGCATGCAAAAACGAGAGTCCAGAAGCATGAGCCGTCATACTCCTGTCCTGGGGCCGCTCGACCATTCCCTTGCTCTCGTCCAGCCGGCTCTTCACCCTCACGGCGTCTCCAGTTCCGCGACCCAGATGTCGCTCTCGGGCGATCCGAGGGTGAAGTAGAAGGCCTTGCCGTCGGTGCAGAAGCCGTACTTGGTATGCTGCCGGGTCGCAGGCCGGCGGTGGTTTCGATTTCGCGGAGGAATCGCTCGGCGCCGAGGGCGGCGGCGATCTCCGGCTTGAGCCCTTGATGGCCACCATGCGGTGGTGCTTGAGATCCTCGGCCAGATACACCGTGGCCATCCCGCCCCGGCCCAGCGCCCGTTCGATGCGGTAGCGGCCGGCCAGGGCGGGCGAGGCGCTCCAGGCTCATCGCTTCGCCTCCGCCACCGCGCGCTTCATCTGCGCGACCCAACGGGGGATCACGCGCAGGTACCCGGGATCAGGCTGCTCGGGGCTCTCGACATAGATCACGCCACCGGCATGGTCGGGACGGTTCGACCAGCCCGAGGTGTCGGAGAACCTGGGGTCGCGTCCCCAGAGCGTCGCGGCACCCTGCGGTTCACCGGTCGTGGGGTTCACCCGCACCAGGTACCAGGTCGCGCCGAAGCGATAGAGCAGTTCGGTGTCGGACAGCCAGATCGGTTCGACGCCGAGCGTCGCGACCTGCCAGCGCCGACCGACCGCGGGAAAGGTCGTCACGACGATGCGACTTCCGTCCGCCGTCTGGTAGGTGATCAGCCGACTGCCCGGCGCGACGCTCGGGAACCGCGCCCCGGTGAGTACGGTATCGAACGTCGCCACGTCGGCGCGCGGGTCGAAGCGGGCCACGACCCCCGAGGCCCAGTCGACGGCGATCGCGACCGAGTCGGAGGGATAGCCGATCGGATCGAGGAACTCCTGGCCCGGCCCCCACGAGGCCAACGTATCCACCGGCTCCCCCGACCCCGGGGAGCCCCGGAGGAGGGCCCAGGCGGAGTCCTGCTGGATGGCCACGAGCAGCTGGTCGCTGGCCGGGTTCCACATCGCGTGGCGAATGCCCTCGGCGCGCAGCCAGGTGGAGCGCTGGCCGGTGCGGAGGTCGTCGATCCGGAGTTCGACGGCGTCGCTGCCGGGGGTGACCGCGGCGAGCCAGCGACCGTCGCGGCTCAGGTCATAGCGCTGGTAGTCGGCCTCCTCGATCGGCAGCGGCTCGATCGCGGCCCCGGGTCGGAATCGGACCAGCCGCCCGATGGTCGCGTCGAGCCCCGGGGCGTAGACGAGGGTCCCGTTCTCCGAGACGTCGTATTGCCCCTCGCCCAAAGCCTCGCGGCGAATGCCGTCGAGCAGGCGGGTCGGCGGTCCTGCCAGGTGCCGGGCGGGGTCGTAGGTCGCCCCCACCAGGTTGCCGTCGGTCGCCAACCAGAGGAGGTAGCGCCCCTCGATCGCGCGGAACGCGCTGCCGCTGGCCGGAGCACCCGCCCCGCCGCCGGGGGTCGCGATGCGGATCGTCACCGCCGACCCGGTCTCCGGATCGATCGCCTGGGCAATGCCGTTGAACGAACAGAGGACCTCGCGGGACTCGCGCATCCACACCCCGAACGCGCAGCGCGCGATGTCGACCGACCGGGTGGTCCCGGTGCCCGGGTCGAAGCGGTTGAAGCGATAGCCGTCGTTGTCGACCGTGACGAACTGGTTGGTCGCCGTCCAGTCGATCATCGTGCCGCTGGTGGCCATCATCAGCAGCCGGGGCTCCCGGCCGTCGATCGGCGCGGCCATCATCCGATCGCCGTTGAAGTAGCCCACCTCCGACCCGTCGGGCGAGACCCGGGGCCCGGTCGCGCCCTCGGTGCCGGGGAGTTCCCGCACCTCGGTGGTCCGGAGGCTCCGGTACCAGAGCGAGGTGGAGTCGCCCTGCGTGGCGGCATAGACCACGAACTCCCCCTCCGGATCGACGGACAGGTTCCGCACCAGAGCGCCGTAGGGGCCGATCCGCGAGAGCGAGCCGGCGAAGCTCATCCGGGCACCGTCGGGGAGGCCGACGTCATAGACCGACGGACCGGCCGAGGCAGGGTGGCGAACCAGGGCCCAGGCCGCGACCGCCGCGAGCACGAGCGCCGTTACCCCGAGCGCCATGCTGAGCCGGCGGTACGACCCGGGCGTCGGCGTGGGGACGGTTCGGCGGGCGGTGGTCGGTGTGCTGGTCGCCTGCCCCGCGAGGGCCGCCGCAAACTCGGCCGCGCTGGCGAAACGATCCACCGGCAGCTTGGCGAGCGCGGTGAGCACCGCATCCTCGACCGCCTCGGGCACGGTGTCGCGCGTGGCCGATGGCGGGGTGGGGCGCTCGGTCATCACCTTGGCGATCACGGCCTGGGCCGACGGGCCGCTGAACGGAGGCTCGCCCACCAGCATCTCGTAGGCAACGCACCCCAGCGCGTACACATCGGTCCGCGCGTCGAGGTCCCGCTCTCCCATCGCCTGCTCTGGGCTCATGTAGTGCGGCGTGCCGAGCGACATCCCGGTCTCGGTCATCCGGGTGCCGCCGTCGGAGCGCGCGGCGGCCAGCGCGATGCCAAAATCGGCCACCAGGGCCTGGCCGTCGTGGAGCAGAATGTTCTCCGGCTTGATGTCACGGTGGATGACGCCGTGGCGGTGGGCATAGTCGAGCGCGCTGGCCACCTCGCGGGCGATCCGCACCGCATCGCCAATCGACAGCTGCTTGTCGCGATCGAGCCGGTCGCGCAGCGATTCGCCCTCGACGAACGGCATGACGTAATAGACCGTGCCGTGCACCTCACCCGAGTCGTGCAGCGGCAGGATGTGGGGGTGCTGCAGGTTGGCCGTCGTCTTGATCTCGGCCAGGAACCGCTCGGCGCCGATCACCGCGGCCAGCTCGGGCCGCAGCACCTTGATCGCGACCTTGCGGTCGTGCTTGAGGTCGTGGGCGAGGTAGACGGTGGCCATGCCGCCGGCACCGAGTTCGCGTTCGAGGCGGTAACGGTCGGCGAGAGCCGTGGCGAGGCGGTCCGGAGGAGTGGTCATTTCTTCCGCGGAAGCACGGCTTGCAGCCCGTCGATCTCAACGAACCGTGGCGGACCATATCCCGCGCCCGCGGCGGTGGTCCTGATCTGGACCACGAACCGGTCGGCGCCGAGCACGGCCGCGAGCTCGGGCTTCAGAACCTTGATGGCGACCTGGCGGTCGTGCTTGAGGTCGTGGGCCAGATACACCGTGGCCATCCCGCCCCGGCCCAGCTCCCGTTCGATGCGGTAGCGGTCGGCCAGTGCGGACCGGAGCGTCTCCTCCCGCTGGCTCACCGGGCGAGTCTCCGCTGAACGTCCTGCAGCCAGTGATCCACCCACACGACGCGAACATCATTACCGGCGGTGGCCGAACGATTCTGCATCCGGAAGAAGAAGCTCCGCCCGTCCGGCGCCACCGAGTAGGCCTGGTGGAACGCGCCTTCCAGGGCGAAGGCCGCCGCGCTGAACAGCGGCCGAGGCTCGCCGGCCGTGAACACCGGCCCGGGGGTGACCGGCACCGCGAACAGCCGGAGGTCGGGGCCCAGGTAGAACAGCTCCCGTCCATCCCGCGACCACCGGGGCGTGATTCCGCCGCCGTTCGAGACCTGCCAGCGGCCGCCGTCGGTGCGGGGGAAGGGTCGCACATAGATCTCGTTCACCCCCGATTCGTTCGAGGCATAGGCCAGCCAGCGGCCGTCGGGCGAGACCTCCGGGTTGAGTTCGGTGAAGGCCGTGGCCACGAGCGGCACGGGGGTCGTGTCTCCGCGGGTCCGCACCCCCACCAGATCACCCGCGCCCGGCTCACCGTTGTCCGTACGCAGGACCAGCCACTGCCCGTCGTGCGTCCAGGACACTTCCTGGACCTGGCGGTCCAGCCGGGCGACCAGCTGGTCGGCTCCGCTTCCGTCCACCGGACGGGTGTACACGGCCGATGAACCGGCGCTGTCCCGGATGAAGGCGACCCGGCTTCCGTCCGGCGCCCACTCCGGCCGGCGGTCGGTGTTGCCGAAGCTGAGCCGGGAGAAGGGGCCGCTGCCGATCTGCTTGATCCAGATGTTGAGCCCGCTGCCGGCGCCGACCCCGACCGCCAGGCGCCTGCCGTCGGGAGAAAGGGCCATGGAGTTGAAGCTCCCGTGCCAGGCGGTGTCGATGGGAGTCACCAGCCCTTCGCGGCTGACCCGTACGACCGTATTGTCCACCGATGTCGAGGTCCCGGCGACGTAGACGAGCGTCCCGGCGGGGGACCACGCCAGCGCGGCATAGCCGGGGAGGCTCTGGACATCCACACCCTCGAGCACCGGATTGGCCGTTCCGGTGATCTCCAGGGTCTTCAGATCGAAGGGAGCGGTCATGACCACCCCGTCACGGCGGGCATAGAGGAGACGGCCGCCGGGGAGATACCACGCCTGGGCCGCTTCATCCAGCAAGGGTCGCTGGGCCCCGGTTCTCAGATCCAGTACGTGGATCGACATGGTCACGCAGCCGGAACTGCAATATTGAAACAGGACTCCCCGCGCACCCGGAAGCGCGACCGGCATCCCGATCCCGCCGCCCGACAGGGTCGAGTCCTTGAGCGCGGTGCCGCCGGCTTCGCCCGACTCCCTGACCCGGCGGAGTTCGCTCAATTCCGGGATGACATAGACCAGATTGCCGTCGTCCAGCCAGGCAGCACCGCCATAGCCGCCCGCGACATTCTCGGCCAGCGTCATGGCGGCACCGCCCGACAGGCGGATCTTCTTCAGCCGTCCGTCGGCCACGAACGCCACCCACTGGTCGTCCGGGGAGAGGACCGGATTCATGGCACCTTCGGTGCCGGCGAGCGGTGTCGGATCCAGCTGGCCGCGGCGCTTGATCCAGAGCAGCCCGTTCTGACCTCCGTCCTTGAAAATGAGGGTATTTCCGTCTTTCGACAGCGCCAGGAACGGAGCGGACGGCGACAGCGAGGTGCTGTCCCCCAGACTGATGTACTGCCAGCTTGCCGGTGAGTGGGAGGCGCGCCGGGCCGCAATCCAGCCCATGCCGGCCACTGTGCCCAGCACCAGGACGCTCGCGAGCGTCGCGAGTCTCCACCGCCGGGCCGTCGCGGCCGATGAGGCGGCCACCGCGGGCATCGCACGGGTGCCGGTCGTCGGCCTGAGTTCCGGCCGGCTCAGCGCATCGGCAAACTCCGCCGCGGTGGCGAACCGGTCGGCCGGCAGCTTCTCCAGGGCCGCCAGTACCGCGGCCTCCACCTGGGGCGGGATGGTATGCCGCTGCGGGAGCAGGGGGTGGGGGGATTCGGTCACCACCTTGGCCACGATCGCCTGGGCGGTGCTGCCGGTGAAGGGCGGATCGCCCACCAGCATCTCGTAGGTCATCGCCCCCAGGGCATACACGTCGCTCCGGGCCGTGATTTCACGTTCCCCCATGGCCTGTTCGGGACTCATGTAGTGCGGTGTCCCGAGGCTCATTCCGGTTTCCGTCATCCGGGTCGCACCGGCCGAACTCACCGCCAGCGCGATCCCGAAATCGGCCACCAGCGCCGACCCGTCATGCAGCAGGACGTTCTCCGGCTTGATATCCCGGTGGATGACGCCGTGCCGGTGGGCGTAGTCGAGCGCGCCGGCGACTTCCGTCGCGATCCGCACCGCGTCGGCGATCGGCAGCTGTTTTTCCCGTACGAGCCGTTCACGCAGCGACTCCCCTTCGACATAGGGCATGACGTAGTACGCCGTGCCGTTCAGCTCCCCGCTGTCGATGAGGCCGAGGATGTGGGGATGCTGCAGGGTGGCGATGGTCTTGATCTCGCGCAGGAAGCGTTCGGCGCCGATGACGGCGGCGAGTTCCGGACGGAGGACCTTGATCGCGACCTTGCGTTCGTGCCTGAGGTCGAGGGCGAGGTACACCGTGGCCATGCCCCCGGCGCCGAGCTCACGTTCGATGGTGTAGCGGTCGGCGAGGGCGGTCGAGAGTCCCGCTGGGATGTTGGACATTGGCTACAAGATGCCTCTGGCGCGGAGATAACGCGAGGGTGGGGAAGCCGGACGCCGGCGCCACGGCTTCACCGGCGCATGCCCGGCGCGGGGCTGTCCGCGGCGAAACCATGGACCGTGATCGCGAGGGGCGATGTCGCCGCGTCCCCGCCGCCGGCGAGTGGGCCCCGGAAGGAATTCGTCAGGCGGTGTGAAACATGGGCCATGGCTGGGCGGGTTCCCGGGAGAGGGAGTGATCAGCGGTTCGAGGGCGCCGGCGCCGTCGGACTCAACGGGGAACGCCCGGTTGAATGCGGCCGTGATCGGCCGGGGCCGCCGCAAGGCGAGCGCGCCCGTCGCTCACTTCGGGCTCGTCTGAAGCCGGGCGAGCTCGGCGCGCCAGTTGAAGATCACGCGCAGGTCGGTCGCGTCACCGCCCGCGGAACTCACCATCAGGAATCGCCTCCCGTCCGGGTGCACGTCCCAGGCGCGGTGGTACTCCGACTGGGACAGGTTGGGACGGGAAAAGAGCAGCCTGGGGGTGTCGTGTTCGAAGCGGGGGCCGATGGTGACGGGGACCGCGAACACATCACCCCGCGTCGTGCGGTAGAACAGCTCGGTCCCGTTCCGGCTCCACAGCGGCTCGGAGCCGCCGCCGGTGGAGATCGCGAAGCGGGCCGAGTCGACGCTGGGGAAGGGCCGCACGTACACCTCGGGAGTGCCGGACTCCTGCGACACGTAGGCGAGCCATCGTCCGTCCGGGGAGGGGGCCATCGCGTAATGGTCGAACCTCGACTGGATCAGAATCCGGGGAACGGTGTCCCTGCCGTTCTCCACGACCAGCAGGTGGCGGCTGCCTGCGCTGGTCCCTTCGGTCCGGAGCAGGGTAAACCGGCCGAGCGGATCGAAGGCGATCTCGTCGAGCCGCGTGTTGCCGGGGACCGCGGGCCGGATAGTGTCGCTGCCGTCGGCCCGGCCCACCCAGGCGGTCCGCCGGTTGTCCCGGCTGCCGAGGAACGCCACCTTGCGGCCGTCCCGGGTCCAGGCGGGTCGGTCGGCCCCGGTGATATCGAACGAAAGCCGGCTGAAGGATCCGGTGGCCAGTTGCTTGATCCAGATCTGGCTCTCGCCGGACGCGGACTGAGTCACAGCGATCTGGCTTCCGTCCGGCGACAGCGCCAGGTCGGGAAAGACGCCGCGCAGCGCACTGTCCACCGGCGTCTCGATCCCCCGGCGGTCCACCCAGACGAGCTCGTCGCCGCCGCCGCCTTCTCCCTGGAAGACGAGGGTCCCGGTGGCCGATACGGTGAACTGGACGGTGCCGTTGCTGGTTTCCCGCTGGACCCCCTGCAGCACCGGCACCGGCGGTCCGGTGAGCCGACCCGTGGCGGGATCGAAGCGCGCGGCCCGGAGCTGGCCGTCGGCCATTCCGATGGCCAGGAACCCCGGGGCGACGTAGCGGGCATAACTGCCTTCGGTGAGGTCGGTCACGTCGCCGGTAGCCAGGTCGATGACGCCGATGTGATTGGCTCCGATCGAGCCCCGCCAGAGCATCACCAGGGCCTGCCGGCTGCCGGGGAGGACATCGGGGAAGTCGTGCTCCCGGCTCTCACTGGTGGAATCGGGAAGCGAGACCCGGGTGACCAGGCCGCCGGACGCCGGCACCCGCCCCAGACCGCGGCTGGCCTGGGTGAAGTAGATCTGATCGTCGTCGCCCCAGTCTCCTCCCCCGTAGGAGGCCACCGAATCCTGCACCAGGGTCCGGGCGACTCCCCCCGCCACCGCGATCACCTTGATGGCGGTCTGTCCACCCGTACCGGTGAAGAAGCCGACCGATTTCCCGTCCGGCGAAAAGAACGGATCGAAAGCCCCCCGGGTATCCGGAAGCGGGTGCGCATCCTGCTGGTTGAGTTCGCGCACCCAGAGCCGCGTGTCGGTGCCGTCGGGGCCCACGAAGGCGACTCTCCGCCCCGTGGGGTCGATAGCCACGCGCACCGTGGAAATGGCCCGGACGAGGACGCTGTCGCCGAGGGCCAGGCTGGCGTGCACCACGTCGGTGGGGCCCACACTGCCTGGATCGTTCCGGCGGCCGCCGATCAGCAGGCCGGCAACGAGAGCCAGGGCGGCGAACACCCCGCCGGCCACCCAGGTCCGCCGCCGGACGGCTGCCACCGGCTGGAAGCCGGTCCGGGTCGTCGTGAGCTCGGGGTTGGCGAGGGCGGCGGCGTATTCCGCCGCGGTGGCGAAGCGATCGGCCGGCAGCTTGGCCATCGCGGTGAACACCGCCGCCTCGACTCCCGGCGGAATCGTCTTCCGCTGGCCGGCGAGGCTGCGGGGATCCTCGGTGACGACCCGGGCGATGATCGCCTGCGCGGTCGGGCCGGTAAACGGGGGTTCCCCGGCGAGCATCTCGTAGGTGACGCAGCCGAGCGCGTAGACATCGCTTCGGGCGCTGATCTCCCGCTCGCCCATCGCCTGCTCGGGCGACATATAGTGCGGGGTACCGAGCGACATGCCGGTTTCGGTCATCCGGGTACCGCCCGCGGCGCTGACCGCCAGGGCGATCCCGAAATCCGCTACCAGCGCGCGGCCGTCGTGCAGCAGGATGTTCTCGGGCTTGATGTCGCGGTGGACAATGCCATGCCGGTGCGCGTAGTCGAGGGCGTCCGCGACTTCGGTGGCGAGGCGGACGGCGTCGGGGATGGGCAGCTGTTTTTCCCGGGTCAACCGATCGCGCAGGGACTCCCCGTCCACGAAGGGCATGACGTAGTAGGCCGTCCCTTGCACCTCCCCGGAATCGATCAGCCCGAGGATGTGGGGGTGCTGGAGGGTCGCGATGGTCTTGATTTCGCGGAGAAACCGTTCGGCTCCGATCACGGCGGCCAGTTCCGGCCGGAGGACCTTGATGGCGACCTGGCGGTCGTGCTTCAGGTCCTGGGCCAGGTAGACCGTGGCCATGCCGCCCTGACCGAGCTCGCGCTCGATCCGGTACCGGTCGGCCAGGGCGGCCGTGAGGCCGGCGATCGTTTCGTTCATCTGCGGTCGCTCCGGCTGTCAGGGGCGGTCACGGCAGCACGTCCAGTTCGACGTGCGAAGGATAGCGCCCGGTCCGGTATATCCGGTGGGTCTGGGCCCGGTAGTCCCCGGCGCGGGCCTCGAAGATGTTGGGCACGAACGTCTGCGGATTGCGGTCGTGCACCGGGAACCAGGTGCTCTGCAGCTGCACCATGATCCGGTGCCCGCGCCGGAAGGTGTAGGCCTGCTGGTGCAGATCCACGGGAAAGGGGGTGACCACATTGGCCGGAATCGGCATCGGCGTGTCCCAGCCGCGATAATACCGTCCCCGCATGATCTCGCCCACCACCATCAGCTCATAGCCGCCCATGCGCGGCCGGTCAGGGACGGTGTCGGGGTAGACGTCGATCAGCTTGACGATCCAGTCGGCGTCGGTGCCGGTGGTGGAGGCAAAGAGGTGCGCGGCGATGGAACCGGCCACGGTCAGGTCGCCGGTGAGCGGTTCGGTCTGCCAGACCAGCACGTCCGGCCGGCTGTCGACGAAGCGCTGATCCTCGGTCATCCACCAGTCCCAGTTGGACCCGCGCGGGTCGTAGGTCCGCTCGATGGGCCGGTGCCGGTAGGGAACCGGGTGTGCCGGATCGCTGACGTATTGATCGAAGCCGCCGGCGCCGGAGGGAGGTTCGAACCCGAGGCGGCCGCCGGCCAGGAAATAGAGCCGCTTCCGCGTCGCGGTGGGCGCCGGCCAGGCCTCGAAGGTGCGCCACCGCCGCGCCCCGGCATCGAACACCCGCGCCTCAGGGAACCGGCCGTCGCCCTTGTCCTTGAGCCACCAGGCGAACCAGGGCGCTTCGATGTCGCGGCGATAGGTCTCTCCGGTCGGGCTGCCGAAGCGGACCGCGCCCAGGGAGTCTCCCGCTTCGAGAAACCACTCGCCGTGATACCAGGGACCGATCACCAGGAAGTTGCGGTCAGCGGAGTCGCCGGCCTCCATGGCGGCATAGGCGTGGGGCGTACCGTAGATGTCTTCCTG
This sequence comes from Gemmatimonadales bacterium, assembly GCA_050183505.1. Taxonomy (GTDB): domain Bacteria; phylum Gemmatimonadota; class Gemmatimonadetes; order Gemmatimonadales; family GWC2-71-9; genus JBFXBG01. The sequence continues at coordinate 5,575 of JBFXBG010000064.1, read as the reverse complement.
ATCCCACCAGCCGCCCACGTTGAGCGTGGGGACCGGGGCCCTGGTGAGGCGCCGGGGAATGGCGCGGGCGCTCCACACCGAGTCGTAGGCGGGGTGGGTGGCGAACAGCCGCCAGGTGGGCCACGCGTCCGCCCCGACGGCCTTGCCCAGATCCGACAGCGTCGGGAACGATCGGTACCAGTCGTAGGTGTCGTATCGGGCGGGGGAAGGGGGTGTGCTCATGTCGGCACTCGCCTCCATCTCCCACGCGTACTCCAGGCCGTAGGACAGCCGGAAGGCTCCCTGATGGAAGAAATCGTCTCCCATCCAGACATCGCCCATGGTGGCCTGCGGGCTCAGTGCCCTGATGGCCGGATGCGGTTCGAAGGCGGTGGCGTTGGTGAGCCATCCGGGATAGGAGATCCCGAGCTGACCCACCCGCCCATTGTTGTTGGGAACGTTGTGGAGCAGCCACTCGACGGTGTCCCAGGTATCGGTGGCTTCATCGACGCAGCCCGGCCCGCGCCGCAGGCAGGCGGGCCGGTTCATCACGAACGTGCCCTGGGACTGGAACCGGCCCCGGATGTCCTGGAAGACGAAGATGTACCCTTCCTTGATCAGTTCCTGGAACCCGTACTCGATCCGGCTGGTGCCGCCCCAGCCGGCGGTGCCGTAGGGCGTGCGCGAGAGAATGAACGGCAACGGGCCGTCCGCCTGCTTCGGCGTCAGAATGACGGTGAACAGCTCGACCCCGTCGCGCATCGGGATACGCACTTCGCGGCGGTCGAACCGGCGGGCGAGCAGGGCATCCCCGGTCGGGGCCTGGGCCGCGACCGGGCCGGCGGACGCCAGCAGCAGGGCAACGATCAACCAGCGGGAAGTGTGCATGAGTCGGATCTCCAGGAGGGTCCTCCGGCCGCCGGCCCCGGGAGGCGGAGGGGCGATCGAGCCGGGCGCGGCGGGGCCGTTCGCCGCGGGGCTAGTGTCCTTCCAGCAACGCCTGCCAGTTCCGGATCACCCGGATCTCGTTGGGCATCAACTGGCGGATGAAGACGAACCGCGTGCCGTCGGGGCTCACGTCGTAGTTGGCGTGCGGGTCGGCTTCTTCATAGTCGGGAACCGCGAAGAGCGTATCACGGGAGAGCACCCGCAGCGGCGTGGTGGACAGCCGCGCCGCGACCAGCGAGGCACCCTGCGTCCCCTGGATGCGGTAGAACAGCTCACCGCCGCGCGGATTCCAGACCGCCTCCCGCCCGCCGCCGGTCGAGACCTGGATCCGCGGGCCACCCGCCAGCGCCCGCACGTAGATCTCGTACCGGCCCGATTCGTTGGATGCCCAGGCCAGCCACTTCCCGTCGTGTGACAACGACACCCCGGCCTCGTCATAGTTCCCGCCGAGGAGGACGCTGTGGGCGCCGGTGGCGCGGTCAACCAGCCAGACATCTTCCTTGGTGGTCCCCGTCAGGGCATAACTCACCACCGACCGGCCGTCGGCCGTCAGCGCCTCGGGCGAGGCGAAGTCCGGGTCGCTCGCGATGGTGTCGACCCTGCCGCTGCCGTCGGTATGCCGGGTCAGGAGCCCGTTCAGCGTGTCGGAGAGGGAGGCGTTGTACAGGATGCTCCGCCCGTCGGGCGCCCAGACGGCGTCGTGTCCGTTCGGTTCGAAGGTCACCCGGGTCAGGGTTCGCTGATCGAAGTCGTACACCCAGACGTCGCGCGAGTCCGACCGGGTGATGTCCAGCGAGATCCTCCGGCCGTCCGGGGAGAACCTGGGCCGGTGAAACACGCCCGTCGTGTCCGGCAGCAGGACCTCCCGGCCGGTACGGTCCACCAGGGCGATGCGGTTGTTGCCGGCCGCGGGGACAAAGGCCAGGGTCCGGCCGCCGATCGCGCTCTGACTCTCGCGGAATCCGCCGTTGGCTCCGATCCGGACATTGTTGGCCAGGACCACGGGCTGGCCCCGGGGACGGGGGCTTCCGGCGTCGAACCGGACCGCCGAGAGGGTCGTCCCGGTCTGATAGATCAGCCACCCGTCCACCCAGGCCAGGTCATCCACCCCGGCGGGGAGCCCCTGGACCGGTTCCGCCTTGCCGCTTTCGAGATCCATCACCTCGATCCGCCGGGCGATCTCGCTGGTGTACACGATGGCCTTCATGCCGGGCAGGACCGCGACCGAGGTCCCCGGCGCGAGCGGGGCGAGCAGCCGGGCCGGCCCGGTGGCGGGCAGCAGCTCGAGCCCGCGGCTGTCGGTAAACAGCACCCCGCCGTCGCTGGTGGCCTCCAGGGTACAGCACAACTGGCTGGGTGCTACCTCGGTGATCGCACCCCCGGTGACCGGCACCCGCAGGACGGCGCCGTTGTCTTCGGTCCACAGGATCGACTGTCCGTCCGCCGAGAACGCCGGATCGCCAAACAGGCGGCCTTCGGTTCCCGCGAGGGCCCTGGCCGTGAAGTCGCTCAGGTGGCGGACGTAAAGCGTCCGGCCTCGGGCCCCCTGGCCGACGTAGGCGATCGTCTCGCCGTCCCGGGAGACCGCCACGTTACCGGCGCCGGGCATGCCCAGCCGGTGGTCGGGACCGGGGAGAAGCTGGAACGCCAGAGGTCCCGGCTCGGACGTACCGAAACGCCGGCCGGCCAGGATCCCCGCCGCCATCAGGGCGAGGCCGGCGAGGCTCAGCAGCACCGTGCGCAGGCGGCTTCGGGGACCGCGTGGCGTGCCGACGGACGTCGCGGTCGTGGTCCGCGGCATGAGCGAGGCGTTGGCCAGCGCCTCGGCGAACTGCGCCGCGGTGGAAAACCGGTCCGCCGGAAGCTTCTGCAGCGCCCGGCCCACGGCCGCCTCGACATGGGGCGGAATGGTCTTGCGCTGGACCACCAGCGAACGGGGCTCCTCGGTCATGACCCGGGCGATGATCGCCTGCGCCGTCGGGCCGGTGAAGGGCGGTTCCCCCACCAGCATCTCGTAGAGCACGCAGCCCAGGGCGTACACGTCGCTGCGGGCGGTGATCTCCCGCTCTCCCATGGCCTGTTCCGGTGCCATGTAGTGCGGGGTCCCGAGCGACATGCCGGTTTCGGTCATCCGGCTGCCGCCCTCGGAACGGCTGACCGCCAGGGCGATGCCGAAATCCGCGACCATCGCGCTGCCGTCGTGCAGCAGGATGTTCTCCGGCTTGATGTCGCGGTGAACCACCCCATGACGGTGCGCGTAGTCGAGGGCAGCGGCCACCTCGCTCGCGATCCGCACCGCGTCGTCGACCGGGAGCTGGTGCTCCCGGGCCAGCCGGTCCCGGAGGCTCTCCCCTTCGACGTAGGGCATGACGTAGAAGATCCGGCCGCCGACGTCGCCCGAGTCGAACAGGCTCAGGATATGGGGATGCTGGAGGTTGGCGGTGGTCTTGATCTCGGCCAGGAACCGCTCGCCGCCCACGATGGCGGCGAGTTCGGGCCGGAGGACTTTCACGGCGACCTTGCGGTCGTGGCGACCTTGCGGTCGTGGCGAACGTCATGGGCCAGGTACACAGTGGCCATGCCGCCGGCGCCGAGCTCGTGCTCGATCCGGTAGCGGTCGGCCAGGGCCGATCTCAGCTGGGAGATATCACCCATAGTCTCTTTCAAGATGGGGTAATGACACTGACTGCGACAGAATGTTCCCTACCTGCTCCGGCCCGGATCGGCAGCCCCGGTGGTACCGGTGGGCGCGGGGCGCGGCCGCCTGGGTGTCAGGCGCTGGAGGAAATAGTACGCCGTGGATACCGCCACCATCGCCGCGACCGCCAGCGCTTCCTTCCAGGTCGAATGCGAGAGCACCCAGATCACGGCGGCCGAGGCGAGCAACGGGACGGCCGGGCCCCCCGGCGCCCGGAAGACTCCGGCAAGCGGTGCCCGGCTGTAGCGCAGCCGCAGGGCGGCCAGGCATACGCCGAGGTACACCAGCAGGAGCGCCATGCTGGACAGCACCGCCAGCGGACGGAATGCGCCGCTCAGGGCGAACAGCAGTGTCAGGCCGGCGAAGGCCAGAATCGCAACCCAGGGCGTGTGGAAGCGCGGATGGATCCGGCTCAGCATGCGGGGCAGAGTCCCGCTTTCGGCCGCGGCGAGGTACCCGCGCGGGGCGCCGATCATGTCGGCGGCCAGGGTGCCGAAGACCGATACCGCGGTGGCCGCGAGCAGAATGTTGCGTCCGACACCGCCCGCCACCCGCCCGGCGACCGCGGCCAGCGGCGCGGCGGTATTCAGCGCCAGGTCACGGCCAAGCACGCCTTGCGAGGTGATCTGCAGCGCGACGTACAGGAGCACAAGGGCGGTTGCCGCGCCCAGCATCGCCCGGGGGACGGTGTGGGCCGGGTCCCGGATCTCGCCGCTCGGCGTCAGGGCGCTCTCGAGCCCGCCAAAGGCGAAGAACAGCACCAGCGCGGCCGCGCCGAGCTGGCCGCCAGACGGCCAGCCGGCCCACGCGAGATTGGGCGGGTCGATCGCGAACGCGCCGATGACGACGAGCAGCACGAGCGGGGCGAGTTTGGCGACCGTCGTTGCCACCGCCAGCCGGGTCCCCTGGCGGACGCCGCGGATATTGACCGCCGCCAGCCCGCCGAAGAGCAGCACCAGGCCGGCGGCGCGGGGCAGGCCTCCAGCGAAGGCCGGCACCGCGACTGCCAGCGCATCCATGAAGACGTGGGCGATCGCCGCGTCCGCCGCGGTCGAGAAGCCGATGGCAAAGATGGCCCAGGTCAGGAATCCGGCGAAGGGGCCGAAGGCTTCTTCGACATAGGCGATCGCTCCGCCGGACCGTATGACCCGGCTCCCCGCTTCCGCGAAGCAGGCCATGACCAGCAGGATCAGGCATCCGCAGATGAGATAGGCGAGGATGGCCGCCGGGCCGAGGATGGCGGCCACCACGGCCGGCAGGGCGAAGATGCCCGCGCCGACGGTCAGGTTGACCGCGTTGGCTCCCAGGGCCCATGGGCCGATGGCGCGTTCGAGCTGGTGCTCGGCATCCTCGGGCGTGGCGGGGCCGGCCTCACTGCGCGCGGAACCGGGCACGGGGCCTCCAACCTGGAAAAGGGGCCCGCGGACGCCGGTGCGGGCGATGGCGGCTGAACCTATCGCCAGGTCCGCGGGACGGCCTCAGGCTTCGTCGGTTCCACCGCCCTGGCGGTTCCGAATTCCCGGCGGAAACGCTCCCGGATGGCCCGGAGCTGCCGGAAGCCGATCAGCTGTCGGCTGTCTTCGTCCCACAACGTGAGCCAGAGCGTGCGCACGCTCCGGGGCAGGGTGAGTTGGGTCACCCGTTGCAGCGGCGGATTCTCGTCAAAGGCGCGCTGCAGGTGGTAGTTCGGGATCCGGGAGGAGACGTGGTGGATATGGTGGAGCCCGATGTTGGCGGTGCACCACTGCAGCAGCCGGGGCATCACCAGGTGGCTGGCGCCTTCGAGGCCGGAGGCGAAGTAGTTCCAGGCCTCGCGATAGCGCCAGTAGGTGTCTTCGTACTGATGCTGCACATAGAAGAGGTAGACCCCGATCGCCCCGGCGAAGAGGGTGATCGGCAGCTGGACCATGAGGAACCGGTCGAGCCCCACGAGCCACCACATGATCCCGA
>JBFXBG010000063.1:0-20990 GCA_050183505.1 Gemmatimonadales bacterium | reverse complement strand
GCCGTCCGTCGACTCCGTACATGATCTGCAGCGTGCCGTCGGGGGGTACCTCGTGCGCCCGGGCCTCGAGCCATTCCATGAAGCGGGCGGCCTCCTGGGTGAATCCCAGGCGGAGGAAAGCGTAGATGGTGAACGCCGCGTCCCGGATCCAGGTGTAGCGGTAGTCCCAGTTCCGTTCGCCGCCGATCCCCTCCGGCAGGCTGCACGTCGGTGCCGCCACGATGGCTCCGGTCGGCTCGTAGGTGAGCAGCTTGAGGGCCAGGGCCGAACGGTGCACCATCTCGCGCCAGCGCCCCCGGTAGGTGCACTGGGAAAGCCACCGGCGCCAGTACTCGACGGTCCTCCGGAAATGCTCCTCGGCTTCCTCCACGGATAACCCGCGTTCGCACTGGCCATCCCGCAGCGGCCGGAGAACGAAGACGGCGCTCTGGCCTTCCTGCAGCTCGATGTCGGCCGTCACCCCCGCGCCCTCGGCCCGGAGCGGGACGTTGCTGGTCAGGCCGAGGTCGAGCGAACTGGACAGGAAACAGGCGCTGTGCGACTGAACTTCGACCCGGTGCTTGTCACGCCCGTAGTTGAAAGCCGGGAAACAGGTCATCCGGAGAGGAAGCTGACCCCGGACCAGTGTCACCCGGCGCACCAGCTGGCCGTGGGCCCCGGTCCCGTGATTCACCGGCATGAAGTCGCAGACCTCGGCGACGCCGTCCGGGGAGAGAAACCGGGTGATCAGGACGTTGGTGTCCGGCCAGTACATCTGTTTGTGGGTGGCGTGATCCGGATGGGGGGCGATCTGGAACTGGCCGCCCTTCTTCTCATCGAGGATCGCGGCGAAGACGCTGGGGGAGTCGAAGTTGGGGTAGCAGAACCAGTCGATCGACCCGTTGCGGCCGACCAGGGCTACGGTTCGCAGGTCTCCGATGATGCCGTAGTCTTCGATTGGCTGGTAGGGCATTGGCGGAAGCGGGCTTGAGGGGAGCCGGCGGGGCCGGGGCGAAGAGGACCGCTGCGGGCGGATTACACACAAGATGCGCCCCAAGGGACTAATGTCCAGCCGGGCCAATGAGTTCCCATCCAGCATGGAGCCGGCTGGATCCGGGCAGGCCTCGGGCGGGAAGCGCCGCTTGACAATGCCCGGCGGCCCGGTCGTAATTGCGGCGCTGATCAAGAACGGAGGTATGACCATGAACACGCCACGGACGGAGTCCATGATTCCCATAGCAGAGCGCGGGTACGTCCATCCCGAGGTCCTGGTGTCGACCGGCTGGGTGGCGCAGCACCTGGAAGACCCGGGGGTGCGGCTGGTCGAGTCGGACGAGGATCTGCTGCTGTACGAGTCCGGCCACATCCCCGGGGCGGTCAAGCTCGACTGGGTCACCGAACTCAACGACCAGCTGGTCCGGGACTACATCGACCGGGACCGGATGCAGGCCCTGCTGCGCCGGAAGGGCATCAACCGGGACACCACGATCGTGCTCTATGGCGACAAGAACAACTGGTGGGCGACCTACGCCTTCTGGGTGCTTCGTCTCTTCGGGCTGGAGCGGCTGCGGATCATGGACGGCGGACGCGCCCTCTGGGAGAAGGAAGGCCGCCCGCTGGTCCGGGAGGCGCCGCGCTATCCCGAGGGAAACATCGCCCTGCCCCCGCGGGACGATACCGGCATCCGGGCATTCAGGGACCAGGTGCTGGAACATGTGAAGCGGAGCGGGCCGCTGGTCGATGTGCGGAGCCCCGAGGAGTACCGGGGTGAGCGCATGCACATGCCCGAGTACCCCAACGAAGGTGCCCTGCGCGGGGGGCACATTCCCGGCGCCCGGAGCATTCCCTGGAGCCGGGCGGTGAATCCCGACACGCACAGCTTCCGCCCGGCGGACGAGCTGCGGGCGATCTATGCCGAGGAGAACGGTCTCAAGCCGGACGACGACGTGATCGCCTACTGCCGGATCGGCGAACGCTCCTCGCACACCTGGTTCACCCTGACCTACCTGCTGGGATTCAATCGGGTGCGGAACTATGATGGGTCCTGGACCGAATGGGGGAACAGCGTGGGCGTGCCGGTGGAGAAGGGGTGAAGGGATTGAGGGATTGGGGGATTGGCGTGAGGGACCGCGGGTGTCCTGGCGCGGTCAATCGGCCAATCCCTCAACCTTTCGATTCCCCCATCCGTTTTACCCTCCCCACGATGGCATTCAGTCCCTGGGTCCGGGTCATCCCCAGGAGCTCGGTGAGCTTGAGCCGGTCGAGCAGGTCCTCCGGCACCGCGTGCACTTCCTCGAGCGTCGCGCCGTTCAGCCCCCGGATCAGCAGCGAGACGAATCCCCGCACGGTCGGCGCCTCCCTCGGCACGTCGGCGAACAACGCGAACCGGCCCTCCTGGACCTCGGGAAACAGGAACACCGGTGTCTGGCATTCATGCACCCGGTTGGTACCCGCGGCCACGGCGGACTGGTAGCGCTCGGGCAGGGCCGGCAGGCGGTCCGCCAGATCCAGCAGCAGTTCCAGCCTGAGGCCGGGCTCCGCTCCCGCAAAGCGCCGTGTCAGCCGGTCGAGTTGGGACATGAGGGGAAGATAAGGGTGGTCAGGTCGGCCGTGTCCGGTCGTCCTGGTCCCACGGGATCTCAAACGGTACCTCCATCCTCCGGCCCAGCCTGACGAGCCGGCCGACGTCGATCCCGGCGTGTACCGGGGCGTACGGCTCCAGGGCGCGCAGGGCCTTGGCCATCTGGCTGATGAGACCGTGGCGGTTGCCCCGCTGCCAATGGACCAGGGCACTGGCCAGGAGGATCAGGCCATGATAGAACTCGCTCCGGCTTGCCTGCCACGCCGGTTCAAGCGCTTCGTGGCTTTCCCAGTACTCGCCCCGATTGAACAGTTCAAGAAACTGGCGCAGTGCAGGCGGATGAGTCATGGGACGGTTGGCGAGGGGACGGTCGTCTGACCGGATGGGGGTGAGGTCATTCGGGCGGATCGGCCGGGATGCAGACCAGAGGAACGGCCGCGGCGGCCGCCGCGCGGATCCTGATATCCGCATCATCGTCGAAGGCGGTCTCTCCGGGATCCACCACGATCAACGTCGCCCCGCGGGCGCGGGCTTCGAAGGCAAGGCCCGCTGCGGGATAGACCGCGCCCGCGGTTCCGACGACCAGGCACGCTTCGGCGGTCCGTGCCGCCTCGAGCGCCCGGCGCATGGCGTCCATCGGGAGGAGTTCGCCGAACCACACCACGGCCGGGCGCAGCGTCGCCCCGCAGCGCTGGCAGCTCGGGAGCGCGCCCTCGGCACCCACCGTGATCGGTTCGAGATGGTCGTCCTCGACCCCGCACCCGGTACATCTGACCCGGAAGAGGGATCCATGCAGCCGGATCGGAGCGCAGGCCCGGCTCCGGTCCGGTTCCACGATCATGGAGGCCCGCTCGTGCAGGCCGTCGACATTCTGCGTGACCAGCGTGACCCCGGCGCGTGAGGCCATCCACCGCGCGATCGCCAGGTGCGCGGCGTTGGGGGCGCAGGCCAGGGTCTGATCCCGTCGCGAGGCATACCACTGCCAGACCAGGCGCGGATCCCGGGCGAACGCCTCGGGGGTCGCGATCTCCTCGGGGCGATACCGGCCCCAGAGTCCTCCGGCCCCGCGGAACGTCGGGACGCCGGACTCCGCGCTGATGCCGGCCCCGGTCAGCACCAGAATCCGGCGGGCAGAATCGAGCCGGCGGCGGGTCTGGTCCGCGAGTTGCCTGCTCAGCATGGTACCGGCGTCCTCCTCCCCGGTGAATTCCGGGGCCCCGGGCCTAACCGCATGTGCCGGATGGAACTGGCACCCGGTGGTTATATTGCCCTCCCCCATTGTCCCCGTACCGGAGCATCGAGGGTAGTGCGTATTCTGCGGAACTGGAAGGCTTTTGCCATTCTTGGCCTCATCCTGGGCCCCTTCGTCCTGATCCTGCTTGCGCTTGCCCCGCCGCCGGGGCGGGCAATGGCGGTGCCGGGAGTCGAGCCGGCCTCCGCCGGGGCGCGCCGTCCCGGCATCACGGCCGGATTCCGGGTCCTGGCCCGGGGCCAGCGAATCCCGTATCGCGTATTCGGACTTTTCGTTCTCCCGGGCGAGCGGGTGGACCTCCAGATGGAGTCCGGCACCGGAGGGTTCGTCGTCGAAGCCGACAGCGGGGTCGTGGAACATCGGCCCCCCACCGGCTGGGCCTGGACCGCACCCCGGAGCATCGGAGTCTTCCCGGTCGAGGTCATCGATGTCCCGGCCGCCGATACGATCCGGCTCAACGCCTTTGTGATGGTACCCTACGGCCGGCAGAGCACGCTGAACGGGTACCGGATCGGACGCTACGAGCAGGGCGGTCTGGCGCTCCGGTCGGCCGCGTACGCCGTGCCTGGCGGGATGATCGAGGTCACCCCGGAGAATCAGGACGTGCCGGTCTCCCCCCACTTCACGCTGGGGCAGTTCGTGGCCAGGCAGGCGGGGGGCTATCCGAAGTACCTGGTGTTGCAGGAGAAGCTGCTGATCAAGCTGGAACTGGTCCTGGCGGAGGCGCAGCGCCGGGGCATCAAGGCCACCAGCTTCACGATCATGAGCGGATACCGGACCCCGTTCTACAACCGGGCCATCGGCAATGAGACCCGCTTCAGCCGGCACCTGTACGGGGATGCGGCGGACATCTATGTGGACGAGAACGGTGACGGCGTCATGGACGATCTGAACGGCGATCACCGGGTCACCCGGGATGACGCCCGGGTCCTGGCCCGGGTGGTGGACGACCTGAGCACGGAATCCGGGTTCCAGAGCTTCCTGGGCGGGTTGGGTCTCTACCGCACCCGGCCCAACCACGGCCCGTTCATTCACGTCGATACCCGGGGAACCCGGACGAGGTGGGAGCAATAACACTGAGCAGTGAGCGGGACCGGATCGTCCCACCGGGATCCGGAGACCGGCCCCGTTCGCCGCTCACCGTTCACCGCCCTACATGTTGCTGATCATCGCCTTGCCGAACTCGCTGGTCTTGAGTTCGCTGGCGCCTTCCATCATCCGCGCGAAGTCATAGGTGACCTTCTTCTGGGCGATGGTCTTGCCGAGCGAGGAGAGCACCAGGTCGGCGGCCTCGGTCCAGCGGAGGTAGCGCAGCATCATCTCGCCCGAGAGAATGACCGAGCCCGGATTGACCTTGTCCTGGCCGGCGTATTTGGGCGCGGTCCCGTGGGTGGCTTCGAAAACCGCGTGGCCGGTGATGTAATTGATGTTGGCCCCCGGGGCGATACCGATGCCGCCCACCTGCGCGGCCAGGGCATCGGAGATGTAATCCCCATTCAGGTTCATGGTGGCGATGACCTCGTATTCCCGGGGGCGGGTCAGGATCTGCTGCAGGAAGTTGTCCGCGATCACATCCTTCACCACGATTCCCTGGGGCAGCCGGCACCACGGCCCCCCGTCGATCGGCTCGGCGTTGAATTCCCGCCGGGCCAGTTCGTAGCCCCAGTCCCGGAATCCGCCTTCGGTGAACTTCATGATGTTGCCCTTGTGGACCAGCGTGACGCTCTTGCGCCCGTTCTTGATGGCATAGTCGAGCGCGGAGCGGATCAGCCGTTCCGAGCCCTCCCGGGAAACCGGTTTGATGCCGATGGCGCTGGTCTCGGGGAAGCGAATGGCCCGGACGCCGAGTTCGTCCTGCAGGAACGCGATCAGTTTCCGGGCGTCCGGGGACTCGGCCTGGTATTCGATGCCCGCGTAGATGTCCTCGGTGTTCTCCCGGAAGATCACCATGTCGATGTCCTGGGGGCGTTTGACCGGGGAGGGGACGCCATCGAACCAGCGCACCGGCCGGACGCAGGCGAACAGGTCCAGCTTCTGCCGCAGGGCGACATTGAGCGACCGGAACCCCCCGCCCACCGGCGTGGTGAGCGGGCCCTTGATCGCGACGAGGTAATGATTGATGGCCTTCAGCGTGTCGTCCGGGAGCCAGTTGTCCAGCTTGTTCTTGGACTTCTCGCCGGCCAGCACCTCGAGCCACACCAGCCGGCGCTTGCCGCCGTAGGCCTTCTGGACGGCGCCCTCCAGCACCATCCGGGAAGCGCGCCAGATATCGGGACCCGTCCCGTCCCCTTCGATGAACGGAATGATCGGATCATCCGGAACCTGCAGACCCTTCGGGGTCATCCGGATGGCAGTGCCCTCTGCCGGCGGCGTGAGCGTATCGTATGTGGGAGTATGGGTAGCGGTCATGGGAGTGCCCGGGATTCATGGTGGAATGGGAATACTAATAGGACCGAGGACTGAGGACGAAGGACCGAGTGGGGGAGGCCTCAGGCCTTTATACTTCAGGCATGTCCCCCGCCGTTCCCGCCGCCAAAGCCATCCAGGCCGCCTTCGAAGCCTATCACGGCCGGTTCCGCGCCGTGACCCGGCGGGCCCGCACCCGGTTCGAGGAGCGGGACTGGGCCGGCGTCCGGGCGGACGCACGCGAGCGGCTGACGCTCTACTCCGTGTGCGTCGATACCGTGGTACAGCAACTGGCCGAACGGCTCGGGACCAACCTTCGGAATGCGTTTCTCTGGCGGGAGATGAAAGCCGTCCACACCCGCCTGACCGACGGCCTCAAGGACGAAGAGCTGGCCCGGACGTTCTTCAATTCCATTACCCGGCGGGTGTTCACCACGGTGGGCGTGGACCCCACGATCGAATACCTCGATCTGTTCGCCGGAGACATGGATGCGGAGGCGCCGGCCGACCTCTGGACCTATCGTGTCGCCGCGGATCCGGTCGCGACCATGGTCGACCTGCTGAGCAACCTGCCGTTCCGGCCCGACTTCGAGGACCTCAGCCGTGACGCCGCGCGGGTGGCCGAAGTTCTGACCCGGGCCGCGGTGCCGCTGGGAATCGTGGAGCGCCTCGAGGTGCTCCCCCCGGTCTTCTACCGCGGCAAGAGCGCCTACGTCCTCGCCCGGGCCTGGTGCGGCGGACGGCATTGCCCGCTGCTGCTGGCGTTCCTCCACGAAGAAGGCGGGATCGTCACCGACGCGGCCCTGACCTCCGAAGATGAGGTCAGCATCGTCTTCAGTTTCACCCGCGCCTACTTCCACGTCGAGGTCGACCGCCCCCAGGCGCTGGTCGCCTTTCTGCACGCGATCATGCCGCGCAAGCCGCTGGATGAGCTGTATACGGCCATCGGCTACAACAAGCACGGCAAGACGATCCTCTACCGGAAGATCATGCAGACGCTGGCGGCGGATTCCCGGTTCGAGCCGGCGCCGGGAGACAAGGGCCTGGTGATGACGGTCTTTGCGCTGCCGGCCCTGAGCCTGGTCCTCAAGATCATCAAGGACCGCTTCGGCGCGCCCAAGGCGACCACCCGCGACGCGGTACGCGCCAAGTACCACATGGTGTTCGTCCACGACCGGGTGGGCCGGCTGGCCGACGCCCAGGAGTTCGAATACCTCGAGTTCGAGCGGATCTGGTTCGAGCCGTCCCTGCTGGCCGAACTGTTGCGGGACGCCGCCGAGACGGTGCACCTGGAAGGTGAGCGGGTGATCATCCGCCATCTCTATACCGAACGCCAGGTCCGGCCGCTCAATCTGTATCTGCAGAGCGCATCGGCCCAGGCCGCCCACGACGCCATGATCGACTACGGCAATGCCATCAAGGAACTGGCCGCCGCCAACATCTTCACCGGCGACATGCTGCTGAAGAACTTCGGCGTCACCCGCCACGGCCGCGTCATCTTCTATGACTACGACGAGCTCACCCTCCTCACCGACTGCAACTTCCGCCACCTGCCGGCGCCCCGCACCGAAGAGGAAGAGATGGCCGCCGAACCCTGGTACTCGGTGGGAGAGCGGGACGTCTTTCCCGAAGAGTTCCGGCACTTCCTGGTCCTCCCCGGTCCCCTGGGGGAAGCCTTCCTGGCCCGCCACGCGGACCTCCTGACCGTCGAATACTGGCAGCAGATGCAGACCCTCCTGGCCGCGGGCGAACTGGTGGACTTCTTCCCCTATCGGGATGAGCGGAGACTGAAGTGGATTGAGGGATCGGGGGATTGATAGATTGAGGCATCCGGAGTGATTTGGACCTCCCAATCCCCCAATCCCCAATCCTCCAATCATCCAATCCCTCAATCCCCCAATCCCTCAATCCCCCAATCCCTTGCCTCTCCTCCTCGACGCCCTCGTCCGACACACCCGCGCGGCCCCGGCCGCACGCCGGACCCTGCTGGGCCCGGACATCAACTGGGGGCGCGAAGTCCTGCGCACCCTGGCGCGTGAGACCGGCGGCTGGATCGGCTGGCGCGCCGCAACGCTGCGCAGCCTGGCCGACGAGCTGGCGTTCGTCCCCATGGCTGCACGCGAACGGCGGGCGGGAGACGATGTGGAGATCGCCGCCCTGGTCAACCGGGCGCTGGATCAGGAGCTGGAGGCGGGGAAACTCTCGGTCCGGTTCGCGCGGCACGGCATGGGGCTTGGGTTTCGCCAGGCGGTGCGGGATGCCGTGCTGGAGCTGCGGGCCGCCGGGGTGGACGCGGACCGGGTGGCGGAGCAGGCGGACCGACACGGGGCCGGTCCGGATCTGGCCCGGGTCCTGGCGGCCTACACCCGGCTTCTGGCCGAGGTACGGCTGGAGGACGCGGCCGGGGTCTTCCGCAACGCCCTGGAGCACTTCGACGAGCAGGCGCCGGTCACCCTCGATCGGGAGATCTGCATCGCCCCGGCCCTGGTCGCCCGTGGTCTGCCGGGGCGGTTGCTCGAGCGATTGCTGCAGCATGGTGCCACGGTGCTCCCCGCGGACCCGATTCCCGGAACCGCGGCCTCGGCCGCGTCGGCTGAGGCGCGGGCCGGGGCGACACCGCCGGCAGGCTCCGGTCCGGCCACGGCACTGTCCTACCTGCATGATCCGACCGGGCTTCCCACCGCCCTCTCACCTCTGACGGCAGATCTTGATCTCTTCTTCGCGGCGACGCCCGCGGACGAAGTGCGGGAGGTGCTGCGCCGCGCCCTGGCCGAAGGCCGGCGCTGGGACGAGGTGGAACTCGCGGTCACCGACCCCGACCGCTACGGCCTCCTCGTGGAAGGAATCTGCGCCCGTCTGGGCATCCCGTTCAGCAGCCTGCACGGTATTCCGCTGAGCCGCACCCGGGTGGGTCGGGCGCTGGAACACTACTTCGAGTGGATGCTGGAGGGACTGCCCGCGGACGTGATCCGTCAGGCACTCGAGGCCGGAGAGATCGTCGTGCCGGGTCAGTCGGCCAGCGGGACGTCGGTCGCCGAGGCGTTCCGGCTGCTCGGCGTCGGCTGGGGCAGGGCGCGGTACGGGGCCGCCCTCGAGCGCATCCGGAGCGGCCGGTTTCTCCGGTTCGTGACCGGCGCGCGGGAAGACGAGGAGCCCGACGCGCGGGGCCGGGAGCGATGGGAACCAAGGATCGCGGCGGTCGAACGGCTCCTGGACCATCTGCTCGCGGTGACTCCCGAGGTCCGGGAGCGGGGCGGGGTGGACACCGTCACCTCCACCCCCCAGGCCATCGCCGAGGCCGGGCTGGGATTCCTGCGACTGCTGGTTCCCCAGGGTGCCGCGGAGGAGTACGCCATGGGCCGGCTCCAGGCCCGGCTGGAACGGCTTGCCCGCGTGAGCGAGCCGGAGCGCAGCATCGAGGGGTCCATCGCGGCCGTGCGGGAATCGCTCTCCGAACTGCGGGCCTGGAGCGCGGCCAGCGCGGAGTCCCGGCCCTGGAGTCAGGGCGGTGGACGGATCCACCTGACCGATCTGGTGCACGCCGGCGCGACCGGCCGGCCCAGGATCTTCGTGCTGGGTCTCGACGCCGACCGGACGGCCGGGATCCGGTTGCAGGATCCGCTGCTGGTGGATGCCGATCGGCGGCGTGTCGCGGATGCCGATCTCCCCGGCGTGCCCATCCGGGCGGCCGAGCGGCGCCGTGCGATCGACGCCGCCCTGGTGGGACTCCGCGGCCGGATCACGTTTTCCTATTCCTGCCTGAACGAGCAGGGCGAAAGCGAGATCGGCCCGTCCGCGCTGCTGCTGCAGGTGTTCCGGCTCGTCGCCGGTGATGCCACCAGAAGCTACGAAGACCTCCGGCAGTATCTGGGCCCCCCGGCCGGGGCGATCCCGCGTGGGGAGGCCCGGCTCGACAGTCGGGACGTGTGGCTCGATGCCCTGGCCCTGGACGGGCTGCTGCGGGATGGCACGGCGGTGCTGGCCAGTGCCTTCCCGCAGCTCGGCGCCGGCCTGGCGGCGGAATCGGCCCGCGGCGGGGATGAGCTGTCGAGCTTCCACGGCCATCTGCCCGAGGCCGCGGGGCGATACGCTCCCGGGCAGTGGGACCGCCGCTTCTCTCCCTCGAGCCTGGAGACGCTCGCGACCTGCCCGCTGCGGTGGTTCTATCGCTACGCCCTGGGCGCGTACCCGCCCGATGATCCGGAGTACGATCCGGAACGCTGGCTGGATCCGCTGGCGCGGGGCGCGCTGCTCCACCGGGTGTACGAGCAATTCACCCGGGAATACCGGGACCGACCGGCCGACGCGCTGCGCCCCGAAGCGGAGGAGCGGATCCGACTGATCCTGGACCAGGAGATCGTCGCCACCAGAGATCTGGTTCCCCCGCCCAGCAATACCGTCTTCGCCGCGGAAGTCGCCGACCTCGCCATCGATGCGCTCTCCTTCATCGAGATGCAACGCGAACATGGCGCCGGCGCCCGCTGGATCGAGATGGAGCTGGCGTTCGGCGGCGGCCCGCCGGTGCACTACCCCGCCGGCCCGGCCGGGCTCAAGGTCCGCGGCCAGATCGACCGGGTCGACCAGCTCGCCGACGGGTCGCTCCGGATCATCGACTACAAGACCGGCCGGTCGGACTGGTACACCAGGGACCCGAAGCTGGGCCCCTTCCGGGGCGGGCGGCGGCTGCAACCGGCGATCTACGCCGTCGCCGCGGAACAGGTGCTGAAGCGCGGGGTCAGTCGCTCGGAATACTGGTTCCCTACCCAGAAAGGGCGGAACCGGGCCGTCGGCTATGGCCGGGACGAGCTGACCGCGGCGGAAGCCGTGGTGGCATCCCTGATGACCCACCTCCGGGAGGGGAACTTCGTGCCCACCAACGAGGAGGACGACTGCAAGCTGTGCGACTACCGGGATGTCTGCCGGGTAACCGTCAGCGACTGGGGCAAGGTCGACTCGCCCCTGGCCCGGTGGGCGTCCGAATACGGCCAGCTGCACCCGGCCTTTGGGGAGATGAGAAACAGGAGAAGGCGACAGGGCTGAGGACTAAGGACTGAGGGCTGAGGACTGAGGACTGAGGACTAAGGACTGAGGGCTGAGGACTGAGGGCTGAGGGCTGAGGACTGAGGACTGAGGATTGAGGGCAGAGGACAGAGGACTGAGGACTGAGGAGTGAGGAGTGACGAGTGAGGAGTGACGAGTGGCTGTAAAGCGTGGGGTGCCGCCGGATCAGGCGGCGCGGGAGCGCATCGCGCGCGAACTGGACACCAACCTGCTGGTCGAAGCGGGGGCGGGGTCGGGGAAGACGACCTCGCTGGTCGGGCGCATGCTGGCCCTGGTCGAGGGCGGCACGCCGGTCGACCGCCTGGCCGCGGTCACCTTTACCCGCAAGGCCGCGGCGGAACTGCGGGAACGGTTCCAGGAGGCGCTGGAACAGAAGCTCACCGCCTCACGGCAGCCGGGGAGGGACGAGGCATTCCAGGTCTATGACCGGGCCCTCCGGGAACTCGACGGGGCATTCCTCGGCACCATCCATGCCTTCTGCGCCCGTCTGCTGAGAGAACATCCTTTCGAGGCGGGCCTGGATCCCGCGTTTCTGGAGCTGACCCAGCCGGAGTTCGACCAGTTGCAGCGGGTATTCTGGGAGCGCTGGTTGGAGCGGGCGGTTCGGGATGACGATCCGCGCTACGACGCGCTCAAGGCCGTCGGTGTGGATGCGCGGGAATTGTTCGCCGCCTTTCACGAGCTGTGCGAGTTTCCCGACATTGAATTCCCGGCGGTTGAGGCCCCCGTTCCGGATGCCGGTCCGTGCCGCCGCCGTTTTCTGGAGTTGCTGGACGAGGGACTCCAGCTGCTTCCCCCGGAAGAGCATGAAGACGGATGGGACGACCTGCAGCGGCAGCTCCGGCGGCTGGCCTTTCTGCGGCAGGTGTACCGTCTGGATGACCTGGCCCAGTTCATGACCGTGCTGGACGAGGTCCGGGGGAAGACGCCGACCCAGAAGCGCTGGAGCGACACGCAGGCCGGCAAGGCCGCGGCGAAGCGATTCGGCCAGGACTGGGGCGCGTTCGTCGACCAGCTCGTCATGCCGCTCCGGCGTCAGTGGCGGGAGCACCGCTACGTCCCGGTACTCGGCTTTCTGCGGCCGGCCGTCCGGGAGTTCCAGCGGGAGCGGGTGGCGACCGGCCGGCTGAGTTTCACCGACCTGCTGCTCCAGACCGCCCGGATGCTGCTGGAGAGTCCGCGCGCGCGCCGTGAGCTGGGCCAGCGCTACCGCCACCTGCTGGTGGATGAGTTCCAGGATACCGACCCGGTCCAGGCGGAGGTGTGCCTGCTGCTCGGCTCGGAGCCGGAGGCCGGCACCGACTGGCGCACCGTGGTCCCACGGCCGGGGGCGCTGTTCGTCGTCGGGGACCCGAAGCAGAGCATCTATCGCTTCCGGCGGGCGGACATCGAGACCTACGAGTTCGTCAAGCGCCGGTTCGCGGAGTTCGGCGACACCCTGGCCCTGACGGCCAACTTCCGGAGCGTGCCCGGTATCGCCGCGCTGGTGAACCGGCACTTCGAGGGGCCGTTCCCGGCGGCCGCCGGCAACCGGCAGGCCGGGTTCAGCCCCCTCGAGGCGGTGAGGGCGGACCCGCCCTCGGGCGGCGCCGTGCGGTGGTACGGGCGCGGCGGCAGCAACATCGGCGGAATCCTCGCGGAGGACGCCTCAGCCGTGGCGTCCTGGATTGCCCGCCGGGTGGAGTCCGGGGAGCGCCGGCCGGGAGACTTCATGATTCTCACCTACCGGCGGCCGCACGTGGATGCGTATGTGTCCGCGCTGGCCGAACGGAACGTGGCGGCCATCGCCGGCGGCGGGGAGCTGGAAGAGGAACGGGAGCTGCGGGAACTCAAGCTGGTGCTCGAGGCCCTGGCCGATCCGGACAATCCGGTCGCGGTGCTGGCGGCGGTCGAAGGGCTGTTGTTCGGCGTGGGCCCGGCGCAGCTGATCGAGGGGATGGCCGCCGGCGAGCGCCTGTCGATCACCCGGGCGCCGAAGGACCCGGCCACTGCGCTGGGCGCCGCGCTGGCCCGGCTGGACCAGTGGTTCCAATACGCGGCGGCGAATCCGGCGGACCTGCTGCTCGAACGGATCCTGGATGACAGCGGGCTGCTCGCGCTGGCGGCAAGCGCGGATCAGGGCAACAGCCGCGCCGGCATGCTCCTCTACCTGGTGGACGCCATCCGGGCGACCGATGTACCGGCGGGCATCACCGAAGCCATTCGCCGGATCGCCGAGACACTGGAGCGCTCCGAGGCGACACCGGCGCTCGAGCCGGGCCGCGCCGACATGGTGCGGGTCATGAACGTTCACAAGGCCAAGGGGCTCGAGGCACCGGTGGTGATCCTGGCCGCGCCCCACAAGCGCTGGCCCAGGGCCCCGGATCTGCATGTCCACCGGGCGGAGACGGGCGAGGCCCTGGGCGTGATCCGGATCGCCGCTCCCGGCACCGGCGACAACCCGCGGCAGCGGGAACGACCGGTGATCACCCAGCCCGCCGGGTGGGACGCGTGGGAAGCGGAGGAAACCGCGATGCTGGACGCCGAGTGGGACCGGCTGCTCTACGTCGCGGCGACCCGGGCGCGGGATGAGCTGGTGGTCGGGCTGGGGGAGGAGGAAGTGGCGGCGATCACCGGGCAGGGACTGCGATCGAGCGACAAGGAGACGACCTGGGGGCGACTGGCCGATGCCCTGGCCGCGACCGGTGTGCCGGTCGATCTCCCGACCGATGCGCCACCGGGCCGCCACCGGCTGGACGAGACGGCCGAAACCGTGCGGGCTCGGGTGGTCGCGGCGGAACAGGCCCGGGTCGCGGCGGCTGCCGCGGGCGTTGAATTCGTCACCGTGAGCGAGGATGCCCGGGCCGAGAGCCGGTTCGAGCGGGAATTCGACCTTCGGCTGGAGGATGCGGCCGCCCCGCCCTCCGCCGATGACATCGGAGGGCGCGTATGGGGCCGGCTGGTCCACCGGACCATCGAAGCGATGGGGCGCGGCCGAAGCGGCCCGGCTCTGGAGATGTTCATCCGCGCCGTGGTCCGGGACGAGTGCCGGGATGCGGATGAGGCCACGCAGGCTCGCGTCCGGATCGACCTGGCCCGGCTCGCGGCCGAGATCCGGGAAGGCGCGCCCTGGACCGAACTGGCCGCCGCAAAGGCCGCGTACTTCGAACTGCCGGTTGCCACCTGGACCGCCCGGGAGGACGGGACCGGCCTCTGCACCGAGGGCGTCATCGACGCCGCCGCCTTTGACGGAACCTCCTGGACCGTGGTGGACTGGAAGACCGACCGGTCCGACCTGTATGCGAGCCGGGAAGCCACGTACCGAGTACAGGTCGAGCGCTACGGAGCCATGATCACGGCCGTCACCGGGGCAGCGGTGACCGCCCGGCTGGCCCCGGTGCGGCGGTCTGATGGAGAGACGGCTCCGGAGCCGGCATCCGGGGAGGAGCAGGGCGGACAGTTCAGGCTGCTCTAGATCGGCGGGGGCACCCCTCGCCCGGGGAGAGCGGCTGCCGTCCCGGCCGGTCGGGGCGAAACCCCCGTGCTCCGGCAGCCGTCAGACAGCATGTCTCCCGGTCGAATCCATGCCCGGACGGTTCCGACATTCCTGGCTGTTGTTCCCGCTCCCGTTCCTGCTCTCCTGTGGCGGGCCGGCCGACCCGGCCGACCCATGTGGGCCGTACCCGCCGCATGCGTCGTCCCCCTACATCCTTCCGTTTCAGCCGGGCCGGTCGTTCGTCCTCGGCCAGGGGAATTGTTCGGATGGCTCGCACCGGGCCGGCAGCCCGGTCGCCTACGCGTATGATTTCCTCATGCCGGTCGGCACCGCCCTCGTGGCGGCACGGAGCGGAACGGTCGTCGCGCTGGAAGAGCAGTACCTGGACGGAGACCACACCCCCGGGCACGAGAACTTCGTGGACATCCGTCACGCCGACGGCACCGAAGCCCAGTACGTTCACCTCACCCGGAACGGGGTCCTCGTGGATGTCGGAGACACCGTGCCGCAGGGAGCCGTGATCGGCTTCAGCGGCAATACCGGAGACTCCTCCGAGCCCCATCTTCACTTCCACCTGCTGAGTGATTCGGCTCCGACCACGATTCCGGTCACCTTCCGCAACGCGCAGCCGCCGGCCGATCGGCTCGTGGCGGGGAGGACCTACACGGCCGGGCCGGTTCCCTGAGTCCGGCCGCCGGTTCAGTCAATCGGACTGAACACCAGAGACCCGTCGGCGGCCACCTCCATCTGCCAGGTGGCTCCGGTATTGGTGTTGAGCAGGAAGGTGAAGCTGTTGGCCAGCCCGGAGAGAAACATCTGGTAGTTCGGGCGGCCCTCGACCCGCGTATCGGGCACCGTGTGGGGGAGCCGCTCGACGGCCCGCCACGAGAACCGGCCGTCGTCCTGGAGGATCAGTTCCCAGACATCGCCCCGCCAGCGGTCGAGCCGGTAAGTCGACCGCAGGACCAGTTCCGACTGCAGAATCTGGAACCGGGCGGATTCGACCGGTGTGCTCTGCACCTGGGGCGCATGCCAGTCACGCTGGGCGGCGAGCGGGGTGATCAGGATCAGCGCCGGAAGGAAGGCCGGGAATCGCATGAATCACCTCGGGGATCAGCGGACGGCCGGCGCCGGATCCTGCCGGCGGATACGCCACGCCAGGATCAGGACGGTGAGCGCGGTCGCGACCAGCACCACGGCGGACAATACCGACGGGCGGCGGACCAGTTCGAGGATCTCGAACGGGAGATAGACGGCCGCCGAGACCGCCCCCATCCACTCGGCCCAGCGGCGGTCGAACCAGAGACCGGCCGCCTCGACGAAGCGCAGCAAGGCATAGGCCAGGACGCCGAACGCCAGGATACGAAGGTGCGCCGTGGCGTTGACCTCGATGGCCTGAATGATGGCGTTCGGATGGTCCCGGCCCGGATTGAGGTGCAGATGCAGCGCGAGCCGATGCAGCAGCGGCAGCGGCCCGCGATGATGCAGCGCCATCCCGGACGCCGCCAGCAGCGCGATGAGTCCCTTGGCGGCTTCGTAGACCGCAATGACTCTGAGTGATACGCTGGTCCCCACTCCCCCTCCTCACTGGTAGTCCCTGTCCTCTCAGTCCTCAGTCCTCAGTCCTCAGCCCTCAGTCCTCAGTCCTCAGTCCTCTTCACTATCAGCTCATAGGGCGACCGCTCCGCCAGGCATGCCCGCCAGCGTTCCGCCTCGTCGGTTCTTCCGGCCTGCTCGAGCAGTGCGGCCCGGGCGTGGCGGTCGAGGGCCTGGCAGAAGAAGGGGGAGGTGACCGTGAACTGGAACCAGATATCGGAGTGCATGGCTTCCAGGGCCGCCAGCGCGCGCGCCGCGTCGCCCTGAGCCCGCGCGATCGCCGACTCGAGGCTCAGCTCGAGATTGCGGACGAAGATCTCCTGCCCCTGGGGGGGTGGCAGGGTCGACAACACGGTCCGGGCCGCGCTTGCGGCGTCGAGGTCTCCCAGCCGTGCGTCGAGCAGGCCGCGCAGGTAGGCCCGGAGGTGTGGATGGAGCTCGTTGTGGACGGCGAAGGCCGGATTCATGCTCGGTGTGACGGCCGCGGCATCCCAGGCGGCCAGGGCGTCGCGGATCCGGCGGATCTCGTCCGTGGTCCAGGGGACGAACGGCAGCGCCGCAAAGAGCCCCTGAACCTCGAGGCCCCAGGCGGGCTCCAGCCGGGTGGCCGTCGTCAGCTCCCGGGTGGCGTCGTTCCATTCTCCCCGGGCGGCGGCCACGTGGGCGAGCATGATATGGATCAGGGCCCGCAGGTCGTCCGAGCGGACCACTTCCAGGAATGCCCGTCCGACCCGGGATGCGCCCTCGAGGTTGTCCGCATAGAGCGCCACGTCCGAGAACGCCACGGCGACCGTTACCGCGCGCGCCTGCTTGAGTTCTTCAATGACCGCCTGTTCCGCCGCCGCATCCCGGTGCGCGAAGGCGGCCAGGGCGCGCATGGCCACCGCCCGCTCACCGCCGGGGCTCAGGTCGAGAACCCGGGCCAGGTATCGGTCCCGGGCGCCCGCATTCCCCTCGATGGCCGAGATACGCACCAGGTGGACCAGGGCGGAGACCAGGTCCGGGTCGAGCGTAAGCGCCTGCTCGAACGCGTGGCGTGCCTCGGTGACCGACCGGCCCCGCAGCGGATTGGAGTGCATCTGCAGGTCGCCCAGCAGGTACCACGCTTCGACGTCGTCGGGGTAGTGGCCCACGATGGTGCGGTAGAGGCTTTCCGCCGTGCCGGCCGCGCCCGCGAGCCAGGCGCGCTGGGCATCGAGCAGCAGCCGGTCATGCGGGCCCAGCCGCTCGCGGTGGCGGTGGGCGCGGTCCGCCGCTTCCCGGGCGGGTTCGATCATGGCACTCGCCGCGCTGGCCGCGGCCAGCCGGTAGTAGGCCAGGGCGAAGGCGGGATCTTCGGCGGTCGCCCGCTGGAGCGCTTCCATGGCGTCGAAGAAGCGTCCCAGGCGCAGATCACGTTCTCCCGCGAGGTAGGCGCGCAGGGCCGGCAGGGAACCGGTGGTGAGCGCCGCCAGCCGGGCGACTCGGCCGGCAGGGCCGCCCTGCTCTCCGGCCAGGAGGCGGCGGGCAAGCTCGTCGACCAGGGAGAAGACGTCGGTTTCGCCGGCACCGCGGGTCTCCACCTGGGAGATGCTGCCGGCGCCGTCGCTCCGGAAGAGCGAGGCGGTCAGCTGCAGCCGGCCACCGGCTTCGATCACGCTGCCGAGGATGAACCGGCCGGCGCCGAAGCGGGCGGCCACCTTCCGGCCGGTATCGGGATCCGGTCCCGGGTTTCCCTCGTGCGCCAGGAACCCCAGCAGGGCCCGCGGGTCGACCGTGCGGAGTTCGCCGGCGCCGTCCAGCTTGGTGCTGAGCAGGTCGACCATGCCCTCTTCCAGGTAGGACAGATCCGGGTTTCCCCGAACCGGGAAGGGGAGCACGGCGATCGTGCTGTTGTCCCTGGCGGGCTCCGGAGCGGGAGGCGTCCGGAGGGGAGCGGCGGGAGCCTGAGTCCGGATACGATCGGCGAGTGCGCGTGTCTCGGGTGAGGGGTCGATGTCGTAGGCCGACCGGATCCGGGCGGCGAAGCTGTCGTAGGCGTGAAGCGCGGCCGCCCGGTCGCCCTGTCGCTCCAGCAGGGTCACCAGCCGGCGGGCCGCGCCCTCGTCGAACGGGGCGAGGTCGGTCTCCCGGCGGGCCCACTCGACGGCCCCCTGCAGGCGGCCGTCCTGTTCCTGACGACCGGCCAGCTGGCGGGCGGCGGCCGCGGCGCGGTCCCGGAGCCGTACCCGCTCCTGGTCGAGCCAGCGCTCGAACTCGGAGGCCTGGGTGACGAAGAATCCCTCCAGCAGGTCACCCTGGTAGAGCCGGAGCGCGGCCTCGAGCTTCCCCTCCGCCAGGGCCAGTTCGAACGCCGCGGCATCGCACCAGAACCCGGCTTCGTCGACGGCGATCTCTTCATCGCCCCGGCCGGCGATCACGGTGTCTCCCAGCGCCTTCCGCAGGAAGTAGATCGCGCGGCGCAGGGCCGCCCGTGCGTGGGACGCATCGAGATCGGGCCAGAAGAGTGCGAGGAGCGAGTCCCGCCGGTGGAACCGCCGGGGGGTCGACGCACCCAGATACGCCAGCAGCGCGAGCCGCTTGGGCTGCTTCAGGACGGCCGGGACATCATGGCCGTCCTGCCTGAGCTCGAGCCGGCCCAGGGTGCGGAGCTCAATCATGGGGGATTGGGTGATTGGGGATTGGATGATTGGAGGATTGGAGGATTGGATGATTGGGTCTGATGCCGGCGGGCGGCAGGGAAGGCGTGCCCGCACCGGATTCTGAACCCTCGAGCAATCATCCAATCCCCAATCATCCAATCACCAATTGTCATGGAGGTTCCGGGCAGTTCTGGATCCGGAATATTGCCCCCAGGTCACACTCAGGCCACTCCCCCCAACGACATTCTGAACCGGCAATGCATCGAGAATGACCCGTTGACGGGAGATCCCCATGCGCGTCCTGACCTGCACCCTGGCCCTGCTCCTGCTGCCCGCCCTGCCCGTCGTGGCCCAGGACACAACCCGCCTGATCCCGAACGGGTTTGCCTTGGGCGCGACCGTCGACCGGCTGACGATCGGGGACTCGGACGGGCCCCTGGTGTCCACCACCCTGCATATCTCCTCGCTTCGCCGCCGCCGGTTGACGCCGGAATTCGCCGTGGCGGTCTTCCCGCGGTACCTGGCGGAGGGGGCGGCGGTGCTGATTCCGGATGTCGGGGCGGCCTACAACCTGAGCCTTCCCGGGGCGACCGTGCTGCTCCGTGCCGGCGCGTCCGGGGTGTTTGTCTTCGGCGACGGTTTCGGCGGGGCGCTGCCGGGAGTGCACTACGGGGCCTCGCTGCTGGTGCCGCTGCTCCGGGGCTTCGGCCTGAGGGTGGACGCGGTGGGCCGGACCTTCGCGCTCTATGAGAGTACCCGGGGCATGAGCCTCGGGATCGGGATCACGTCGTTGCCCAGGTGAATGGTGATATTGAAGGATTGGATGATTGGTGATTGGATGATTGGGAACCCTTGTCGGGATCGGGAGGTTCGCGACCCTCTCTGGACGCCGCCGCTCCATCAAATCATCCAATCATCCAATCATCCACTACTCCCTCCCCGTCCAGGATCCCCGCCCTCCAACCCGATGATCGCCTCCCGCACGGCACCGGGGATCGCGGTCTTCTTCCCGGCGGCGTAATCGAACGACACGATCACACCCCAGCCCTCGGCGGCCACGGCGTCATGGTTGCGGGAGACCACCAGGTACTCCATGGTGAACCGGTCGTCCTCCAGCTTCGAACAGCGCCCGCCTACTTCCACGACATCCGGGTAGCGGAGCGGAGCCCGGAACCGGCAGAAGGTCGAGTGCAGGATCGCGCCGATCCGCTCCCGCTCCATCGACCGGGCGAACCCGGACCGCTCCAGATACGCGATCCGGGCGGACTCGAAATAGCGGAAGAACACCGCGTTGTTCACGTGACCGTAGGCGTCCATTTCCCCCCACTGGACCGGGATGGAGAGGGAGACGGGGAAACCGTCAAGCTGAGGCTTGGGCATGGATGACTGAGATTGAGGGATTGAGGGATTGAGGGATTGAATGATTGCGGCGATCGGTGGCTCGGGACAATCCCTCAATCTATCAATCTATCAATCCCTCAATCGAGAGTTGACCTTCTTCCCCCCGCCCGCCATTGTTCGCGCCCATGAATGCCGGGACCCGGGCGCGGATACAACTGATTACGGCCGCCGTGCTGTTCTCCACCGGCGGCGCGGCCATCAAGTGGGCCTCGTTCGGCAGCTGGCAGGTCGCCTGCCTGCGCTCGGGAATCGCCGCCCTGGTGCTGCTGCTGCTCTTTCCCGGCGCCCGCCGCGGCTGGACCTGGCGCACCCTGATCGTGGCGGTGACCTACGGGGCCACCCTCACCCTCTACGTGCTGGCCAACAAGCTCACCACCTCGGCCAACACCATCTTCCTGCAGTCCACCGCGCCGCTCTACATCCTGCTGCTCGCCCCCTGGCTCCTGACGGAGCATATCCGGCGGCAGGACCTCGGCTTCATGCTGCTGGTGGCAATCGGGCTCACGATGTTCTTCGTGAGCCGGGAGCCCCCGGTCCGGACCGCGCCCAATCCGGTGCTTGGCAACCAGCTGGCACTGGGGAGCGGGGTCAGCTGGGCGCTCACCGTGATGGGCCTGC
>JBFXBG010000062.1:0-21058 GCA_050183505.1 Gemmatimonadales bacterium | reverse complement strand
GGCGGCGAGGGATCCCAGGGCCTCCACCCGAACGGCAACGAGCCCGCCACCACCGATTCGCGGATGAGATCCATGTCACCTACCTCAAACCGGCACGGTACAGCTAGCTGTGCAGAGCTTCCCTAGGCCTCACGCCTGAACCCGTCGCCAGCTGCCCATTGCGCGGCGGCCGCGATCCTGGACTGGGCCCTGGAGCAAACCTGGCTCAACTGGATCATCACCCAGGCTGAGCCGTTGCGGCGGACGTCGGCCCAGGGCACGCCGGTCACTCGTCGCGCCAGCCTCGTGTAGGCATCGGGGTTCTTTCCATCCCTGAGCGCGAGGGCGGATGGAGCCAGCCGGTCGCGTTCGCATACCACAACCACCGCCAGCAAGCGAATCCACTGGGAGAGGATCTTGAACGAAGGCAAGCGGGCATCGTGGAGCAGGCGGTGGAGGTAGAAGCGGCTGGGCAGCTGAAGACTCAGCGCTACCTGGCTCGCAGTGCGGTGGTGGCGCCCATTCCGGCACAGAGCCTCCACCACCGCACGCGCCTGCCCCTGGCAGGCGACTGTGGCCATAACGAGACTCTGTACAGCATGAGGTGGCATGCGCGGATTCTCCCCGCTGGAGTAGAACCGGCCGACCGGGGAGTATATTCGGGTTCTGACGGAAGACAACGGCCCATTTCTGGCCATGCGCCAGGCGCACAAGTGGCCGTAGACCAGCGGCACGGCCCCCACTAGCTTGCCGACTCACGCCTCCCGACTCGAGCCAGGTCCTCCTCAACAGTATCCCCTTGACGGGCCGTACGGCCGAAAGGAGCCGGCAGATGTTCCACTATCGAAGCAGGATCATCGTTGGTGCAGCGGTTGTCGGATTCGCGCTGGGCCTCTCGCCGGTATCGACCGTGTCGGCAGTTCCCCTGTGCGCGGATTCGGGGTGTGAGGGTCCCGAGGAGTGCAATCAGAGGGTAGGCTCTTACTGCACTCTGACGATCGACGAAGGCGACCCGGGCTGCACCGTTCGGTACTGCCCATAGATCGGTTCCCACGAGAGGGGCCTTTCGGAACCCGGGAGGAGCGGCGATTTCTGAGTCTCCGAACACACTCGTCGCTCCGACCTTGGCCTGCGGCAACGCTGCGGACGTCAAGGGCCTCACAGCTTCCTTACGAGAGATCCCATGCGCCGTTGGGCGATTCTGTTGTTGGCCTCGGCCCTGATAGGAACGCTCGCGTTTTATCTGGGTGCGGGCGTCAAAACCCTGCCGAAGGCGTTTACCGCTTCGGCGGACCTGATGGCCGACCTGAGCATCCCCGACCCGGTGCCCGGGAGGAGCCGCCAGATGTGGCTCGATTCCGGACAGTATTCGCTTGGCGATTCGCTTGACACCACCGGCGGGCAGGCATTCGGACTCATCGAGGATGTCACCGTGATGAGGGACGGGCGTCTGGCCATCCTCGACTCACGCCTCAATCGGGTGGCGGTATACTCCCATTCAGGCAGCTACCTCTTCTCGGTCGGCCGCCCGGGCCGGGGACCAGGAGAGCTTGCCGTTCCAAAGGCGCTGGCGTCCTCGCGGGACAATCATCTGTACATCCTCGATGCCGGCAACAGGAGAATATCCGACTACATCCTGGCCGGTGACACTGCAACCCAGCACGTGGGGGACTATCAGATACCGTTTGATCCGCGAGACATTTGTGTGGTAGACAGCTTTGTGGTAGTCCTGGGCTCATACGCGGGCCGTATCGTACACGTCTACCGCCCTCCTGCCCGGGAGCCGGTGAAGAGTTTTGGCTTGCCCTTCGCCCCGCAGAATCCGCTCCTTGAAGGGACCCTCTCCAATGGGCTCCTGGTATGTGATTCACAACGGCGTAGCGTCTATGTCACCTCGCGGGTGCTCCCTGACCTGCGCGCCTACTCGCTGGACGGGGCGCTTCAGTGGCGCACCGGAGTCCCTTCTTTCCGCCGGATGGTTGCACGTCAGGTGGAGGATGGGGGCCTCCGACTGGTCCATCCGGCCGGCGGGAAGAGCGACTACGTCACTTCCCTTAGCCTCCAGGACTCCTCGATCATTGTACAGTTTGGTCCCAAGGAACGCCGGCAG
Organism: Gemmatimonadales bacterium; assembly: GCA_050183505.1. GTDB lineage: Bacteria > Gemmatimonadota > Gemmatimonadetes > Gemmatimonadales > GWC2-71-9 > JBFXBG01. Next base: position 18,969 of record JBFXBG010000062.1, on the reverse strand, counting down.
GCCCTCGGCCTCGACAGTGCCAACACCGCCATCTTTGATGCGCCATCGGGTCGGTTCCTGGGTGCGCGGGCCGGCTTCCCGGTCTTCATTGCCATGTCCGGCTTGGCGCTCCAGCCGCGATGGGATCCGTTCCCCCGGTTGGTTGTCGGTTCCATTCGTATCGGCACATCTGACGGCTCCGACAACTAGAGGCCTTAGACCGAGAGGGCAGAACATGAGAATCCACGGGGTGCGTGCTCTCACGACGATTGTGGTCGGGGTCGCCATCCTCGCCGCATGCGCCGACGGGCACAGTCGCGGCAGTGCCATCCGCGAACGGTTCTCCCTTCCGACCACCGATCGCCAGCGGATTGTCGCAGATGTCGAGTACACGGTGGCCCTGCTGGTTTCCCCGGAGTGCCGGGCCTGCACCGACACGAGCTTCAAGGCCCAGTGGCGGAGGGTCCGAGATGGTCTTGCCGCCCAGGCCAAGGCCGCAAATGCGGTACCGGCTTTCATTGGCGTCGGGGTCACCTGGTCCATCGAGGATGGGCTCGTACTCCTGAGCGGGTTCGAAGGCCTCGACGAGATTGCCGTGGGAAGCAGCTGGCTGAACGTCGGATTCGAAGAGTTCGCCGATTACGGCTTTCCGAGCCGGCATGCGGTTCCGCAGATCGTCGTCGTCCGCAAACGCCGGACCCTTGACTCCACGGGGACGCACCTGGAAGAGAAAGCGCTCCTGCACCGCTCGATCGGGCTCACCGAAATCAGGACCTGGGCCGAGCGCGGCGCTCCGTTGTGAGCAGTCCCGGCCACCGGTCCCCATTCATCCTTCCCCTCCCTCCAGCCCCATCCGGCTCCGGCGCATCACCACCATCGCCCGATCGTAGTCCTCGTCGTTGAGGAGGCGCACGGTGAGGCCGGTACCCATGAAGGGGAAGATCTGCTCCCCGGCCACCACGGCGGGAATCCCCTCCGCCTCCAGCAGGCTGCGGAGGAAGTGGGCTTCGGCGATATCGTGGAGTGAGGTGAGGTCGCGCATAGAATCAGACGGTCAGACGGTCCGACGGTCCGACGTTCAGTTCGACCGTTGTGCTCCCACAGCGGCCGCCGCCCATCACACTGCGCGTCGGACCGTCGGCCCGTCGGACCGTCAGGTCTTCAGCTCTTTCTTCTTCGCCGCCGGGAAGAGCACGTTATTGAGAATGAGCCGGTAGCCGGGTGAGTGCGGGTGCACCGAGAGATCGGTCGGCGGATCGCCGATCTGGTGCTGCGGATCCTCCGGATCATGACCCCCGAAGAAGGTCCAGGTTCCCTGCCCCCGGTCTCCGTGCAGATACTTGACCCAGGGCGCGCCGGGCTCCTCCGCCAGGACCGTCACCCCGGGCTTCACCCGGTTCCGCATGAACGAGGTGGTGAGTCCGTAGAAGTCGTTGATCACCTGCCGGTGGTTCTGCACCAGCATGCTCGGCACCGGGTCGATCTTGGCGCTGAAGTTGAACAGGGTGAACGATCCCAGCGGCTGGCGCCGGTCGGGGCTGTTGACCTGATGGCCGTCGATGTCGGAGAACTGGGAGATCGTCGGGCTCTGGAACAGGGTCGCGTCCTGGAATGCGAACGCCTGGTCCCAGTGCATCTTGCCGGTCGCGTCCGGGTCCATGGGCGAGCCGTCCGCGTAGCTCGCCGCGATATCCACACCCTGGCTCGCGAGCGCCAGATCGAGGGTCTCGGTCGCGGTACACATGGCGAACAGAAACCCGCCCCGTTCGACATACGCCGCGATCTGCTGCGCCACGGCGCGCTTTTCGGCCGGCACATTGGCAAAGCCGAGCGATTGCGCCATCCGGGTGTTGCGATCGACCATCTCCACCAGCCAGGGAGCCCCGGCGTAGTTCAGATAGAACTTGGAGTACTGGCCGGTGAAATCCTCGTGGTGCAGGTGCAGCCAGTCGTAGCGCCGCAGCTGGTCGGTCATGACTTCCCGGTCCCAGATCTTCTCGAACCCGATCCCGGCGTAGTTGAGCACCATCGTCACCGCATCATCCCACGGCGCGGCGTTGGGCGGAACATACACCGCCACCTTGGGCGCCTTTTCCAGCGGGACCGCGTCCATGTTGCTCTGCTGCACCTCGGCCTTGATCTGGAAGACGCGGCCATCGTCCGCCGGCTCGGTGGTGACCCCGGACAGCGCCGCGTCCCGCGTGACTTCGCTCTCCGCCGGGATCAGAAACGACCCGCCCCGGTAATTCAACAGCCATTCCGCCCGGCCACCCCGCTCCAGTACGCGGTACGCCACGCCGTAGGCCTTGAGGTGGTCCTCCTGACTCTCATCCATGGGCACGAGCAGCGAGGCCGCCAGGCCCCGCGGCCTGATCCACGGGCCCAGGGCGCCCGCGGCCAGGAGTCCGCGGCCGGCCATCGAAACGAAGGTCCGACGCTTCATGTGCGGGGCACCGCGCCTTTCAACTCGTCCAGCAGCCGGCGCGCCTGGGGCACGACGGCGCTCTGCGGATAGTTCAGAATCAACTGTTCCAATGTACTCTGGGCCTGGTTTATCCTGCCGCTGGAGGCCATGAGCCGGGCCAGGCCGAGCATGGCGGCCGGGGCGGTCGCCGGGGCGGCGCTGGTGGCCGCGGCTTCGTAGGCCTTCTCCGCCCCGGGGAGATCGCCCCGGCCGTCCAGCAGCCGGGCGGTCATGAGCCACAGCTCCGCGCCGCCCGCACCGGCCGGGAGCTTCGGGGCAAGCTCGCGCAGCAACTGCAGCGCCCGGGTCGTGTCCGACTGTTCCAGGGCGAGAAATACCTGGCCCAGCTCGGGAAGGCTGTCCTGTTGAATCGGCTGGAGCAACGCCAGCACCGAAGCACGCTCGGTGGCTTCCTCGCGCGTTCCGGCAAACGGCCCGGCCGACTGGAACAACTCGGTTGCGCCACGCAGGTCTCCCTGGAACAGCCGCAGCCTGCCCGCCAGGGCCAGCCCGTCTACCGAACTGTCTCCCGCCATTGCCGCCTGGGCCCGGTCGAGACGGCCGGCGCGGGCGTAACCCAACGCCAGCCGCCGGCTCAGGATCTGCTGCTGTTCCACCGAGAGAACGCTGCGGTGGCGGGCCAGGTCGGCGGCGGCCTGCTCGACCTTGCCCTCGGTGAGCAGCACACCGATCAGGGTTGCCGCGGCGTCCGAGGCCAGTGTCGCGGGTGCGTTGCCGTCGGAGGCCAGCCGGGCCAGCATGCGGTGCGCCGCCTCGCTGTCGCCGGCGTCGGCATAGGCCCGGGCCGCATCCAGCCGATAGCGGGCGGCCTGGCTCCCGCCGGCGCGCTCGCTGATCGCCTCGTAGGCCATGCCCTGGGCCCGCCGTGCGTCACGGCTGCCCAGCGGCTGGAGAACATCGAGGAACTGCCGGAGCAGCTCGATCGACGTGGGATTGCCTCCGGGCAGCGACGCCTGCAATCGCTCGAAGCCCTCGACCGGCCTGCCCCACCGGGCCAGCAGTGCGGCGGCCGTCTGGTTCGCTTCCGGACTCCCTTCGGCATCCAGCGCCTTGATCACGGCATCCCGGCTCCGGATCGACACGCCACCCAGCGAGTTGATGGCCACGATCCGGTAGCCCGGGAGCCGGCGCACCGCCTTGGTCCATTCCCGGGCCGCGGTGGTGTAGTCCTCTTCGATCAGGGCTACCTGCGCCATTTCCGCCGCGAGCACGTCGTCCCGGCCCAGTCGCTGACGGGCCAGTTCGAAGGTCCACCGGGCTTCCTGCCGGTCGCGGCGCGCGAGCGAGAGCGCGGCCCACTCCCGAAACGGTGTCTCGTCGTTGGGCAGCACGTCGGACCACACCTCGACCACCTTCCGGGCGCTGTCGGGCCGGTCGGCGGCGGACCACACCCGGAGCGCCAGGCTGTAGACCGCGCTCACCCGGGGACGGGCACCGACCGCGGCCTGCACCTGTGGCACCATCTCCGGTACCCGGTTCAGCGCGGTCAGGGTGCGCTCCAGCCCCAGCAGCGCCCCGACCTCGGTCGGCCGGGTCTTCAGCGCCAGCTGGTACGCCCTGGCCGCCTCGGCGTACTCCCCCCGCCGCTCCAGCTCGAACCCGCGCGTCAGCGCGTCCTGCTGGGCCGAGACGGTGGCGGGCACCAGAAGCGTCAATCCCAGCAACAGCCGGGCGAACGGAAGCGATCTCAAATCCTCACCCAATGATCCAATCACAAATCATCCAATCATCCAATCGCTACTGTTTCTCGCTCAACCGCCTGAAATACTCCACCACCAGCCTTCTCTCTTCCGGCGAGAGCTGCTGCAGCGTCTCCCAGGCCGGCATCCGGACCAGGTTGTCCCGGCCGAACAGTCGCTCCTGCAGGGCGGGCGGCAGGCGCACGCTGTCTCCCCTGGCGGTGGTGCTCTGGCGTTCCTTGTTTTGGTCCTGTTCCTGTCCCTGCAGCGTGCGGCCGGCGTCGAGCATCCGGCGGAAGAGCCGCTCCTGCCGCTGGACCGTTTCCCGGTCGAGCCGGCCGGACTCCAGCCGGCGGGCCAGGTCCCGGGCCTCCTCGGCCAGATCCCCGGCTCCGGGCATGTTGCCCTTCGCGCGCAGCCGCTCCAGTTCGTCCGACATCCGCCGCTGCTGGGCACCAAGCTGCCGCAGCTGCTCCTGAACTCCCTGGGCTCCCGCCTGCGGCAGCAGCCCGCCCGCCTGGGCGTTGAGGCCGCCCTGCTGCTGGGCCAGTTGCTGCATCTGCTCCATCGCTTCCTGCATCCCCGAGCCCGATCCGGCCCCGCCGACCTGTCCCCGGCTCCGCACCAGCTGGTAGGCCGCCGCGTTCAGGGCATCCACCGCCTGGCCCGCCGCGTCCGCGGCATCCCGGGTGTTGGGCGCCGCGGTGGAGATGGCATCCCGCGCTTTCATCATCTGCTGCTGGGCCACCGTCAGGGCCACGCCGATCTGGGGTGAGACCAGCGCGTTCTTGCCCGCGGCCTGCCGCATCTGTTCCAGCAGCTTGTCGGCGCCTTCCTGCAGCGCCCCCTGCTCCGCCCGGGCTCCGGCCGACGCATCGCCCTGGCGGAGCCGTTCGGCGAGGGCCAGCTGCCGCTCGGTAAGGCGGCTGGTTTCCGCCAGCGCCCGGTCGAGTTCGGCGGTCACTTCCTGGCGCCATTGCTGCTGCATCGCGCCGCGCTGCTGCTCCAGCTGCTGGCTCATCGGCGACAGCATCCGGGCGGCCTGCTGTCCCTGCTGCCGGGCCTGCGGCCGCTGTCCGTTCCGCATGGACTGCGCCGCCTGGTTCATCCGCTGGGCGGCCTGGGCCGCCTGGTCGGCCATGGCCTCGAGATTCTGCCGCTGGCCGTCCTGTTCGGTCTGCGGCGCCAGCTGCTGCAGGTCGGCGGCGAGCGAGTCGGCCCGGGCGGCGAGAGCCTCCTCCTGCGCCGATGCCCGGGCCGAGTCGGCCTGTGCGGTCTGGTCCGCCCACTGCTGCTGTTCCTGGGCCAGCTCGCGTGACTCGGCCGCGAGGTTGGCCATATCCCCCTCGACCGCGGCCCGGCGGAACAGCTCCCGGCTGCGTTCCAGGGTCTCCCGCAGTTCCTTCTGCGCCCGGGCCAGCTGCTCCAGGGCGTCCCGGGCCCGTTCGGGGTCCAGTTCGCTCAGCGCCTTCTGCAGTTCCGCCAGCCGGTCTTTCAATTCCGGCGAGAGCGCCCGGTCGAGCTGGTCCCGAATCTCGGCCAGCCGTTTCTGCCATTCAGGATCGTTGAGTCCGGCGGCCTCCGCCGCCTCGCGCAGCCGGTCCAGCGCCTGCTTGAGCGCCTCGGCTTCCTGCAGCAGCTGCTCCTGCGATCTGGCCACCGCTTCCGCCCGCTGCGCGGCTTCGAAGGACAGCGACTGCCGGCCTCGGGATCGTTCGTCCTGGCTGGCCCGCTGCCGCTCCAGGGAGAGGTCCTCGGTCTGCCGCTCCAGCTGCCGGCTCGCGGAGGCCACGGAATCCAGCCGGCTGCCGAGGTCTCTCGTGGCCTCGCGGGTCGCCACCCGCATCTCGGCCAGCGTGGGCAGACGGATCACGTACTCGCGTGAGCGCCCCACGTGCCCGGCCGGCGCGTTGTCCCGTGCCCGCACGAAGTAGCGGAGCGTATCGCCCGGCAGGAGGCCCCGGCGGTTGAGATCCAGCTCGAAGGGGAGCAGCACCCGGTCCGGCGTCCCCCCGGGAAGCGCAATCCGGTCGGTCACCGGATCGTCGGTGAGACCCAGACGGCTCACCCGGCGGCTTTCCAGTTCGACGAGGGTGAGGCCGTGATCATCCTGGGCCTCGATGATGAGCGGAATGCGCAGGTCGAGCGGCGCGAGCGTGTCGGCTCCCGGGACCGGAATGCTGACCTGCGGAGCGCTGTCGGGAATGACCCGGACCGGCAGCCGGACGGTATCGCCGGCCAGCGGTGCCCCGCTCCGTACCGTGAGTTCCAGCCGGTATTCGCCGGACACCCGCGGAGTGAATCGCCCCGCAAAGGCGCCTTCCCGCGTCTCGAGGTCGAACCGTCCCCCGGGATGAACCCAGGCACCGGCACCGAGCGGAGCGGTCGCCGTGCCGCTGGTCTCCAGTTCGGTCCCCTCGGGCAACAACAGCGTGTCGCCGTCGAGCGGCATCGGCTCGTCTTCCAGCGAGAGATACCCGGGATAATGCGCCGTGACGCTGACCGTGCCGAGGAACGCCGGGATCCGGACCCGCACCATCACCGTGTCCGATCCGCGCCGGCCGCTCGTGAGCCGGGCAAACAGGTCGGTCCGGAGCGGGCCGATGGATTCAATCGCCTGGCCCGCGGAATCGAGTTCGACGGTGCGGCCCTGCCAGGTTTCCCCCGGAGAACGGAGCCAGAGGGTTGCCCGGCGCCGTCCCAGCGCCTTGAGCCGGAGCTCGACCGTGGCGCCGCGGTCGATCTCGGTGGCGGAGGCCTCGATCGTGACCGGGGCCACGGTGGCCTCCCACGCGCGGCCCGGATGCCACAGGGCCGATGCCGGCCCGTTCAGGGGACCGGCGGTGGCGAACACGCCCAGCCCGCCGGCCAGGACCAGCATCCCACGGGTGACCCGGCCGCGGAAACGGCGGGAGACGGGTGCCAGCGCCGCGGTTCCCCGGCCTTCGACTTCCCGGGCCCGGGACGCATCGGTGGCGGCGAACAGCGAAGCGCTGGTGCCGGCCGCGGCCGGCTCCAGCAGCGCGGACACCGCACCACGCCGCCACTGCCCGGTCTCCTCGAGCGTGCGTGCCAGCCAGGCGGGCGAGAGCCGGCCCTGCTCCCGGTACCACGCGGTCAGTCCGGCGATGAGCGCGACCAGGGCGGCGCTCCAGGCCAGCAGCACCCAGTACGGCCCGGCGAACACTCCCAGCCGTGCCAGCCAGGCGAGCGCACCCAGCAGCAGCGCCATGACACCCAGAGCCACCACGGCCCGGGCCACCAGGGTGAGCCCGCGGAGCGGCCGCACCAGCGTGCGGACGGCGGCTTCGGTGCGCGGCGCGGTCATCCGCCGTACCCCACGGCGTAGGCGAACAGATTCACTCCCATACGCAGGGCGGCTTCACGCTTCTCGGGCGGGTCGCGATGGACCTCCGGATCCTCCCAGCCGTCGCCCAGGTCACTCTGGTACGAGTAGTAGACCGCCAGCCGCCCGTCGAGGAAGATGCCGAAGCCCTGGGCCGGCTTGCCGTCATGCTCGTGGATCTTGGGGATCCCTTTCGGGAAATCGTACACCAGGTGGTAGATCGGATGGTCCAGCGGCACCTCTACCAGCGGATGATCCGGAAACAGCCGGCCCAGCTCCCGCCGGATGGATTCGTCCATGCCGTAGTTGTCGTCGGCATGCAGGAACCCGCCCTGCCGCAGGTAGCGCCGGAGTGTGACCAGATCCTGGTCGCTGAAATGAACGTTGCCGTGGCCGGTCATGTAGACATACGGCACGCTCCACAACTCATCGCCGTCGAGCGACACCACCCGCTCCGAGCGGTCCACCTGCAGGCCGGTGCGGGTACCGATGGCGCCGAGCAGGTTCGGCAGACTCGACGGATTGGCGTACCAGTCCCCCCCGCCTTCGTAGTGCAGCCGCCCGATGGTCATGGCGGCAGGCGTTCCAGGCCGCACCGGCCCGGTCACCAGCAGGACGGCGGAAAGGATCGGGGCGAGGCGCGGCACTGATCGGACCATGGTTTCAATCAAACCTGAGGCGGTCGGTTTCACCATTCGCCCCGGTTGGAGAAGGGACATGCCAGGGCCGGAGAGAAGCTGCACGACGGGAGCAGGGAGAACGCGGAGAGATCACCGAGGGAACCTGCGGGTGGGGCGGTGGACCGCCGTGCGACCCGGATCCCCGCCAACCGGGGATGCTTCCGTACCGACGCGGTGTTCTCCCTGCCTCCGTGGCGAACCTCTCCGGTCGACGACTAGGCTCCCATGACCACCCGGTACACCTCGTTCCGGCTCACGCCGGTCTCCTCCACCAGCCGGCGGACGGTTTCCTTCCTGGACAGCCCCTCCGCCAGCAACGCCCGGGCGCGGGTCGTCAGTTCGTCCGTCCCCGGCAGTTCCGGACCGGCCTCCGGCGTGCCGGCCAGCACCAGGGTGATCTCTCCCCGCGGGGGGTGTTCGGTATAGTACGCGAGCAGCTGGCCCAGAGTGCCAGCGCGGAACTCCTCGTGCAGCTTGGTCAGTTCCCGGGCGACCACGGCGCGTCGTTCCTCTCCCCCCACCCGGGCCAGATCCTTGAGCAGCGGCACCAGGCGGGGCGGGGCCTCGAAGAATACGATGCTCCAGGTCTCCCCACTGACACGCTCCAGCATGAGGTCCCGTTCGCGCCCGCGCCTGGGCGGAAACCCGGCGAAGACATAACGATCGGCCGGAAGCCCGGCAGCGGACAGCGCGGTAGCCACGGCGGACGGGCCGGGGATGGGCACGACCGGATGGCCCGCGTCCCGCGCGAGCGACACCAGGTCCGCGCCCGGGTCGCTCACGAGCGGCGTCCCGGCGTCGGTCACCAGCGCCAGGTTCTGCCCCCGGGCCAGGAGATCGAGGATCTCCTGCCCCCGGGCGCCGGGCGAATGGGCGTGAAAGCTGATCAGGCGGGGGTGGGCGTCCAGGTGGTGCAGCAGCTGACGGGTGCGCCGGGTGTCCTCCGCAGCCACGACATCCACCTGGCGGAGGGTCTCGACCGCCCTCAGCGTGATGTCACCCAGGTTGCCCAGCGGCGTGGCGACGACGAACAGCGTTCCGGCCTGGGTCACCAGTCGATCACCCAGGGGAGCCGGGCATAGAAGCCGGCGGCCTGCAGCATGAATCGGTTCGACCGGGTCGTCTCCCGGATGACCCGTTCGGCCGTACCGGGCGAGACCAGCTCGACGTCCTGCAGCAGCAGGGCGGCCCAGCCGGCCAGACTGGCGGTGAGCACCTCCGAGGAGACCGGCGAGCCGGGCTCGACCTCGGAGTGGTCGGCGGCGAGCACGTCGAAATCCGGCTGGGCCGTGGCCACCGTGGTGCTCGCCCGGCTGATCTTGCGCCGCCCCTCCGCCGGCAGTTCCGCTTCCACCGCCCGGGCGATCCGCTGATACACCTCCCGGTAGACCCGCACCTGGGAAATCGACGCCTGCACCGGGATCTCGCCCCCTTCGGGAATCTCGCTGGCGGCGATCGGAGGAATCTGCCCGTCAGGCAGGGGCTCGAACTGGGACGCCATGAACTGGGAGACGCTCAGGGCCTCGGGTTTGTCGCAGAAATGTCCCCAGGCGAACCGGCCGTCCTCGAACCGCAGATAGTGCACCCGCCCCCGGGCGATGAACTCGAGCACGCCGGAGTACCCTTCGGTGCGGAGGACCGGCCAGAGCTGTTCCGGATGGAGCACATCGGCGAAGCGCATCCGGGCGGGGCCGGCACAGGACGCGTACATCCACTGCAGCTGCTCCATCGGCGCGGCGCCGTAGCAGGCCATCGTCCGTTCCGGGTCGGAGCGGAGCCGGCGCAGGGCCTCGCTGACGGCGATCAGCCCCCGGTCGTGTGCCCCGATCCGGCCCGCGTTGATGACTTCCCCCTTGCGGAAGAACAGCAGAATCACCTCGTCGGGCAGGTACCCGGCCAGCCAGGCGTCCACCTTGCCGTCGCGGTCCCGCATGGCGAACGAGAGCAGATTGTCGAGATGAACGAACACCAGCCGGGTCCGGGGAACCAGAAGACAGGTGCTGGGGAAACTGAGTTCGGAGAGGCGAACCGAGGACTGCTGCAGGCGGAGGCTGCTGGGGCGCATGTCAGGCGGGCAGGCGGACAGGCGGACAGGCGGACTGGGCGTGATGACTCACAACAAGCGCCGGAAGACCCATCGTGGGAACTCCTCGTGGCTGTCTCAGTCCGCCCGTCCGCCCCGACCGCCCGCCCGGCCTCAGGCCAGATGCTGCTGAATCTTCCCTTCGATGACGGCCTTGGGGACCGCCCCGACGACGGTATCCACGTGCTTGCCGCTCTTGAAGAACAGGATGCTGGGGATCGACCGCACCCCGAACCGCATCGCGGTCCGTTGATTGGCGTCGACATCCAGCTTGGTCACCTTGGCCTTGCCCTCATAGTCCCTGGCGAGCTGGTCGAGGACCGGGGCCACGATCTGGCAGGGTCCGCACCAGGTGGCCCAGAAATCCACCAGGACGAGCCCCTGATCCTGCTCCACCTCGGCGGAAAAGTTGTCGTCGGTGACCTGCGTCAGCGTGCTGTTTCCACTCATTGCTGTATTCTCCACCGGACGCCTGCCCCGGGGGCCGCGCGTCCATTAGTTTGAGCGCACGCCGGCACTGGCCGGCGGCGATCTGTCTGAAACTGGTTCTGCCGGAGGCCGCGTGACCCCGACACCTCGTATCGCCCATATCGGCGTGGCGGTTCAGGACATCGAAACCGCCCTCGCATTTTACCGCGACGTGCTGGGCCTCACGCCGCATCCGCCGGAAACGGCGGACGGTGCCACGATCGTCTCACTGCCCTTTGGTGAGTCCCAGGTCGAACTGCTCCAGCCCCGGGATCCCGACGGTCCCATCGCCCGGTTTCTGGCACGCCGCGGGCCCGGGATCCATCATATCTGCTACCGGGTCCCCGACCTGGCCGCCGCGCTCGAACGCTGTCGGCGGGCCGGGTACCGGCTGATCGACGAGACGCCACGGGCCGGCGCCGGCGGCCGGCGGATTGCCTTCGTACACCCGAAGACCACGGCCGGCATCCTGCTCGAACTCACCGAGTGATAGAACCGCCAACCGGCCGGAACTGTTCCCGGGCGGTCAGCTGCCGGAGCCCGGATTGGTACAGGAGGTGCTCGGATTGCCGACCCGGTCGAGGTCGAACCGGAATACCAGCCAGCGGTCCTGACTGGCCCGGACCATGGTGAACGGAACCACCTTGAGACAGCCGGATTTGCTCAGCTCCACCGACAGGACGCGCTGGTTCCCCTGGTTCCCCGCCTCGTTCGCCACGACCCGGAACGCGTAGCCGCGCAGGTAGGACTGCATGATGACGATGCGCTTCTGATAGTCGGACGGGTTGTTCGTTTCGGCGGCCGGGCCGCGGGAGGTGCCCCACGTGGCGGCCATGACCGTGAGGTCGCTGTCGGCGGCGGCCTGGAGGAATCGGGTGAGCGAGGCCTCCGCTTTGGGAGCGGGATTCACCGAGCCCGCGCCGCCGCTGCAGGCGGGAATCACCAGCGCCGACAAGAGCACCAGGGCACGCATGTTCACGGTGGTCGACCATCCTGTTGTTGGTGAGCCGAAGTTAACGGCCCCCGGAGCCCCGAGCAATGACCACACCGCGTCTGTACATCAACATCGATCACGTGGCGACGATCCGCGAAGCGCGCAAGACCGACGAACCGGATCCGGTCCTCGCCGCCGAGCTGGTCGAACGGGCCGACGCCGACGGCATCACCGTGCATTTGCGGGAGGATCGCCGCCACATCCAGGACCGGGACGTCGAACGGCTGGCCACGACCGTCCGCACGGTGCTCAATCTGGAGCTCGCCATGAGCCGGGAGATCGTGGATATCGCCTGCCGGATCCGCCCGTTCCAGGCAACCCTGGTCCCCGAACGGCGCGAGGAGGTGACGACCGAAGGCGGACTCAATCTCGACGCCGAGGCCTACCGCGTGCGGGAAGCGATCGACCGGCTCACTGCCGCCGGCTGCCGGGTCAGCCTGTTCATCGATCCGGATCCCGCCGCCCTGGACCGCGCCCGGGACCTCGGCGTCCCCGCGGTCGAACTCCACACCGGCCGGTACGCCCATACCTGGCGGCAGGACGACTCCGCCCTGGACGAACTGCGCACCGCCGCCGCCCATGCCCGCGGCCTTGGCCTTGCAGTGCATGCCGGGCACGGCCTCACCTACGACAACGTGGTGCCGGTCGCCCGGATTGCCGAAATCGAAGAACTCAACATCGGTCACAGCATCGTGAGCCGGGCCGTTTTCGTCGGGATCGGCCAGGCCGTGGCCGAGATGGGCCGGCTGGTTCGCGCGGGGTGATCCGCGGACCAGGCCGGGGCCCTGCTCGGTCCGGGTGACGTAACCGGCGGTCCCGCTTGGACTTTCGCGTTTCGTCCGAAGCTTTTACTGTATAGGGCCGTGACCCGGTGACCGGCCGTCCCTGTCAGCCTCGAGCCAGGATCAATGACAGCACCCATCAGCATGGCAGAGTACTTCGCCACCGAAGCCGGAGAGTATCTCGACCGCCTTCGCGGGCTCGCCGAGCGACCCAATCCGGCGCCGGAAGAGCTGGTGCGGTACTCCCGGGCCCTTCGGGGTGCGGCGCTCATGGCAAATCAGCAGCTGGTGGCGCGGGCGGCGGCGGGCCTGGAGGCCCTGGCCAAGGGCGTGCGGGAAGGCCGGCGTCCCTGGGACCCCGGCATGGCCAACCGGTTCGGCGGGGCGGTCACCGAGTTGCGGGAACTGGTCCGGACCGCCGCGACCTGGGAAGATGAACAGCTGCGGCAGGCCGAACGGCTGGCCCAGGAACTCGAGGCCCACGCCGGCATCGCATCCGGCGGCGGCCCCCGGGGCTACATCACGACGCCGGGCACCGCGCCCGGCAGCGACGCCGGCGTCCGCGCATTCATCGCGCGGGAGGGCGCCCTCGCGGCCAGCGCGCTGGACCGGGCGTCGCGCGCCCTGCGTTCGACTCCCAATTCGCACGAACCGCTCTACGCCGTGCTCCGACGGTTGCAGTCCCTTCGGGGGCTCGCGGCCCTCACCGACCTGGCTCCCCTGCCGGAGATGCTCGACGCGATCGAACGCGCGGTCGGCGAACTGACCCGGATGTTCGCTCCCCCGCCGCGCATCGCCGATGTCTTCGAGCTGGCCGCCCAGGCGCTCTCCCGGACCGCTCGCGATGTGGCCGTGAGCGGCCGCCCCGACATGGAGGCGCAGGAGCCCGGGCTGTTCGCCGAGCTGCTGCTGGAGACCTTCGCGACCGAACGCGACGTGGTTCCCATCGAATCGCTCTTCTTCGCACCCGCCGAGGGCGTCGTTCAGCTGGGCATGCCGCCCAAGGACAGCCCGCTGGCGCAGCTCAGCACCGTGGAGCTGGTGAGCCACGGCGAGCACCTGGTGCAGGCGGCCGATGATCTCGATCAGGCCGCGACCGACACCACCCGCGACCTGCAGCTCTTCGCGATGCTGAGTTCCCTCCGGGCCCTGGAGATCGCCACCGGCGAGCGGGTCCCTTCCCGGCTGGCGGCCTTTGCCCATACCGCCCGGGAACTCATCGCAACCGGTGAAGTGGCCCGGGACCAGCGGGAGTTCTCCGCCTGTCTCCGGGAAATGGGAGGCCTGCTCCGGGTCATGGCCGGCAGCGAGACCCCGTCCCATCCGGATGCCGAAATCGAAAAGCTGATCCACCGGCTCCAGCGGATCGGTGGTTCCCTGCTCGGCGTGGTGGAAGTGACGCCCAGCGCCCCGGTGGGACTGGCACCCGAACCGGGCGAGCCCGAAGGCGAGATCGTGGAGATCGACCAACTGCTGATGGAAACGGCCGGGACGGTCGAGGCGGTCGAGACAGCCGCGCCGCCGCTCGAGCCGGGCCTCGCCGGCAGTTACGTCACCTACGAGTGGCTGGTGGAACACCGGGGGGCGGGCTCGCCTTCCCTCGACGCCATGCTCCAGCGGGCGCCGTCCGCAACCGTACCCCAGCCGGGCCCGTTCGCCGAGGGAGAAGTCGTCGAGATCACCGAACTGGTCTACCGCGGCCAGGCGGCCTACGATCGGGCCGCCGAGGTGCGGCGCGAGATCGACGCTCTGATCCGGCAGGGTGCCGGCGGAGCACCCATGAAGCCGCTGCTGGATGAGTTGCTCGATCTGGTTTCCCTCGCCATACCCGACGCACGCTGATCCTCCACCCGGTCCATCCGATCCCGCCCACGGACGTCCTCCGATGACCAACTCGCCGGCCGACTCGGCACCGGCGGTGCCCACCGCGCGCAAGCGACCCTGGCAGGCTCTCCTGGCGGTCGCGATTTCGCTCGCCTTCCTCGCCTGGGCCCTGCACGGCGTGCATTTCGATGACGTCCTGCGCGAGATGCGTAACGCCAGGATTCTGCCGCTGGTGGCAACCGTGTTCATCGCCACCAGCACCTTCGTGCTGCGGATCCCCCGCTGGCGGCTGCTGCTGCGGAACCAGGACGGGTCGGCCCTGCCGCCGGCCCCGTTGTGGCACGCCATCGCCATCGGTTTCATGGCGAATAACGTGTTGCCGTTTCGCGCGGGCGAGGTCCTGCGAAGCCTCGCCGTAACCCGGCTCACGCGGACCCGGATCACCGCTGCCCTTTCCTCCATTGCGGTGGAACGGCTGTTCGACGGCCTCGCTATCGTGACCCTGCTGACCATCGGGCTTCTCACCTCGGGGCTTCCGGCCTCGGCCGAGGTGAAAGGGGTGCGGCTGTCGCACATCGCGCTGGTGGCCGGGCTCACGTTTCTGGCCGGAATGGTGGTGGCCGGGCTGGTGGTCGCCTTTCCCAGAGTGGCCGAAGCCACCATCCGGAAACTGGTGCCGTTCCCCCGGCTGGCCGAGAAACTGGTAAGCCTGATCGAGGGTGTGGTCCACGGGTTGTCGGTGCTGCAGTCGCCCTGGCGGTTCCTGGCCGTGCTCGGCTGGTCGCTCGCCATCTGGGGTGTGAACATCGCCTCGTTCTATGTGGGCTTTCAGGCCTTCGGCATCACCGTCAATTTCGCCGGCGCCATGATCATGCAGGGCCTCCTAGCCTTTGCCATCGTCGCGCCGAGCGCGCCGGGGTTCGTCGGCGTGTTCGAAGGCGCGATCCGGGCCACGCTGGCCCTGTACGCCGTCGGGTCGGACCAGGCCGTGACCTACGCCCTGGTCTATCATGCCACCACATTCGTTCCCATCACCCTGCTCGGCGCCTGGTCTCTGCTCCGGACCGGCATCGGCCTGCGCTCGCTCCGCCAGGAAGCCGCCCGGTGACCGAGGTGCGCCTGGCCTCGCCGGCCAAGGTCAATCTCTTCCTCCGGGTGCTCTCCCGGGACAGTGACGGCTTCCACGGCATCGAGACCCTGTTCTGCCGGCTGGCCCTGGCGGACGATGTCGTCGTGGAAGCGCGGGGCGAGGCGGGGAGTGTCACCCTGGACACCGCGGGTGCCGACCTGGGCCCCGCCGAAGACAACCTCGCGGTGCGCGCGGCCCGATTGGTCCTCACGGCCACCGGCCGCAAATTCGGGGTGCACATCACTCTGACCAAGCGCATCCCGGTCCGGGCCGGCCTGGGAGGCGGATCCAGCAATGCCGCCACCGTGCTCCGGGCGGTGAACCTTCTGGCGGGCAAGGCCGTGCCCAGTCATGAGCTGCTGCAGATGGCGACCAGGCTGGGCAGCGATGTGCCCTTCTTCGCCAGCGAGGCCCCGCTGGCAGTGGCCTGGAACCGCGGGGAGCGGATGCTCCGGCTCCCGCCGCTGCCGGCGGCTCCGGCCCTGCTGCTCATTCCTCCGGTCTCCGTCGGAACCGCCGAGGCCTATGGCTGGGTGGATGCGGCGCACCAGCAGGGATTCGGCCGGGGGGCGCTGGCCCTGGACCTCGATGCCCTCTCGACCTGGGGCGACATCGGCCGAATGGCGGGAAACGAGTTCGAGTCGGTGGTCTTCGGCCGCCACCCGGAGATCCGGGCCGGCTACGAGGCGCTGGCCCGGACCCATCCCCTCGTCTGCCGGATGAGCGGCTCCGGCTCGGCCCTGTTTGCCGTCTACCGGACGGTCGGGGAGCGGGACGACGCCGGGATGACGCTGCCGGGGAAGCTGGGGCTCAAGATCGCGACCGAGGCCGGGTAGACGGCGTACCCGCTGAACCGGGCGCTTACCGCTTACTGTCGTTATACTTAGCTTCCGATTCGCTGGCCCTTCGTCCAACGGCAGGACATCAGACTTTGGATCTGAGAATGGTGGTTCGAGTCCACCAGGGCCAATCGCCGGATTGAGGGGTTGAGGGGATGGGAGATTGAGGAACTGAACCGCCGCGCCGAACATGGTCCAGGTCCAGCGATCTCGATTCCCTCCATCCCGCAATCCAGTTGACTCCCTTCCTCACCTAAACTATTTTCAGCGGCTGTCTTATGGCCGATTTGTCGCTCTCACGCAGCCAGATGCTGCTCCTCAGCGGGACCGCCAACCGGGCGCTGGCTGAAGAGCTGGCGGCCCATATCGGTCAGCCGCTCTGCCGGGTCACGATCCGGCGGTTCGCCGACGGGGAACTTTTCATCAAGATCGATGAAAACGTCCGCGGACGGGATGTGTACATCATCCAGTCCACCAACCCGCCGGCGGAAAACATGATGGAGCTGCTGCTCCTCATGGATGCGGCCAAGCGGGCCAGTGCGGCGCGGGTGACGGCGGTGATTCCCTACTTCGGGTATGCCCGCCAGGACCGGAAGGACCAGCCGCGGGTGGCGATCAGCGCCAAGCTCATGGCCAACATGATCGTCGCGGCCGGAGCGGACCGGGTGCTGGGGCTGGATTTCCACCAGCACCAGATGCAGGGGTTCTTCGACCTGCCGGTCGACCACCTCTACGCCGCGCCGGTGCTGGTCAACCACTTCCGCCAGATCCAGCTCAAGGATCCGGTCGTGGTAGCCCCCGATGTCGGGTCGGCCAAGATGGCGCGCGGATTCGCCAAGCGGCTCAATGCCTCGCTGGCGATCATCGACAAACGGCGCCCCTCGGCCAATATCGCCGAGGTGGTGAACGTGGTCGGCGAGGTCAAGGGCCGGGACGCGGTCATCCCGGACGACATGATCGACACCGCCGGCACCATGACCGAAGCGGTGCACGCGCTGAAGCGGCTGGGCGCGCGGGACGTCTACTGCTGCGCCACCCATGCGCTGCTGTCGGGCCCTGCCATCGAACGGCTGACGGCCTGCCCGGCCAAGGAAGTGGTCGTGACGAATACGATCGCGATTCCGCCGGAACGGAAGTTCGACCGGCTCAAGATTCTCTCGATCGCCGGCCTGCTGGCCAAGGCGATCGGATACACGCACAGCGATCAGTCGGTCAGCTCGCTGTTTGACTGAAGCCGAAGGAATGATGCATGCCTGAACAGATCACGATTTCCGCGCGCACCCGCCAGGCCACCGGCAAGGGCGCGGCCCGCACGCTCCGCCGCCAGGGCCAGGTTCCGGCGGTCATTTACGGCCACGACCGGGCGCCGGAGGCGCTCGTCCTCGAGGGAGGCACCCTGGGCCGCACGCTGCTGACGGCCGGTCACACCGCGCTGGTCGACGTGGCCGTGGACGGGCGGGAGCCGGTCAAGGCGCTGGTCCGCGAAGTTCAGCGGGATCCGCTCTCCCAGGCCCGGGTCCTGCACGTGGACCTCTATGAGGTCCGGGCCGACGAACCGGTCGAAGTGTCCGTGCCGGTCCACCTGGTCGGCATTCCCGACGGCGTACGCAACTTCGGCGGGGTGCTGGATCACTCCATGCGGGAGCTCGACATCAAGGTGCTCCCCGGAGAGATCCCGGCCAGTATCGATCTCGACGTCACCAACCTCGCCATCGGGCATTCGCTGTTCGTGCGTGATGTCAAGGTCGAGAAGGTCAAGATCCTCAACGACGCCGACCTGCCGATCTGCTCGGTGGTCGCGCCGCGGGCCGAGGAGGCCCCGACGCCGGTCGTTGCCGAAGAGGTGCCGTCGACCGAGCCCGAGCTCATCCGGAAGCCGCGGGCCGAGGACGAGGCCGAGGAAGAATCGAAGGACTGACCTCTGCGGGTCATCCTGGGGTTGGGGAATCCGGGGCCGGAGTATGCCGGGACCCGGCACAACGCGGGCTTTCAGCTGGCGGATTTTCTGGCGCGGCGCTGGAACCTGCCCGGCTTCCGGCGGGCCGGGCCGGTACGGGCGACCAGCGGCATGCGGGCCGGAGACGAAATCCGGATCCTCAAGCCGCTGACCTACATGAACCGGAGCGGGGCGGTCCTGGGCCCGCTCCGGGACGCCCCGGACTTCAACCCCGCCGAGAACCTGCTGGTGCTGGTGGACGATGTGGCCCTGGACATCGGACGCTTCCGGCTCCGTGCCGTCGGCTCCGCCGGCGGGCACAACGGGCTCAAGAGCATCGAAGGCGCGCTCCGGCGGCAGGACTACCCCCGGTTGCGCATCGGTATCGGCCCCGTCCCCCCGGATGTGGAGGACCTGGCCGATTTTGTTTTGGATGAATTCAGGCGGGACGAGCAGGACCAGCTCGAGGCCCTGATGGAACCCATGGCTCAGGCGGTCGAACGCTGGGTCGAGCAGGGCATCGAGAAGGCCATGAACGAATACAACCGGTAGAGCGGGCGCAGGCGGCACTGGGGGGACGCCCTTGAACGAGGGTTCCCCGCCCGGTGCACGGCTCGCGGCTCACCGAACCACCATCTGACGCTGACACCGACATGACTCTTCCCACCCCCGCTGTGCTGGCCATCGGTGCCGGACTCCTGGGCCTCCTCGTGGCCCTGGCCCTGTACATGTACGTCAAGCGGCA
>JBFXBG010000061.1:0-21695 GCA_050183505.1 Gemmatimonadales bacterium | reverse complement strand
AGGAACCGGGGGTT
Organism: Gemmatimonadales bacterium; assembly: GCA_050183505.1. GTDB lineage: Bacteria > Gemmatimonadota > Gemmatimonadetes > Gemmatimonadales > GWC2-71-9 > JBFXBG01. The sequence continues at coordinate 21,681 of JBFXBG010000061.1, read as the reverse complement.
GATGATACGATCTTCCGCGTGGAAGATCCGGGATGAGCCGCGGACTTCAGTCCGGCGGCTCATCCAGCGGCCCTGAAGCCCTCGCCTTTAGGCGAGGGTAGTTCACTTCTCACGGCCTTCTCCACTTCCCCTCGTCCCGCCAGCTGCCGGTCCACGGCATCGCCGATGGCCCGGGCCCGCTCGAGGTATTCGGTCAGGTCTTCCACGCTGGCCAGGCCGGCGGTGACCTTGAGCAGGGCCAGCCGCACATCCTCCAGCGCGCCGACCGTCTGATTCAGGGCCTCGCCGGTCTCTCCGGCGGCCCGGAGCCGTTCGGCCCGTGCCTCCAGGCGTTCGACGACTTCGGGGACCCCGCGCACGTGCCGGCGGGTTGCCTCGGGCAGGGCGTCCCAGGCGGCCAGGGTGGAACGTCCGAGGACGAACTCGGTGGCGTCGGAGGAGGGCAGGCGGGGACGTCTGGGCTGCCGGAGGCCGGTGCCGGCCAGGCCGAAGAACCAGCGCCCGAACCGACCGGCCCAGGCCCGGTGCCACCGGCTGTTGAGCCAGCGGAGCCAGCGCGCCTGCTTGAGCTCGTCGGCTTCCTCATCCTGCACCCGGGCCTCGGCCAGGAGGGCCTCGCGGATATCGTCGAAGGCGTACCCTTCGCGGAGCAGCCGGCGGGCGACCGACCCCAGCTGGAAGATCAGAATCGTGCTGATCAGGCCCAGACCCGCGTTCACGACCGTCACTCCGGCCTGGTCGATCCGGACACTCTGCCCGGCAAACACCATCGCCATGACCACCATGGTGGTGACCTGGGCATTCCGCACGAAGCTGCGCACCAGCGGCGGCGCACGGAAGTCGCGCCCGCGGGCCTCACCCAGAAGCCGGGCCACTTCATCCCCGGTATCCCAGCGGTCATCGGGCTCCCGCTCGAGGCACCGATCGATCACCTCGGCGAAGCGGGCCGGTACCTCGGGACGGGTGGCCTCGATCCGGACCGGCGGGCCGGACACCTGCTGGGTGAGAATCGCCGGCAGGGTTCGACCCTCGAACGGGGGCCTGCCGGTGAGGGCGAAGAAAAAGGTCCCGCCAAGCGAATAGAGATCGCTCCGGCCGTCCAGCGGCTCGCCGCAGGCCTGTTCCGGACTCATGTAGCGGGCGGTCCCGACGACTTCGCCTTCACCGGCCGGGTCCCGGCTCGCGACCGCAATGCCGAAGTCGGTGACCATGGCCCGGTCGGTCCCCTGTTCGATCATGATGTTGTCAGGTTTCACATCCCGATGGATCACGCCCCGCTCGTGGGCGTAGCCCAGTGCCCAGGCCACGTCCTGCATCAGCTTCATGGCGTGCCTCGGCGCCAGCGGGCCGTCCCGTTCGACCCGTTCCCGCAGGGTCTGGCCGTCGACGTATCCCATGACGAAGAACACCAGTTCGCCGTGCTCTTCGACCGAATGAATCGGGACGATGTTCGGGTGCGAAAGGCCCGCCGCGGTCCGGGCCTCCCGCAGGAACCGCTCCCGGAAGGCCGGCTGGGCGGCCAGGGCGGGGGGCAGGAGCTTGATCGCGACCAGCCGGTCCAGCGCCACGTCTCGGGCGAGCAGGACGATGCCCATGCCGCCCCGGCCGAGTTCCCGCTCGATGGAATACCGGCCGGAGAGAAGCTGCTGGAGGGCGAGGAACTCAGGGCTCAGAGGAGTGGTCATTGTGCTACAATGTACGCAGGAAGAGGGCGTAACGTTTCAATCGGTAACAGAAAAGGGCTGGGGGCGGTCGACCCGGTCCTGCGCGGAAGGCCGCCGGGCCTTCGCCCGCTTCCGCCGCTCGCCAACTCGTTCCCGGTTACCTTCTTCCTCCATGCCAGGTCCGCTCTGCCACGCCGCTGATCGATCCGCCTTCGGCTCGCTCCCCGATGGCCGCGGGGTGGACGTCGTCACTCTGACCTCTCCGGAGGGGTTGGAGATCCGGGCACTGACCTATGGTGGGATCATCCAGTCCGTCCGCGCGCCGGACCGGCGGGGACGCACGGACGATATCGTACTCGGCCTTGACACGCTCGACGGCTACCTGACCGACTCCCCGTATTTCGGGGCGATCGTCGGTCGGTATGCGAATCGGATTGCCGGCGGGCGCTTCGCGCTGGACGGCAGAGAGTACCGGCTCGCCACCAACAATGGCCCCAACCACCTGCACGGCGGGTGGCGGGGGTTCGACAAGATGCTGTGGAGCGCGCGGGAGTTCTCAGCGGCGGGCGAATGCGGGGTCGTGCTGGAGTATGTGAGTCCGGACGGGGAGGAGGGGTATCCCGGGACGGTCGAGGTGTCGGTGACATACCGGCTGGACGGGCGCCGGCTCACCGTCGAGTACGCGGCCCGGACTACCCGGGCAACGCCGATCAACCTCACCCAGCACTCCTACTTCAACCTGGCCGGTGCTGCCGCGGGTGACGTGCTCGGCCACCTGCTGACGATCCATGCGGATCGGATCACCCCGGCCGATGCCGGCCTCATCCCCACGGGTGAGTTGCGGCCGATCGAGGGGACGGTGTTCGACTTCCGCCAGCCGGTGCCGATCGGGGCGAGGATCGAGAGTCCCGATCCGCAGCTGGGTCATGCCGGGGGCTACGATCACAACTTCGTTCTGAACGGCGGACCCGGGCTCAAGCCGGCCGCGCGGGCGGTTGACCCTGCCGGGGGGCGGAGCCTGGAGGTTCACACGACCGAACCCGGGGTCCAGTTCTATTCCGGCAACTTTCTGGATGGGAGCATCACCGGCAAGGGCGGACATGTCTACCGCCGGCACGCCGGATTCTGCCTGGAAACCCAGCACTTCCCCGACTCTCCCAACCATCCCGCGTTCCCCTCAACCATCCTCCGGCCGGGAGGGGAGTTCCGTTCTCAGACGGTATTCGTCTTCGGCGTAGACGGGTGATCTCAGGCAGCAGGGTTTAGCACGGAGCCCCGGAGCCGGAGAAGCCCTCAGTCCTCAGTCCTGGGTCCTCAGTCCTGTGTCCTGTGTCCTGTGTCCTCAGTCCATCCATCAACTGGCAAACCAGTAGGACAGTTTCACCAGGAAGGTATCGTTCGCCCGGTGATCGAAGAGATCCCGGAGATTGCGCCTGAAGGATTCGGTTCCTTCCCTGGGCAGGAACCCGTCCCGTCCCTGACTCCAGACCACGAACAGGGTGGACCCGGGCCGGTATTCCCAGCGGAAGACCAGGTTCGAGCGGAACTGCTGCACGTTGAACCCGCCGGGATCGGCGGCGACCGCCGGATCGGCGTACGGCTGGTAGCGGGCGTCGTAGTCCACCGCGCGCGGTGAGGCCAGCTCCCGGACGTCACTGTAGGTGCCTTTGGACACGAACGGCGAGGCGTAGATCTGGAGCGTGGCGGCCGGGGTGAAAGTGTAGCCCAGGCGCCAGGTGAACGAGAGCGTATGCTGGTTCAGGTTGGCAAAGGTGTAGTGCGCCGCGCCGCCGGGATCCGTGAACGTCCCGAAGTACTGGGTGTCGTTGCGATTATGCTCCCAGTCGACACTGAGCGACGTCGTGAACCGGCTGGAGATCTTGAGATCAAGCTCCGGCGAGAAGCTGATCGACTCCGAGCGTCCCTGGTCTCCCCGGAAGTAGTTCATCCAGAGGTAGGGGACCAGGGCGTGGCGGCTGTCCCCCTCGATCCCGGCCCAGGGGGAGATATAGGGATCCTGCCGGATCGCCGGGCCGCCGCGGGCGCACCGGTCGCAGTAGGTGCTCCCGATCTGCCCCAGGGTGCCGCCCGCATGGAGCCACCAGCGGTTGGTGAACTGGACGTGGACGTTGGTGTTGAAGGCCCGTTCGGTGGGGAGTCCGTCCGTGTTCCAGTATTCCCAGTTGTTGAAGTTCCACCGGAGCTGCTGGAAGATCCGGTTGGGCGTCCGGAATGCCAGGTTGGCCCAGGTGGTCCAGGCCTGAAAGTCGGCCTGCCGGAGGAAACCGAGGTCGTTGATCTCGAATCCGGGCGAACGGCGCTGGTACGCGGTTTCGAACAGCAGGCGCCGGCCCCCCACCTTGGCGAACCGCAGTTCCAGATTGGTCCCGGTGAGGGATGTCCTGGTGGAATCGAAGCGCTCGGCGCCGTCGGGCCGCTGGTAGAGGTGCACGGTGCTCCGCTGGGTGAGCGCGATCGCCTCGGGCGTACCGCTCACCCGGCTCAGGTCGAAGGAGCCCGAGACCTCGAAACGCCGGGCGAACCGCCGGCGCGCGTCGAGGCCGCCGCTGTAGGCGTTGCGGTGCAGGTACGGTTCGGCGCTGGCGTCGAGCCAGCGGTTCACTCCTGTCAGCATGACGCCGACGCTGCCGTTCCCCTCGGCGTAGTCCTGATTGGCCCGGATGACGGCGTAGTTGGTTGTGGGTTCGAGGGTCGTGCCTCCCGGCCCGGCGACGTGGTCGGTCACCGCGTCGAGCGCGCCGATGGACAGGCCGCCGGGCAGCCGTCCGGTCACCTTGCCGGCACCGAGGATGCGGGTGGCGGTCGGGGCGGTGCGGTCGCCGTAGAGACCGCGCAGCTGGGGTGCCCGGCCGATCCGGCGGGAGTAGAACAGCCCTTCACCGGTTCTGCAATCCACCACGACCACGCAATTGACCGGAAAGTCGAAGAGGCCTTTCCCTTCGACGAAGAACGGCCGGCGTTCCTGAAAGAAGGTCTCGAAGGCGCCGAGGTTCAGGACCGACGGATCGGCCTCGACCTGGCCGAAGTCCGGGTTGACGGTTGCGTTGAGGAGCAGGTTCGACGTCATGGTGTAGCGCAGATCCCCACCGGCGGTGGTCTGCTGGTCCCGGGCAAACCCGCTCGCGGCCGCCACCTGGACGTTCTTGCTCACCACATAGGGGGTGATTTCGGCATGACTGGGGCTGCCCAGATCGTGGAGTCCGGTCAGCTCCCCGAATTGCGATACGAACCCCGACCTGGACGGCCGGTAGAGGGGCCAGGTCACCGTCTCGGTGTGGCGCTCGATCACCCGCCAGATCAGGATACCGAAGGTTCCATCTCCGGAGCGGGAGTAGCGCAGCTGAGAGAGAGGGATCCGGTACTCCACCGTCCATCCGAGCGAATCGACCCGGGCTGCCGCGTCCCACACGGCGTCCCAGGCGCCGTCTTCGTTCCCGTCGTTGTAGATGGCGTAGTCCGCCTTCACGCCGGCCGGGTTCACGGCGAACTCGTAGCCGGTCCGCCGGTCGTGATAGGAGTCCAGCATCAGAATGATCTGGTCGGAGGCCGTCTGGTCGTCCCGCCGGGAAAGGAGCCGGACGATGCTGTCGGGGTGGGAGTCGTACGCACGGACAAAGACGTAGAGGTTGTGGGCATCGTACGCCACGCGCGCTTCGGTCGGCTGGGATGGATTGGCGCCCTCGCTGGGCCTCGCCTGCAGGAATCCTGAGATGGCAGGCGCCGTCTGCCAGACCGGGTCGTTCTCGCGCCCGTCAATGACCGGCGGGGTGGGGGCGGGCACCGCGCGGACCGATGTGGCGGCCGGCGGCCTGGCTGCGGAAGCCAGCCCCTGCGCCTGTAACACAAAGAGGACAGCAAGTACGGGAGTCACCGGGTGCACCCTCTGCGGCGGAATCAGCAGTTGGATAGCGCCGGTGCCCGGATGGTTGCTATTGGCCTCGCGGGGGAGCGGGGGAGCGGAGGGCGGGGCTACGGAGTCGCGGAGTCACGGGACCGTGGAGTCACGGGTCGGGAGGGCGTCTGCACTCTCTGATCTTATTGCCTCCCCCTCTCACTTCTTACTTCTCACTTCTTACTTCTCACTTCTTACTTCCTCTCAGGCCGCCAGCACCTCCACGATGCCGCTCATCACCATCTGCACCGCCACGGTGATGAGCACCATGCCCATGAGGCGTTCCATCGCGATCAGCCCCCGGCGGCCCAGCACATGGCCCAGCTGGCTGCCGAAGAACAGGATGATGCTGGTGACGAGCCAGGCCAGCAGCAGGGCGGCGAGCCAGGTGGGCCAGCGCTCGGGTTCCTTGCTGGCAAGGAGCAGCAGGGTGGCCAGGGCGGAGGGGCCGGCGACGTAGGGGATCGCCAGCGGGACGATGAACGGCTCTCCCGAAATGTCCTCCTGCAGGGGCCGTTCCGGGGTGGGGAAGATCATCCGCAGGGCAATGAGAAAGAGGATCACCCCGCCGGCTGTCGTGAGGGCCGGATCCGAAATCCGGAGCAGATCCAGCACATAGCGGCCGGTGAACAGGAACAGGACCAGGATCGCGAGCGCAATGAGCAGCTCCCGCAGGACCACCAGGTTCCGCCGGCCGGGATCCACATTGCGGAGCGCCGAGAGGAAGAACGGCACGTTCCCCAGGGGGTCCATGACCAGGAAGAGAAGCAGGGCGGCGGAGAGGAGGGTCACCGGGGGGTGGGAGGTTGAGGAGTCGAGGAGTCGAGAAGTCGAGAAGTCGAGAAGTCGAGGAGTCGAGGAGTCGAGGAGTCGAGAAGTCGAGAGGTCGAGAAGGCCGGAAGTCGAGAAGTCGAGAAGTCGTCGGGTCGAGGGGTCACAATCTACCGGCATGAGGCCCGGTCCGCACCTGCCCCTTACCTTTTCTGCAACTCCACTTTCCAGATCTTCGCTCCGTACCAGCCTTCATCGTCCTGAAACACGCTCACCACCACTCCGGGTTCGGCTACGTACATCAGACCCTCGTCGGTCCGGTAGCTGGCCAGACCTTGGCCGGATGCGGGGTCGTAGGCCTCGATGATGGTGTCGTAGACGAGGTCATGGTCGTTGATGGGGTAGTAGGTGATTCCCCCTTCCCCCTTGACTGGTTTCCCGAGCCCCTGGGCCCACCGGTTGTCCGCGGTGATTGCGACGATCCAGACATGCCCGGCTTGGTCGACCCACAGGCCGGTTATCAGGGATCTGGGTGGGTTTTCTGGGCTCGTGATCCAATCCGAATCCCTTTCATCGAACCATAGCGGCCTCGTCGCGAGGGTGTCGAGCAGGCGGCCGCTCAGATCCCAGTGAACCAGTTTGAAGCCCCCGTTCTTTGATCCCCACACCGTTCCATCAGGAGCAAGGGCAAGGGCCGAGATGGTCGGGGGGTAACGAGGCGAGGTCGGGAGAGTATCGGCGAGCGGGGGCAGAGCATGTCCGACGGAGTCAAAACGGCCGATCGTCGTGACCGACCCGTACCGAGTCGGGGTGAACGCAAAACTCCCGTCATCGAGCCGAACGACCGACCACACCGTCTCCGGCAGAGGAAAACTTCTGACAAAGGTATCTCCCTCGACCACTGTTGCCCGTCGAAGCGTCAGGTCGAAGACGATCAGTGAATCACCACTCCGGATGGCCGTTGTCGGGTGCTCGTACTCTCCGGGGCCCGAGCTGTGTCCCAACTGGTGCATGAAACGGCCACGAGAGTCGTAGAGGTAGGGGAGGTCTCCGTTCTGGACTATGACTGCCCAGCTACCATCGGGTAGCTGAGGCCCGACCCACGGCCGGCTCGCCAGCGCTCCCGGCCCGTCGCCCGGGTCGATGGTAACAATCGGCTTCAGTGATATTGGGGATTCCGCGGGCTTGGGGGACCAGCCACAGGCCAGAAGACAAAACAGAAGGAAGCTGACGCCAGGGCGCATGGATCAGAGTCTGCCGTGCCCCGGGATTCTGTCAAGCCTGGCGGTGCCTGACATGCGGACGGGCAGACCGTCTGCCCGTCTGCCCGTCTGCCCGTCTGACCGTCTGCCCGTCTGACCGCCGCCCTCACACCGTCGCCTTGGTCCGGTCCACCGTCCCCCGGCCGGCCAGCGCCGCCTGGGCCGCGGCCAGCCGCGCGATCGGCACCCGGTACGGCGAGCAGGAGACGTAGTTCATCTTGTTGCGCTCGCAGAAGGCCACCGCGTTGGGTTCCCCGCCGTGTTCGCCGCAGATGCCGACCTTGAGATCGGCCCGGGTCTTCCGGCCGAGTTCGACGGCCATGGAGAGCAGCCGGCCGACTCCGGTCTGGTCCAGGACCTGGAAGGGATCGTCTTCCATGATGCCGAGTTCGATATAGGCCGGCAGGAACACGCCGGCATCATCCCGCGAGAGGCCCCAGGTGGTCTGGGTCAGGTCGTTGGTCCCGAAGGAGAAGAACTGCGCCTCCCGGGCGATCTCGTCGGCCGTGAGGGCGGCCCGGGGGAGCTCGATCATGGTGCCGAGCAGGTAGGGGACGGTGATCTGCTTTTCCCGGAAGACTTCCTCCGCCACCTGGCGCACGATGAGCGCCTGCTTGCGGAACTCAACCACGTGGGCCACCAGCGGGATCATCACCTCGGGCTGCACCCGTCCCTTGCGGGAGGCCACGGTACACGCCGCTTCGAAAATGGCCCGCACCTGCATGGCGGTGATCTCGGGATACATGATGCCCAGCCGGCAGCCCCGCAGGCCCAGCATGGGGTTGATCTCGGCCAGCTGATCCACGATGTGGTGGATTTCCTTCGCGGTCTTGCCCATCTGCTTCGCCAGCTTCTCGATCTCGTCCTTCTCCTTGGGCAGGAACTCGTGCAGGGGCGGGTCCAGCAGCCGGATGGTGACCGGGTAGCCCTCCATGGCGCGGAAGATGGCCTCGAAGTCCGAGCGCTGCATGGGAAGCAGCTTGGCCAGGGCCTTCTTCCGCCCGGCCTCGTCGCGGGCCAGGATCATTTCCCGCATGGCGGTGATCCGGTCTCCCTCAAAGAACATGTGCTCGGTCCGGCAGAGGCCGATGCCCTCGGCCCCGAAGTCCCGGCCTCGATGCGAGTCGGCCGGCGTGTCGGCATTCACCCGGACCCGCAGATGCCGGATCCGGTCGGCCCATTCCATGAGCCGGGTGAAGTGCTCGCCCAGGGTCGGCGGGACCAGCGCCGCCTGGCCGGCGTACACCGTGCCGGTGCTGCCGTCCACCGTGATCCACTCGCCCTCGGCGACGTGGCGGCCGTTGACGGAGAAACGTTTCGCCGCCTCCTCGACATCGATCTCCTGCGCACCCGCGACGCAGGGCTTGCCCATCCCGCGGGCCACCACCGCCGCGTGGGACGTCATGCCGCCCCGGGCCGTCAGGATGGCCTTGGCCGCGACCATGCCGTGGAAATCCTCCGGACTGGTTTCCCGGCGGACGAGAATCACCGGATCCCCCCGCGCGCCCTGCTCGGCGGCGTGGTCGGCATCGAAGACCACCGTGCCGCTGGCGGCGCCGGGCGAGGCCGGGAGGCCGGTCGTGAGCACGTCCAGCTCCGCCTTGCTGTCGATGGTGGGGTGCAGCAGCTGGTTCAAGTCGTTGGGCGGGATCCGGGCGACGGCTTCGTCTTCATCGATCAGGCCCTCGTCGACCATCTCCACCGCGACCCGGACCGCCGCATGGCCGGAACGCTGGCCGCGCCGGGTCTGCAGCATGTACAGCTTGCCCCGCTCGATGGTGAACTCCATGTCCTGCACGTCGCGGAAGTGGCGCTCCAGGGTCCGGGCCATCTGGTCCAGGTCGCCGAAGGCCTGCGGCATGCTGTCCTTGAGCCGGGCGATAGGCTGCGGGTCCCGGCTGCCGGAGACCACATCCTCGCCCTGGGCATTGAGCAGGAACTCGCCATAGATCCCCCGCGCCCCGGTGGACGGGTCGCGGCTGAACGCCACACCGGTCCCGGAGTCCTCGCCCAGGTTGCCGAAGACCATGGTGACGATGTTGACGGCGGTGCCCATGCTGTCCGGGATATCGTGCAGCTTCCGGTAGTTGATCGCGCGCCGGGTGTTCCAGCTTTCGAAGACCGCGGCGATCGCGCCCCAGAGCTGGTCCATCGGGTTCTCGGGGAAGTCCTTGCCGGTTTCCCGGGAGATGACCGCCTTGAACTCCCGGACCAGGGCCATCAGATCCTCGGCCGGGAGGTCGATGTCCCGCTTCACCTTCCGGGCCTGCTTCTTGGCCTCGAGCAGGTCTTCGAACCGGGCCTTGGGGACGTCGTACACCACGCCGCCGTACATCTGCACGAAGCGGCGGTAGGAGTCGTAGGCAAAGCGGGGGTTGTTGGAGAGCTCCTTGAGGCCTTCGACGGTTTCGTCGTTCAGGCCGAGGTTCAGGATCGTCTCCATCATGCCCGGCATCGACACGGCCGCCCCGGACCGTACCGAGACCAGCAGCGGATGCTTCCGGCCGCCGAACTGCCGGCCGGTCGCGGCTTCGAGCCGCTGCAGCGCGGTCTCGACCTGGGTCCGCAGGGCCGGCGGAAACGAGTGGGTCTCGAGGTAGGTGGTACAGAGGGTGGCTGAAATGGTGAATCCCGGAGGGACCGGGATTCCGATGTTCGTCATTTCGGCGAGGCCCGCGCCTTTGCCGCCCAGGATGTCCTTCATGGCGGCGGTGCCGTCGGCGCGGCCCTGGCCGAAGAAATAGACCAGCGGCTGGGTGTAGGATCCGCTCATGCCGGGCTCGTGATCAGGGGAGAAGCGTGACGCAGCTCGACCAGCTCCTGCGGAATAGCCGTCGGGTACCGCCCGGAGAAACAGGCGTGGCACCACGGATTGAGCGTGCCGGCGGCCGACAGCATGCCGTCCAGCGACAGGTAGCCCAGGGAATCGACCCCGAGGTATTTCCGGATCTCCTCCCGCGAGTGGGTGGACGCGATCAGCTCCTCCGGCGTGGGCGTGTCGATCCCGTAGTGGCAGGGGCCGGTAATGGGCGGGGACGCGAGACGGAAATGAACCTCCCGGGCGCCGGCGGAGCGGATCATCTGTACCAGCCCCTTGCTGGTGGTCCCGCGGACCAGGCTGTCATCCACCACGACGACCGACTTCCCCTCGATCACTTCCCGGACCGGATTGAACTTGATCCTGACCTTGGCCACCCGGAGCGCCTGGGTGGGGTTGATGAACGTGCGGCCGATGTAGTGATTCCGGATGAGGCCGTGCTCCAGCTTGATGCCGGACACCTCGGCGAATCCCAGCGCCATGGCATTGGAACTGTCCGGCACGCTGAAGACCACCTCGCCCTCCGGCGCGGGCTGCTCCCGGGCCAGCTGTCGGCCCAGCTCCCGGCGCACCCGGTCCACCGACTTGCCGAAGACGGTGCTGTCGGGGCGGGAGAAGTAGACCAGCTCGAAGACGCACCGCGACACCGGACGCGGCTGGAGCGGCTCCAGCTCGGTGACCACGCCGTCGCGGACGCGAATGAAGTCTCCCGGGTTGAGTTCCCGGATCAGCGTGGCCCCGACCAGGTCGAGGGCGCAGGTCTCGGACGCGACCACGATCCCGCGGCCCAGCCGCCCCAGCACCAGCGGCCGGAAACCCCGGCTGTCCACGACCGCGTAGATATCCCGCCCCTGGGTGATGAGCAGGGAGTAGGCCCCGTCCGCCTTCTCCAGGGCCTCGCGGATCTGCAGTTCGGGCGTGGGCTTCTGGGAGCGGGCCACCAGGTGCACCAGGACTTCGGTATCCGACGAGCTGGCGAAGATCGATCCGCTGGCCACCAGGTCCCGCTTCAGCTCGGCCGCGTTGGTCAGGTTGCCGTTGTGCGCGATGCTGAGACTGCCCTCGTGGTAGTTCACCAGGCAGGGCTGGGCGTTGGCCAGGACCGAGGTCCCGGTGGTCGAATAGCGGCTGTGGCCGATGGCGACGTCTCCCACCAGCCGGCCCAGGATCTCGTCGTCGAAGTTCTCCGACACGAGGCCCATGCCGCGATGGCTGTGGGGGTGGCCTTCCGCGTCCACGGAAATGATCCCCGCGCTCTCCTGTCCCCGATGCTGCAGGGCATAGAGCCCGAGGTAGGTGAGCCGGGCCGCGTCAGGAATGCCGGAAACGCCGAAGATGCCGCACATAGGAGTCGAGAAGTCGAGAAGTCGAGAAGTCGAGAAGTCGAATGTACTGGTCCGGACCGTGCCGGGTCACCGCGTCGTGCGATACCGAATTCCGAGCCGGGAGTCCGGAACCTCGAGGCTTCCCGACTTCGCGACCCCGCGACTCACTCCGCCACCGCTATCTGCCCCATTCTCTTCGGGATCGCCTCGAAATACGCCGTTCGAAGATCCCGGATCGGGCGCCAGATGGTCGCCGCGCCGGCCTGGATGACGAAATCCCCGTCCGGGGGGCCGACCAGGCCGATGTCGTACGCTGGAACTCCTTGATGCTGCGCCAGTTGAAGCAACTGGTCCAGCCCGGAGGCGGCGCAGGACACGATCACGCGGGCACCGGTTTCCCCGAAAAGTAACTCCTCTGTCGAGAGACCCCCGGCCAGGATGCTGAGGTCCATCTCGGCGCCGAATCCGGCCGACTGGTAGGGGCCGCCAATGGCCGCTTCCGCCAGGGTGACGCTGAGTCCGCCGGCCGAGCAGTCGTGGGCCGAGTGGAGCAGATGCCGGGCCGCCGCGCCGGCCAGAAGCCGTTGCAGGCGGACCTCCGCTTCCAGGTCGATCTCCGGAGGCGCCCCGCCGACGAATCCGAGATTCTCCGCCCAGTAGGCCGACCCGCCCAGGTTGCCGGCCCGGGTCGCGCCGAGCAGGACGATCCGGTCTCCCTCGGAACGGAAATGGCTGCCCACCCGGTCGGCGATCTTCGGGAGCAGACCCACCATCCCGATGGTCGGGGTGGGGAAGACCACGCCGGTCGGGCTTTCATTGTAGAAGGAGACATTCCCGCCGGTGACCGGGATGCCGAACGCCCGGCAGGCATCGCTGATGCCGCGGCAGGCCTCGCGGAACTGAAAAAACACCTCGGGCTTCTCCGGGTTGCCGAAGTTGAGGCAGTCGGTGATGCCGAGCGGGACCGCGCCGGTACAGGCGATGTTCCTCGCCGCCTCGGCGACGGCCGCCTTGCCGCCCTCATAGGGATGCAGCGCCACCAGGCGGGCATTGCAGTCCACCGTCATCGCCAGACCGAATCCGGTGTCGTTGACCCGGATGAGTCCCGCGTCGCCGCCGGGAGCGAGCGCCGTGTGGCCCTGCACCGTCGAATCGTACTGTTCGAAGACCCAGCGCTTGGAGGCGATGCTGGGCGCGTCGAGCAGGGTGAGCAGGGCCTCATCGGGCCGCAGCGGTTTCTGACTGGGCGGCTGGGCGTCGCGCCGCTTCCGGGCGGCCTCGCCCTCGCGGGCTTCGGGGTGGTAGACCGGGCAGTCGTCCACCAGGCGCTGGGCGGGGATCTCCGCCACCGTCAGGCCGTCGTGCACCACCCGGAAGAGCCCGTCGCCGGTGACCTGGCCTACCGGGGTCGCGGTCAGCTCCCACTTCTCACAGACGGCTTCGATGTCCCGCACCCGGCCCGGTTCGGACACGACCAGCATGCGCTCCTGGGATTCGGACAGCATGATCTCATAGGGCGTCATCCCGGCTTCCCGGACCGGCACCCGGCCGGTGTCGATCTCGACACCGACGCCGCCCCGGGCGGCCATCTCGGCCGATGAGCTGGTCAGGCCGGCGGCGCCCATGTCCTGAATGGCGACTACCAGCTTGCGTTCGATGAGCTCGAGCGTCGCCTCGAGCAGGAGTTTCTCGGTGAAGGGATCTCCCACCTGGACCTGGGGACGCCGGGCCTCGCTCTTCTCGGAGAGTTCTTCCGAGGCAAAACTGGCGCCGTGAATGCCGTCCCGGCCGGTCCGGGCTCCGACCGCCAGCAGGATGTTGCCCTCGCCGGTGGCCCGGGCCAGGGTGAGGTCCTTCTCCTTCAGCAGGCCGACGCACATGGCGTTTACCAGCGGATTACCGCTGTAGCCCACATCGAAGTCCACTTCGCCGCCCAGCGTCGGAACACCGACGCAATTGCCGTAGTCGCCCACGCCGCGCACGACGCCGGCGAACAGATACCGGTTGCGCGGCTGGTCCAGCGGCCCGAACCGCAGGCTGTTCAGCACCGCGACCGGCCGGGCTCCCATGGTGAAGACATCCCGCAGGATTCCGCCCACGCCGGTCGCCGCGCCCTGATACGGCTCCACGGCACTCGGATGGTTGTGGGATTCGATCTTGAACGCCACGGCCCAGCCCTCGGGCAGGCGCAGGACCCCGGCGTTCTCGCCCGGGCCCTGGACTACGGCCGGTCCGGTGGTGGGGAAGGTCTTGAGGACCGCCTTGGAGTGCTTGTAGGAGCAGTGCTCGGACCACAGGGCGGAGAAGATCCCCAGCTCGGTGAGCGTCGGTTCCCGGCCCAGGATCTCCTGGATCCGGGCGAACTCCAGCGGGTTGAGGTTGTGCTCCCGCACGACCTCGGCCGTCACCGGCCGTTCGCCAGGGAAGGGCTGGGCGCCTGCCGGCGTGGAGGTCCGGGTCACTTCGCCTCTTTCCCGCCGGTGTCCTTGTCGCGGAAGCTGGCGACGAAGTCCCCGAAGAAGCGTCCCAGCATCCCCTTGTTCTCATGGGAGATGGCCGCGTCGATCTCCCCGGCGTCGAGCCAGAGTCCGTGGCATTCGGGACAGCGGTCGATCTGCACCTTGTGGAGATCCTCGGTGACCAGGTCGGCGCCGCACTTGGGACACTTCATGTAATGGCTCTTCCGCTCCGCCGCGATCGCCGCCTTCCGGGCGGTATCCCGCTGTTTCTCCAGGATCTCGCGCTCCTGCTTGGCGAAGTATTCGTCTTCGTTACGGCTGGGTTTGTCGGTCATTCCAGTAAGCGGTGAACGGTGAAGGGGGAACAGGGATCGAGGCCGTGGGCCGGCCTTTTCTCTTCTCACTTCTCACTTCTCACTTCAGCCACCGAGGTAAAGAACCCCAGGCCGTCGCTCAGCCCCAGCGCCGGATCGGTGGCGCGGTCGGGATGCGGCATGAGGCCGACGATGGTGCCGGTCGGGTTGCAGATCCCGGCGATGTCGTTGGCCGAGCCGTTGGGGTTGTGGCTGCCGGCGGGGCCGCCGTCCGGGGCGACGTACCGCACCACGATCCGGTGTTCGGCCTCGAGCGCGGCCAGCGTGTCGGCGTCCGCCGTGAAGCGGCCCTCGCCGTGGGCCACGGGCATGCGCAGCACCTGTCCCGTCTCATAGGCGCCGGTAAAGGCCGTATCGGTCCGTTCGACCCGGAGCCAGACCGGCCGGCTCGCGAACGTGAGGCCGCCGTTCCGCATCAGCGCGCCCGGGAGCAGGCCGGCCTCGCACAGAATCTGGAATCCGTTGCAGATGCCGAGGACGGGTCCGCCTTCGGCGGCAAACCGCTGGACCGCCGCCATGATCGGGCTGAACCGGGCGATGGCGCCGGAGCGGAGGTAGTCGCCGTAGCTGAATCCGCCCGGCAGAATGACGGCGTCGGCCTGCCCCAGGTCGGACTCCCGGTGCCAGACGAAGTAGCTCTCGGTCCCCGCCCGCCGGGCGGACTCGAGGCTGTCGAAATCGCAGTTGCTGCCGGGGAATCGGACCACCGCGACACGGAACATCAGCTCTCCTCGATCTCGACCAGGTAGTCTTCGGTCACCGGATTGGCCAGCAGCTTGTCGCACATCTGGCGGATCCGGGCCTCGGCGTCGGTCCGGGATTTCGCCTGGACCCGGACTTCGATGGCTTTGCCGATCCGGACGTCGGTCGCCTCATTGAAGCCGAGGGCGGTGAGGGCGTGTTCCACGGCCTGGCCCTGCGGGTCGAGCAGGCCGGTCCGGGGCACGACACGAATATGGGCGCGAAAGTTCATGCGGGATGGTCCTCCCCGGGATCCGGGGATCCGGGAATGTCGGGAGTGTCGGCGCTATCGAGATCGGAGTCCGGCAGATCGCCGCCGTTGTCATGGCGTTCCTGCAATCCCAGCACGACCGCCCGCACCGCGCCGTAGCCCGTGAACAGCAGGCCCAGCGGGAAGAACACGTACTCCGGCACGGTCAGGCCGCTGATCAGCAGGACGACGTTGAAGATGGTTCCCAGGATCCCCCGGAGCGACCGGAAGCCGATCCCGGGGAACTTGGGGTACTGGACGTTGCTTACCATCAGGACCGACAGCAGCAGCATCAGGAAGACCAGGCCTTCCTTCTGCAGATTCAGATAGGCCAGGGAGGCCTGGTACCAGTCGGTCTGGCTGAAGGGGTAGTACACGGCGAGCGTCATGCCCGCCGCGGGGGAGGGCAGGCCCAGGAACCAGGTGCTCTGGGGTTTGCCGTGGGCGACAATGTTGTACCGCGCCAGCCGGATCGTCACCGCCACCACGTAGAGATAGCAGATCACCCACCCGAACCGGCCGAAGTGGGAGAACTCCAGGAAATACATGATGAGTGCGGGAGCGACGCCGAAGGAGATGGCGTCCACCAGGGAGTCCAGCTCGGCCCCGAACCGGGTCCCGGCGTTGACGCGCCGGGCCAGCCGGCCGTCCAGCATGTCCAGGACGCCGGCGAAAATGATGAACCAGCCGGCCCATGTGAAATTGGCGTTGTAGGCGCTGACGATCGCCCAGAGGCCGAAAAACAGGTTGCCCAGCGTGAACGCGCTGGGCATCACGACCACGACGCCCCGCATGGTCGGGCGCCGGAAGCGCGGGCGGTCGGGGCTCAGGCCCATTCGGCCACCACGGTGACCCCGGCCACGGTGTGATCCCCTTCCTTCACCATCACCTTCGCCCCCATGGGGAGAAAGAGATCCACCCGGGAGCCGAACCGGATCATGCCCATCCGGTCGCCCTGGGTGGTCAGGGTGCCTTCGGCGTGATCGGTGACGATCCGCCGGGCCACCAGCCCCGCGATCTGCCGCACCAGCACCCGCCCGTGCGGCGTCTCGAGCCCGACCGACGACTGCTCATTCTCCAGGCTGGCTTTTTCGTCGGCCGCGTTGACGAACCGGCCGGGATGATACTGCCGGAACGCGATCCGCCCGCTCACCGGATAGCGGTTCACGTGGCAGTTGAACACGTTCATGAAGATCGATATCCGTCGAGAGGTCGTACCCATGAATGCCGGCTCGTCGATGTCCAGCACGCTGACCACCAGCCCGTCCGCCGGGGCGATCACCAGCCGGTCCCCCCGCGGGCCCGGGCGGGGCGGGTCGCGAAAGAAGGCCACCACCCAGACCGCGATGGGGAGCCACAGCAGGACCCCCCACCAGACCTGGAATCCGGCCAGCAGGGCCACGAGGATCCAGGCCGGGACGATGAACCGCCATCCCTCGGGCGCGACTCTGATCACGCCGGCTCCGGCAACTCGCTGCCCGTGACCCGGCGGTACGCATCGACGTACCGCAGGCTGGTGGCTTCCACCACCTCGGGCGGCAGCGGCGGGGGCGGCGCCTCCCCATTCCATCTTCCGGCCTGCTTGAGGCCCGCAAGATAGTCCCGCAGCGGTTGCTTGTCGAAGCTCGGCTGGGACCGCCCGGGCCGGTACTGGTCGGCCGGCCAGAAGCGGGATGAATCCGGTGTCAGGACCTCGTCGATCAGACGCAGGGTGCCGCCGGAATCGAAGCCGAACTCGAACTTGGTGTCGGCGATGATGATCCCGCGGGTGGCGGCGTGATCCCGCCCGGCGTTGTAGACCCGGAAGCTGGCGTCCCGGAGGGTGGCGGCGACCGTCTCTCCCAGCTCGCCGGCCACGACCGCGTAGGTCACGTTGACGTCGTGACCCTCCTCCGCCTTGGTGGCGGGCGAGAAGATCGGCGGCTCCAGCCGGGAACTCTCCTGCAGTCCCGGCGCCAGCGGCTCCCCCGCCAGCGTGCCCTGCTTGCGGTACTCCGCCCAGGCCGACCCCGACAGGTATCCCCGGACCACGCACTCGAAGAGGACCGGCCGGGTGCGCCGGCACAGCATGGCGCGGCCGTCCAGCTGCGCGCGGAAGTCGGCCAGTGCCGGAATCCGCTGGATGATCTCCCCCGCGTCGGCGGTCAGGAAATGCGAAGGGAAGACATCCGCCAGTTTCCGGAACCAGAAGGCGCTGATCTGGGTCAGCACCGCCCCCTTCCGGGGGATCGCCTCGGTCATGACCACATCGAACGCGCTCACCCGGTCGCTGGCCACCAGCAGCAGGTGATCGTGGTCCACTTCATAGACTTCACGGACCTTGCCGCGGCGCAGCAGCGGCAGGGGAAGGGCGCTTTCAGTCAGTACGGTCATACGGTCACCTGTGCGGCATCGGGGTGGGCGGCCAGTGGCCTGGTGCGCTCAAGCAATGGAGCCAGGTACTCCTGGATGAACTCCTCGACCTGCGCCGAAGCGCGGCCGGTATAGCGGGCCGGATCCAGCTCGGCCTGGAGCCGGGCGGCCGGTACATCGGAGAAGGCGGGATCCTCGCCCAGCCGGCGGAGCAGCTCGTTGGGCCGGCCGCGGCTGGCGACCTCCGCCGCTTCCATGCTGTGCCGCCGGATCACTTCGTGCAGCGCCTGCCGGTCGCCCCCGGCTCCGACCCCCAGCATGAGCCAGCGTTCGGTGGCCATGAACGGCATCTGCTCGTCCACGTGGCGCCGGATGACTTCTTCCCGGAGTTCCAGCCCCACGGCGATGTTGGCGGCGAGGATCAGGATGGCATCGGTGGCGAGGAACGCCTCCGGCAGCGTGAGCCGGCGGTTGGCGCTGTCGTCCAGCGTCCGCTCCAGCCATTGGGTGGCCGCGGTCGCCGCGCCGTTGCCGGCCAGCGAGATCACGAACCGGGCGAGCCCGCAGATCCGCTCGGCCCGCATCGGGTTCCGCTTGTAGGCCATCGCGCTGGAGCCGATCTGCTCGGCCTCGAACGGCTCCAGCAGCTCACCCTCGTGCTGCAGCAGGCGCAGGTCGGTCGCCATCTTGGACAGGGTCTGGGCGACCCCGCTCAACGTGTCCAGCACCGCCGCGTCGGTCTTGCGGGGATAGGTCTGGCCGGTCACGGCGAAGGCCTGGCCAAACCCCATCTTGGCGGTGACCCGCCGGTCCAGTTCCCGGACCCGGTATTCGTCGCCCTCGAAGAGCTGGAGGAAAGACGCCTGAGTTCCGGTGGTGCCCTTGCAGCCCCGGAACCGGAGGGTCTCGATGCGGTGGCCGATCTCCTCGATATCCAGCGCGATATCCTGCATCCACAGCGTGGCCCGCTTGCCGACCGTGGTGAGCTGGGCCGGCTGGAAATGGGTATAGGCCAGACAGGGAATGTCCCGGGTGCGCCGGGCGAAGGGCAGCAGTGCATCCTCCAGCGCGATGAGCCGCCCGAGAACCAGCCGCAGCGCTTCGCGCATGAGCAGCAGGTCCGTGTTGTCGGTCACGAACGCGCTGGTGCTGCCGAGGTGCAGGAACGGCCGGGCGGCCGGCGCCTGGTCGCCGAAGGCGTGGACGTGGGCCATGACATCATGGCGGAAACGCCGTTCGTACCCGGCGGCCGCCTTGAGATCGGCGTCGTCGAGATGATCCTGCATCTGGCTCAGCGCCTCGTCGGGAATCGCCAGGCCGAGCTCCTTCTCGGCCTCGGCCAGCGCAAGCCAGAGCCGGCGCCACAGGCCGATCCGGTGGCGATCGCCCCAGAGCCGCTGCATCGCGGGCGAGGCGTAGCGGGTCCCCAGCGGGGAACGGTAGGTCTCGTCGCTCATCTGAACACCAGGTCGGTGAACGCCGGCTGGCCGCCGCGCTCGATGTAGACCCGCACCGCCTCGCGCGGCCGCAGTGCGTTGAAGATCTCGTTGACCTGCTCCGCCCGGGTGATCCGGGTCCGGTTGATGGCGAGGATCACGTCGCCCTCGGCCAGGCCGGTGGCCCGCGCGATCTGGGGCGAGATCCCGAAGATGAGCGCGCCCTGAGAGCTGCTCAGGCCCCGCTCCGACTGGATCGCCGGCGTCACAGTCACCAGTTCCATCCCCTTGAGGACGTTGACCTTCTCGGCCGTCACCGTGGGCAGGTCCGAGGAAATCAGGACCCGATCGAGCTCGCGGTTCCCCTCCCGCAGGTGGACCCGCAGGGAATCCCCCACCCGAAGGTCCAGCTTGGCCGCTTCCCAGTCCAGGAAGTTGCGCAGGCGGCGGCCGTTGGCCTGCATCAGGACGTCGTCGGGCCGGATCCCGGCCCGCCAGGCGGGGCCGCCGTCGGCCACCCGGACGACCACCACCCCGCCCTGGGTCTTCCAGTCCTGCATCCGGTTGGCCCCCGCCACCTCGATGCCCACCCAGGCCCGGCGGACTTCTCCGGTGCGGACGATTTCGTCCGCCACCCGCAGCGCGCGTTCGATGGGAATCGCGAAGCCCAGGCCGATCGACCCGCCGCTCTGGCTGAAGATCGAGGAATTGACGCCGATCACCTCGCCCAGCGCGTTCGCCAGCGGCCCGCCGGAATTCCCCGGGTTGATCGCGGCGTCGGTCTGGATCATGTCCAGGTACAGGCCGGTCTGATCCTGTCCCGGCAGGATGTTGCGCCCGACCGCGCTCACGACCCCCGCCGTCACACTGGGCTCGGTATTCCCGAGCAGATAGGCGAAGGGATTGCCCAGGGCAACGACCCATTCACCGATCATGAGGTCGGTGCTGCGACCGAGCGGCACCACCGGCAGACCGGTCCGGTCCACCTTCACCACCGCGATGTCGGTCGTCGGATCCTCGCCCAGGACCCGGGCGGGCAGGTCGGTGCCGTCCCGCAGGGTGACCACGACCTTCACCGCGCCGGCAACCACATGCTGGTTGGTGATGATGATCCCGTCGGGCCGGACGATGAACCCGGTGCCGCCGACCGGGACGACCTGCTCCCGATCGGTCGGGCCATAGAAGAAATCGAAGAACGACTGGCTCTGGACCCGGCGGTGCGTGGTCGCCGTGATCGACACGACGCCCGGACCGACCCGGGCCGCGGCATCGACCAGGGCGGTGCGGCGGGAACTGTCCAGCGCGGACTGCCGCTCCGGAGAACTCTGGGACGCGATGGCCCGGGTGACGAGCCCGCTTTCGCCGCGGGCGGCTTCCCGCCGCTCGCAGCCGGTGATCCCCGGCAGCAGCACCACGGTCAGCAGCGCCAACGCCCGAAGCCAGCGTCGGTCGGTCCGCCGGCCCGCTGGCCCGTCGGTCATACGAACCATTGCTCCGAATACTCCGCTGAGAGGAAAAAGAGCCCCTGCGGTGGTGCCGGGGGGCTCGTCTCGTCGTTCTCCGTCCGCTGGAGCAGGGCGGCCATGTCGGACGGCGGCCGCCGCTCCAGCCCGATGTCGACCATGGTCCCCACCAGGAACCGGACCATGTGGTGCAGGAACCGATCGGCCGCGATCTCGAAGACCACCCCCGGCGCATCCTGTCGCTCCCGCCACACAGCCTCCCGTACGGTGCATCGATAATGCGGCCTGGGGCCGCTCTTGACCGCAAAGGCCCGGAAGTCATGCTCGCCGGTCAGGTCCGCGGCCGCATGGGTGAGCCGCCCGAACCGCAGCGGCCGCGTCAGGGCCCATTCCCAGCCGCGGCGGAACGGGGAGTGGGCCGCCTCGTCGGTTCCAACCACGTAGCGGTACCGGCGGCCCGCGGCGCTTTTCCGGGCATGGAACCCGGGCGCAGTCTCCCGGATGTCCATCACCCAGCAGTCCCCGGGAAGCAGGGCGTTGAGCGCCCGGCGTATCTCCGGTCCGGTCCACTTCGCGGGCAGGGTGAAGCTCACTCCCATTCCGAGGGCGTGGACACCCGCATCCGTCCGTCCGGCCCCGTGCGCCACGACTCTCCGCCGGCACAGCCGCTCCAGCACCGCTTCGAACTCTCCCTGAACCGACCGGCCATTCGGTTGCCGCTGCCAGCCCACAAACCGGGTGCCGTCATAGTGCAGCAGGGCCAGGAAAGTTCGACTCATCGAGCGGAATCTAGCCCGGTGGACAGGGGGGTTCAAGCTATGCAAATCATTGTGGGGACACGGGATCAGGGAAC
>JBFXBG010000060.1:0-21707 GCA_050183505.1 Gemmatimonadales bacterium | reverse complement strand
CCGGCCGCCAAGCGATAGTAGTCCCCCTGGGCCGAGGTGTCTCCGGTGGCCAGGCGTGTCCGGGTAAGCTCCAGTATGCCGATGGTGCTGTCACCCCCGAGATCGTGGTACCGGCGGAATGCGGCCAGGGCCGAGTCCGCGCTGCCCACCAGGAGTTCGGTCTGGCCCAGAGCCAGCTGGAAGGCAGTGTCCCGCGCCGCGGGGCCGCGGGCCGCGTTCCGGAAGATCTTCAGGATGCCCGATGAGTCGGTGTTGATGAGCTGCTGGCGGGACACGTCGGCCAGAGCCACCAGACCGGGCACGAAGGTGGAATCCTTGCGGACCGCGTTCGCGAGTGCATCCACGGAGCGGGTAAGATGGTCCGCGGAGAACATCGAGCGGATCCGGGACATGACACCGTAGCTGGTGTCCACCAGCCCGGCCTCGGCGAGGCCGAGCCCCATGAGCGGGTAGGGCCAGTGCGGCTCGAGTTCCCGCGCCCACTCGAACTCGGAGCCGGCATCGTCGTAGCGGCTGCGGCTTCCGAGCTCACCCAGGCGCAGGGCCAGGAGGCCGAGTTTGAGGTGGAGTACGGTGTTGTCGCGGTCCCGGCGGGCGGTGTCGATCATTGCCGACTCGAGACTGATGAGCCCGGCGCTGTCGGTGACCGTGGCGAGCGAATCACGCCAGCGCTCCAACGCGGCGCGCTGGTCCGGGCTCTGGGCGCGGACCGTCGCCGGCACCAGACAGACCAGCAGCATCAGCGCCGCCTGAACCCGGCGATGGGACCGTGGGAACGCGGCTGAAGGAAGAAACGGGCAGACAGACATAGGGGCCGCGGAACGGCATGGATACCGCGGAAATTCGCGGAAACTGCCGGGGACAGCGGGGAACGGACGTCGAAACAATCCACCCGCTTCCTTCCGCGCGTTTCCGCGGTTTCCTGATGGCGGCGTGAGCCTACCGGCGTGCCGTTTCGTCCGGCGGCGCGACCTGGAACTCCGAGAGCCTTTCCGCGATGGCCCCATCCGGCTCGTGGATCACGAGCTTCAGAATGTAGGCCCCCGGCTTCAGCCGGTCGAGTACGATGCTGCGACGGCTGTGGGTGACCGACGAGTCGGCCCGCTCTTCGAAGCCAAGCGTGAGCGCCGGGCGGCCACCGGCGAAGATCTTGTCCCCGGTCCCTCCACCCTTCCGTCCGACCAGGAGTTCGACCTGGTAGGTGGTTCCCCGGGGCAGCCCATAGACCTCATAGTACAGGTCCATATCGCCGTTCTGCCGGAAGGTCCCGGTCGGATTGAAGAACACCGTGTCCGCCCGCGGCCGGACCCAGCGCAGGTTCGCCCCGCGCCAGCCCAGCACGACCGAGCTCACGGCAAACCGGGATCCATCGAACCGGCCCACCTGGAGCGTGGCCGGGGGCAGGACCGTGCCGACCTGGTCGCTCTGCTGGATGGCCACGCGGTAGTGGAGCGTGCCCGGTGGCACGGCCAGAGCCACGTGATCCACCAGGTTCTCCCCCGCGGGGACCGGAACCCGGCTCAGAAAGCGTTTGAGGGTATCCAGCGATGCCACCGGCCGGCCCAGCGAATCGGTGACCGTGACCCGGAGCCGGACGGTGTAGACCAGCCCCAGCGGGTTGTTCTCCGGCTGGAGTGCCGCCCCCGGGATCGCCCAGGTGACGTGGAGCAGGCTGCCGCGGGGCGACTCGCCCACCGCCATGACGTCGGTGCGCACATTCATCGGCTGATCGAAGATGAGCCGGTAGCTGTCGGTCGTGGTTCCGCGCGAGATGCTGCGCTGGCCCATGCTGCGTTCCGTGGCCGTCAGGCTCACCAGACCGGCGGTGCCGGAGCCCTGGAGGCGGGTGTAGATCGGGCTGATATTCTCCCGCGACTGGAGCAGTTGCTCCACCATCGCGTTGTCCTGGGCCCGCTCATTGCCGATCCGCGCCTGCAGCGCGCCGCTGAAGCCCAGCACGTCGTACAGGCTCTCGACCAGCTTGTAGTCCTGCACGTCCTCCCGGGCCACGAAATGAAACACCATATCCGGGTCCGCGCCGGAGGACACGTATTTCCAGGTCTCGTTGAACTCGATGCCGGGGATCGTCAGCGACGCACGGTCCGAGGGGGCCCCGTGCCGGATATAGATGATCCCCCGGTCGTCGAAGTCCTCGCTGCCGGATTTGTACCGCTCGATGATGTCATAATGCCGATTGGTGCTCACCAGCATGAAGTTGTGCCGGGCATAGTCGATCCGGCGGTAGTGCTCCCGCAGGCGTTCGTTGTCCCGGCGCAACTCGAGACGGTCACGATCGGCCCAGAACCCGCGCAGGAGCGCGGCCCGTTCACTTCCTTCACTCGCGTCGAACCGGGTCAGGATGCTGTCCGGCGCGATCAGCGCCAGGTCCGCGCGGTACTCCGCCACCGAGGCACTGTCGTCGGACGCCGCACCCTCGAAGTAGGGCCGCGCCCCGGCCAGATCGCCCTTCACAAACATGGACCGGGCCAGCTCCAGCA
The DNA here is from genome assembly GCA_050183505.1 of Gemmatimonadales bacterium. Classification (GTDB taxonomy): domain Bacteria; phylum Gemmatimonadota; class Gemmatimonadetes; order Gemmatimonadales; family GWC2-71-9; genus JBFXBG01. The sequence continues at coordinate 19,209 of JBFXBG010000060.1, read as the reverse complement.
GCCCCAGCCCCCGGTTGTTCCCGCTCTGCACGTAGCGCCGCAGCTGGACGATCGACGAATCGATGTCCCCGCTCTCCCGCTCCACCCGTCCCCGCCAGAGCAGCACCTCCGGGTTCCGGGCCGCCGCGGTCGCCGAAGCGGCCCGCAGGGCCTGCAGCGCGAGATCCAGCTTGATGTTGATCCGCTGGCTCATGGCCGTGCTGGCCAGTTCGACCAGGCCCTTCACGAACGACGGGTCAACCTCCGCCGCCCGGGCAAAGGCCAGCGCCCCCTTGGTGAGATGATCCCGGCCGAACATCCGCTGGAGCCCGGCCACGATGGCCAGCTCGGGCTCACCGATCGCCAGTTCGGCCAGGCCCAGCCCGTACCAGGGATAGGGCCAGTCGGGCCGGAGTTCGCTGGCCCAGGTGAATTCGCTGGCGGCGTCCTCGTAGTGCGGCTTGTCCCCCAGGTCCCCCAGACGGAGTGCGATGAACCCCAGACGGAGATGAAGCAGCGGATTGTCCCGATCCTGCCTGGCCCGCTCGATCAGGGCGCGTTCGACCCGGTGCAGTGCCGCGCTGTCGCTCACCTGGGCCAGCGAATCGCGAAGCTGTTCTATCGCCACCCGGTCCGCCGGATCCTGGGCCTGGAGCCGGGAAGGACACACCGCCTGAGAAACGGCGGCGATGGCCAGAACGGCGGCCAGGCCGAGGAGGGGGCGATTCACGAGATGTCGGGGGGAGCTTGCTGCCATGGGCTCACCTGGGGCCTGCGGGTCACACCCTGAGCATGGGTCAACCGCCGGCCCGGTGTCAATCCGCCGGACGATGGCGGGTGCAGGACAGAGTCAGAAGTCTGCTCCGAACCCCATGCCAAACTTCAACTTACCGGACCTGGTGACACGGCCGTCCCGCAAGGCGCTGGCCACGGACCCGCGGAGACGCACCGGTACATCATATAGGACGACGATGTCCCATACCATTTCCACGCCGGCACTCGCGAGCCACCCCGTGGCGGCTCCCGCCGGCACCCGGCCCACGGTGCCGAAATCACCGAAGAGCCGGACGCTCAGCCGATCGATTCCCACCGGCAGCGCACCGACCGGCTCGGCGATGAGCGACAGCGGAATCCGCGCTTCGAGCGATCCGATGACGACCTGGTCACCCCGCAACTCGCCCGGCTCGTATCCGCGGACCGGGAATGCCCGGCTGGTTCCGAGGTTCACCCCCAGCACCGGCTGTACCGTGGTTCCCGACGCCCCGCCGATGCCAAAGGTTTCCCGGTCGGGGCCGGCGGAGACGGCCCCGGCAAGGCGTGCCGCGAGCACCGGATGGGCGTAGAGTCCGAGTCCTTTGATGGCGAGGTATCCGGCCAGACGGCCCCGCCACTCGTCCGACCACCCATCCAGATCCAGGCGCCAGCGCCGCCGGTAGCGGACCAGGAGGGTGGCGCCGTCCTCGTCGCTGATCCCGAGCGGCGTCGCGAGGACCCGGCCGAGGCCGGCGGTGAGGCTCGCGGCACCGAACTCCGGCGCGAAGAAACTCACCCCGACCGGCCGGTCGGTCTCGAAGTAGTTCTGCTCGTAATCGACGCCGGCCCGGAGGCTTACCGAGCGCCACCAGTTGCGCCACGTGGTCGTGAAGCCCAGGGATGCGTCCCGCTCCCGGCTCAGCACCCGGGCCGAGGGTGAAGAGATCGAGCCTCCGTCACCCCAGCGCTGAGAGAACGAGACATCGAGCGCGTGCCGGGCCCAGCGACTGTAGACCAGCGCCAGCCCGCCGTCGAGTCGCTGCCCGGAAGTGGACAGCCCGAGATCAAGGGAATAGGCAAGCCGGCCGACGGGATCGGACCCGGAGGTGAACCCGCCCACGATGGTGCCGGACGGCCCGGCATCGACGACGTAGGGAATGAAGTAATGCGGCCGCAGCGCCGGCCAGGGAGAGTAGCCGGTGACGACCGGCACGGCCGCCTCGGCCCTCGCGGCCGTCTCAACCGTCGCGGCCGTCACGGCGGTCACGGCCGTTTCGCCCGCCTCACCCATGCACCCGGCATTCGATTCCAGCCTGCTTCGCATCACCGCAAACCCGTCCGCCTGCATGGTACTGAAATACAGCCAGCCATCGGGCGCCGGCGCCGGCTGCATCGCCCCGAAGGGCTCGTCCGTCAGCCGGCAGGCGGCTTCGCCCTCCAGCCGGTAGATCTGCGGGAGCCCGGTGGCGTCGTTCGAGAAGAGCAGGCCGCCATCACGCTCCCAGGCGGGATCGGTGAGAACTCCCCCGTCGACCGGCCTCAGGAGACGCGCCGCGGCGGGATCGCCTCGCGGCATGATCAGCAGGCCGTAGCCCGAGGAGTCGTGCCGGACCACGGCGATGCTGCCGTCCGCCGCCACGGCCGGCGAGGCCCACGAAACGCCGAGAGTATCCGGCACCAGTTCTGACAGAGTGTCTCCCCGGACCCGCACCAGCCGGTTGCCGGTTCCGCCGACCTGCACGGCCACAACCCCGGATGGACCGGCCGCGATGTCCGTGACACGGGCCGCCCGGGTCAACCGGCGCCAGCGCCCCCGCTCCAGTCGGTGAAGCTCGGACCGGAAACTGCGCGGGTCTTCGAAGTCGAGCCAGGAGGCGTACAGGGTATCCTGAGACCAGGAGAGATCCACCCCGGCGGTGCTGAGGTGGCGCTCTTCCCGGCCGTCCGGGTGCCGCTGGACGATTTCCGGCGCCCGCCCGGCAGGGGAGGAGAACCACGCCACCGTTCCATCCGAGGCCACCACCGGTGTCGGCGGCCGCCGGAAGCCGCCGTCGAGACGCACCGCCGCTTCGGCCGGCCGGGCCACGGCCTGCCGTTCGTAGTCCTCCCGAATCCCCCGCCAGAGCGGTGTGAGGCCGAAGCCGGTTCCTTGCTCGAGCGGATGACCGACCCGCACCGGGATCAACTGAGCCGCTGAACTCCGGATGAACCGGGGAACGGCGGAATCGCCGGCGACGGAATCGAGTCCGGCCATGAAGCGGCCGCCGAAGACATACGGCCCCACCCCGTCGGGCCAGCGCTCGGAGAGGTACCCCGCGCCGGCCGGAGCGGGCCAGTGGCCGGCGGCGGCATTGCTCAGCATGATCTGCGTGTGATAACTGCCCCGGATCCGGCCCGCGGCGGAAAACCGGGTTTCGTAATAGACCGGTATCCCCTCGACCACCCAGGAAGGCTGGTAGGAATTGGGAAACGACCCCGGGACTCGGCCGAACAGCGCCCGGACGACGCTCCAGATCCCCCGGGTCCGGTCGAGGTGGAAGACGTGAGCCAGCTCGTGGACCAGGATCAGGCGGACCCAGTCGTCGTAGTACTGGACGCCCGGTTCCGAGAGCGGCGGAGTGGCGAGCAGCACGATGCGGTTAGAGGGGAAAACGCTGGTGGCGCCGTTGGAGAAGTCGGCGGCATCGCTCAGGATCAGGTCGACCTTGCCATGCGGCGGCGGGATCTCACGTGCCAGAAGCGACCAGGCCCGTTCACCCTCCTGGGCCGCGTGCCCGGCGAGGACCAGGGCCCCGGGCCGGAAGTGCACCCGGAAATGAGCGGTATGCATGGTGCGCCAGGCCCCGGAGGGGTCTGTCTGCGCACTGAGGGGTGGGACGGCCAGGACGGCCAGGACGGGCCAGACGGCCAGGGCGGCCAGGAAAGGCCGGCAGGCGGGCAGGCGGGCAGGCAGACGGAACCGAGTGTCAGAGGGCCTGACGGTCCGGCGGTCAGCGTACGTCACCGAACCTCCGTGAGGAGATTCCCGCCGTCTCCCGACCTCTGCACCCTGCACTCGGCACTGTGCACTCTGCACTATTCCCCATATCCCCGAAGAAACTCCTCGATCCCCTCGACGACGCCTGCCGCGTACAGCCGCTGTCCCGACGGTTGCCGCAGGGCGGACTCCTGGTCGGGCAGCATCATGAAGAGTCCTTCGGTGAGTATGGCGGGCATCCAGGTCGGGCGCACCAGGGCGAGGTCGCCCCGGCCCACGCCGAGGTTCCGGAGGCCCAGGCGGCGGACCAGTGCCCGCTGAACCGCCATGGCGAGCGGAATGCTCCGGGGCTGATTGTAGAAGACGCTGGTACCGTTGTTGGTGAACGGATTCACTCCGTCGGGGAGTGCGTTGTTGTGGATCGAGACCAGAATGTCCGCGTTCAGAGTGTCCGCCATCCGGACCCGGGGGTAGAGGTCCACCGGGACGTCCTCGGTGCGGGTCATGATGACCCGGGCGCCCTTGGCCTCGAGCATCCGCCGTACTTCGAGGGCCACCGCCAGGTTCGCCTGGGCTTCACGCAGTCCGGTGGGCCCGGTGGCGCCGACCGGCGGGTGGCCCGGGTCCACCACGATGAGACGGCCGGCGAGGGGGTGCCGGCGGTTGATCTCCGGCGGGCGCCGGATTTCCAGGATCAGATCGTTCCGGCTCCAGCGGGTGTGATACCCCCAGACCGGCGAAGCCAGCTCGAAGCTGAGCGTCACCTCGTCCGAACGGTCCTGGGCCCACGCGATCCGCCTGACATACGGATCGGTGCCACCGTAGCGGATCCAGTTCACGTCACCCACGGCACTGTAGAGACGGAGCGTGATGACCTTGCCGGCTTCGTCCACCCGGAAGGGCACCCGCTGGCTCAGCGGGAGCCGGAAGATGAGCCGGTCCCCCGCCGGGGTGAGCGTGCCCGACCCGACGACGGCGCGGAGCGGTGGCAGGCCCGCCGGCAGCGGCTGCGCATCCGCCGCCGACACCCAGGCATCCGCCGCACTGGAGAGCCGGAGCCGGAGATCGCCGTTCACCCGGCCGGAGACGGCCGCGCGGGTTCCGGTCGGAAAGAACCAGTTGTAGGTGGCGCCGGGCGCCGCCCGGCCGACGGTCAGTTGATCGGTTTCCCCGCTCCCCGCGGTATCATCGTCCAGCTGAACCAGCCGGGGCACGCTGTCCAGCAGGGCCAGCCGGATGGGCCAGGCGGTGCGGATCGTGTCGCTGCCCAGGCTCGCTTCCAGCATGGGTGGGCAGGCAGGCAGGCGGGCCGGCGGGCAGAATGGAGCGAGGGGGCCGATGGGGATCGGCGCGTCAGCGGGCCCTGGTGGCAGACCGTCGGGCGGAGGTCCCGGGGGTCCCAGAAGCGGGCCGGGGTCCGTTCCCAGCGCGAGTCCCCGAAGCAGACCGCCATAGCGATCCGCCCGCCGGGCCGTCGCCAGGTTCTGCGTGTCGCGGTCGAACGCCCGCAGGCCCCAGGCAACCTCGCCGTATGATGGATCGGTCACCAGCGGAATGGCGCTTCCGTCCGGGAGGAGAAGCCGCACGCTGGCGCCTTCACTGGCGCGCACCGACAACGGCAGGTATTCGTTCCTGGGCCACCAGACGCGGCCGGCCGGACTGAACGATGTCGTGTCGATCCACAGCCTTCCCTCCGGCCGGAACCGCTGGACCCGGCGCACGTCGTACTGCAGCACCGCCGAGTCGCCCCCGGCCCGGGCAACCAGGGTGAACCGCATGACACTGTCCGGCCGTAGCGCCACCCAGGCGAGCCAGGCGCCGTTGGGCCAGACCCGGACCGGTTGTCCATTGATGGCAAGCGTGGCACTCCCGTTGCCCACCGATCCCAGCAGAAACGAGGAGTCCCTCGCGTCGATCCGATCCTGGGGGGAGGGATACACGACCCGGATATCGAGCGGACCGGAGTCGGCCGGAACCGGGGGGAGATTGACCGGAGAACCCGGCCCCGGGCGCTCCATTCCGGAGGATGGAGGAGCTTCGGAAACCGGTTTATGGAACAGCGAACAGGCGGAGAGCAGGACGGCTACAGAGAGGGTGAGCCGCGCATGACCGGGCAGCATGCGTGCAAGGTACACTGCCACCTTAACTTACGCCAAGGTCCCATGTTGACGCTCCCGCCGCCAAAGCCTAGATTTTCGACGCCACGTACTGTCAGTCCCGATTTCCCTGTCGCCCGGCCCGCTTCGGGTCCGGTGCGGCTCCCGGGTTCTGGCTCACCCGCAGACTAGCGGAGGTCCCACGGCGGATTCCCCAGGTTCGAAGTCGCCCGACGTTCCCTCGACTCGCGTCCAGGAACGGGTGGGCGACCCCGACGCCCGGTGCACGCAATGCCAGGCGCCCATCGTCCCCAATCTTCCCTTCTGCGGGCAGTGCGGTGCGAAGGTCGCGACCGTGCGCGGTGGGGTCGCCTGTGCCACGTGCGGCCACCGCAGCCAGCCGGGCACCAAGTTCTGCCCGGCCTGCGGTGCCTCGCTCGCCGGGGCCGGCACGTCGGCCCGGGTCTCGGCCCCGGTCAGTATCGGGCTCACGTTGCTCGACCGGAGCGGCTCGGTCCTGAAGCAGTTCACCCTGACCCGGGCGGTGACCTCTCTGGGCCGTCAGGGCGCGGACGTGGCTTTCCCGGAAGATCCCTATCTCTCTCCGCTTCACGCGCAGATCGTCAATGCCGCCGGCCAGGTGCGGGTCCGGGACCTCGGCAGCCGGAACGGAACCTGGCTCTTCATCGAACAGCCCTACCGGCTGCAGGATGCCGACGCGGTCATGATCGGCGGCCAGCTGTTCCGGTTCCGCCGCCTGGGGTACCCGGGCCCCCGGCCCCCGGAACAGGACGCGACCCGCCGGCTGGGCAGCCTGATCCCCGGAGCCGACATCGCCTCGCTCACCCAGATGCGCAGCGACGGCAGCCCGCGGGACGTCGTGCATCTCTCACCCGGACGCACGCTGACCCTGGGCCGGGAGCAGGGGGACTGGCAGTTCCCCTACGATCCCTCGATGAGCTCCCTGCACGCGTCCATTCGCAGTGAGGACGCGGATTTCGTCATCAGCGACCTGGGCAGCCGGAACGGCATCGCGGTGGCGATCCGGGGCGAGCCCATCCTGCGGAACGGCAGCCGCATCCTGATCGGCGATCAGCTCCTGCGCGTGGAGTTCACGTGAAATTCTGCCCGGTCTGCGGTACCGAATACGCCGATGAGGTGAAGTTCTGCCCCCGGGACGGGCAGACCCTCCGGGGTTCGAACCCGACCGGAGACCTGGTAGGCCAGGTCATCGCGGACCGCTATCATGTGCTCCAGAAGCTGGGCGAGGGCGGGATGGGCGCGGTGTACCTGGCCGAGCACGTGAAGATGGGCCGGCGCAGCGCGATCAAGGTGATGACCCAGGGGATGATCAACGACCCCGAGGCCATTTCCCGGTTCAACCGCGAGGCGGCCAACGCCAGCCGGATCAACCATCCCAACGTCTGCGCGGTATACGATTTCGGCGAGACCGAAGACGGCACGATCTACCTCGCCATGGAATACGTCGAGGGGCCGACCCTCTCGGCGCTCCTCAAGGAAACCGGTCCCCTGCCCCTGCCGCGGGCGGCGGCAATCCTGCAGCAGTGCGCCGAGGCGTTGCAGGCGGCGCATGACCTGGGCATCGTCCACCGGGACCTGAAGCCCGACAACATCATGGTGATCCCGCAGCGGACGCGGGACATCGTGAAGGTGGTGGACTTCGGCATCGCCAAGGCGGCCGGGGGCGAGGGGCAGAAGGTCACCAAGACCGGGCTCGTGGTCGGCACGCCCGAGTACATGAGTCCGGAACAGCTCTCGGGTGACAAGCTGGACGGACGCAGCGATCTCTACTCGCTGGCGCTGGTCTTCTACCGGATGATCACCGACACCCTGCCGTTCGTGGCGGACACGGCGCAGGAGACGATGATCAAGCGGCTGACCGACGACCCGATCAAGCTGGCTGCGGCGCGGCCGGACCTGCGGTTCCCGGCGGCCCTGCAGGCGGTGATGGACCGGGCGCTGGCCCGTTACCCGCAGGACCGCTTCGCCTCCGCCACGGAATTCGCCCTGGCGGCCATGGCGGCCGTCGAAGGCCAGCCGGTCCCGGCCGTGGCCGGCACCGAGGCCAAGACCCAGGTGCTGGTCAGCGGGTCCGGGACCTCGGCGACCCGGGTGCCGCCCGCGACCAGAGTATCGTCTCCCAGCCGCCGGGCCCGGCTTACCCCGGTGACGATCGGTGTGGGTGTCGTGGTGCTGGCCCTGGCGGGCGGCGGATTCGCGATGCGGGACGCCCTCTTCGGCGGAGGCGGCCAGGACTCCACGGCCCAGCGGGACTCGCTCCTGGCCGGCAATCCCGACACCGGCAGGATGGGCGCGGACTCGAGCCGGGTCCAGCCGAATTCCGACACCGGCCGGGCAAGCCCCACCGGTAATGGCGGCTCGGGGACGCAGGGCGGGAACGGCGGCGGCACGCCCAGTCAGGGGCCCGGCACTCAGCGAGAGGATACCGCGACGCCGCCGCGGCCGCAGCCCGATGTGGCAACCCTGCGGAGACAGATCGCGGTGTTCGCGGACGACTTCGAGTTCGTCGACGTGCCCGAGCGCCGCAATGAGGGACTTCGACTCGGCACCCAGATCTGGAGGGATGAGTCGCTCCCCGCCGACCTTCGCGCCCAGGGTGCCTTCGTGGTGTATCAAGTGCGCGCAAAGGAAGCCACCGATCAGCTAAGTTCGGGGAAACGTGCCGAGGCCAAGGCGGCTCTCGAAGCGGCGGTGCGCCTGGATCCGTCCCAGTCCAGCTGGAAAACCATTCTGCAGGGGCTCTGATTCGTGACGACTGGTCCTGTCCACGTCACCGTCTTCGGCAAGACCGATCTTGGCCGCACCCGCGACCACAACGAGGATACGTTCCTCGTGGCGGATCTCACGACCGGCAATGCCAGCCTGCAGCCGGAAGTGCGGGAGCACGAGATCGGTCCGCGCGGGTCGCTCTTCATGGTGGCCGATGGCATGGGCGGCGCCGCGGCGGGCGAACTCGCCAGCGCGATGGCGGCCGACGTGATCCTGACCCACATGCGGGAGAAATGGGCGCCCGACCCGGACCAGAGCGCGCAACGGTTCGCCTACCGGCTGAAGGAAGCCGTCGAGCAGGCCAACGTGAAGATCCATCAGCATTCCCGGGAGCATCCCGAGGTGCGGGGCATGGGGACCACGGTGACCGCCGCGGGCATCATCGGCCCGGACCTGTATCTGGCCCAGGTCGGCGACAGCCGGGCCTACCTGATCCGCAACGGACAGGGCATCCAGCTCACCAAGGACCAGTCGCTGATGCAGCGGCTGGTCGAGGCGGGAGAACTGACCGAGGAAGAGGCCGAGCAGAGTGAGCGGAAGAACATCATTCTGCAGGCGCTGGGGCCCGAACCGCGGATCAAGGTGGACCTCACCTACCAGCCGCTCTCGCGCGGCGATACCATCGTCCTCTGCTCCGACGGCCTCTCGGGCCAGGTGAAGAAGGACGAGATCACCGCCCTGGTCCGGGAAGAGACCGACCTGGTGTCGCTCTGCACCCGGCTCATCGACATGGCCAACTCGCGGGGCGGCCCCGACAACATCACCACGGTCGTGGCCCGGTTCGACGGCGAGGGGCTGTCCGATCCCGGCAGCGCGCTCGCCCCCGGCTATCAGGTCTATCCCCTCAACGAGGGCGAGGCGACCACGGAACCGGTGCCGATCTACACCGGGAGTCCGGCTCCGGTCTCCCGCAAGCAGCAGAAACGCACGCTGATCATCGTGCTGGGGCTCCTGGCCCTGGCGGCAGCGGCCCTGCTCTGGCTCACCTAGGCGCCGCAACCGTCAACCGGAGCACGCGACTGCCCCCGATCATCCGACCCACAATGCTTCGCCCGCGGAGTCGTCTCTGAAGATCCAGTTCACGTTTCTCTCCGGCGCCCGCGCCGGACAGGCCGAGGTCTTCGACCAGCCCTTCATCCAGATCGGCCGGCACCCGCACTGCGAGCTGCGGTTCGATGCCGACCGGGATCTGGACGTATCCAGCCGGCATGCGTCGGTCATGCTGCAGGACGAGATGTACGTCCTGCGGGACCTCGGCAGCACCAACGGAACCTTCGTCCAGGGCAAGCGGCTCACCGCGGATCACGTGCTGGCCCACGGCGACGTGATTCAGTTCGGCAAACAGGGCCCCAGGCTGGAAGTGAAGATCCTGCGGGACAGGCGTCCGGGACCGGGCGGGACCCCGGCGGAGACCCCGGCGGCGCCGCGCCCTCCCCGCGACGGGGACGACCGGCCGCCCCGCCGCACGCCTCCGGGGGGCAAGAGCGGCAAGGGCGGTAACACCACGGTCCGGATCCGGGCCGAGGTCGCGCATCAGACGGCCCACCTGCGCCGCACGACGGTCGTCCTGCTGGCCCTGCTGGTCGTGCTCGCGGGAGCCTACGTGTGGCAGAGTGTCGCCGCCGCCCGCCGGATCGACGCCGAGCGTGAACGGCTTCTGGGACGGGTCGACAGCCTGGTGGAGGAGTACAACCGGATGCAGGTGAACGTCGCCTCGCTCCAGAGCGCGCTGGACTCCGCGGCCGCGGAGACCGACCGGCTCCGCACCCGCATCAGCCAGGGCGGCAGCGCCGAAGAGCTGTCCTCCCTCCGCCAGCAGCTCTCGATCGCCCAGGCCCGGCAGCGGAACCTCGCGTCGGCCGCCTCGGTGGATGCGGTTTCCATCAACGACGCCAACGGCGACGCGGTCGTGCTGGTCGTGGTCGAGTTCTCGGACGGGACCATCCAGACCGGCTCCGGCTTCGCGGTCAGCTCGGACCAGAGCTCCGCGCTGGTTTTCACCAACCGGCACGTGGTGGTGGGACGGGACGGCGCTCCTGCCCGGCAGCTGGGCGTCATCTTCAACGGGTCGGCCCAGAATTTCCGGGCCGACATCGCGCGCCTGCCCGCCGACCCGGAATCCGATCTGGCCCTGGTGCGGGTCCACGTCCGGGGCGGCGTGCCGGTCGTGAAAGGCCTCGCCCCCGCCGACCAGCCGGTCCGCACCGGGGAGCCCGTGGCCATGATCGGCTTCCCCCTCGGCCTGGACATGGAGATGGGTGGCGACTGGACCAGGGTCGGAGTCTCGGCTTCCCTCACCACCGGCATCATCAGCAAGAGCCCGCCCGAGCGGCTGGTCATCCTGGGCTACGGAGCCCAGGGCTCCAGCGGAAGCCCGGTGTTCGACCGGGACGGGAGCGTCATCGGCGTCGTCTACGGCGGCCAGGCCGACAGCGACGGGCGGATCGTGCTGGCGGTGCCGGTGCGGGAGGCGTGGGCGCTGGTGGGGGGAATGTAGCTTTTGCGAACGTCGCTCCGTGCTGGTACCGGTTCAACACGGATTACACTGATTACACGGAGTATGCGCTAAAGCAGAGGAACTCCTTCCGCGTTTCCTAGTTCCCTCCTCCGACAGATCCTTACGCCTCACATTCACAAGGGCCCGCCCGAACGGCTAGTCATCCTGGGTTACTGAGCCCAGGGCTCCAGCGGCAGCCCGGTGTTCGACCGGGACGGGAGCGTCATCCCGGCGGTGCCGGTGCGGGAGGCGTGGGCGCTGGTGGGGGGAATGTAGCTTTTGCGCACGTCGCTCCGTGCTGGTACAGGTTCAACACGGATTACACTGATTACACGGAGTAAGCGTTGAAGCAAATGAACTCCTTCCGCGTTTCCTGGATCCTCCTCCCGCAGAACTTACGCCTCATATTCACCGGAGATCGGCCCAAGGGCATACTGTCGAACACCTACTGTGTGGGCAATGGGGCTTTACCTGGAGAACGTCACCGCCGCTGTGATCGGCGCCGCCATGCAGGTTCATTCCAGGCTCGGACCTGGCCTGCTCGAGCGGATCTACCAGCTTTGTCTCCTTCAGAACCTCAGGCGAGCCGGCTTCAAGGTCGACATCGAAGTGGCGGTACCGATTGTGTACGACGACCTCGTACTGGACGGAGGCCTTCGACTGGACATGCTCGTGGAGAATGATGTTGTGGTGGAATTGAAGGCCGTCGAAATGCTCACCAGGCTACATCATGCACAACTGCTGAGCTACCTCCGCCTGGCCAACAAACCCGTGGGGTTGTTGATCAACTTCAACGTGCGGAACCTGCGGGACGGCATTCGAAGAATCATGAACTGAGACCTTCTCTCATGCCTCCAGACTCTCTCTTGATATGGCTTCCTCTTTTGCGTCGGATCGTCTGCCCTTGAGGCCTACCCGAAACGCAGTCTCGGTGAATCTCTGAACCCTCCGTGGAATCCGTGGAATCCGTGTTTACCAGGACCAAACCAGACCCAGAAGTCACCCCAGCAGCCACCACCCCGTCCCCAGCATCCCGCCCAGCACCAGCGCCACCCACATCAGCCAGCGCCCGCCATCCCGCGCCAGCGAATCCAGCGCGGTGAGCCCGGTCCGCCGCCGTACCGGTCCCCACGCCCCGGCCGGGCGGATGCGGGTATAGAACCGGTCCAGCACCTCCGGTGATTCTGGCGGGGTGAGGAACATGACCGGCAGCCAGACCGCCAGCGCCCCGAACGCGGTGAGGGCCAGGCGCTGGCCGAAGGTAAAGCTCACGAACAGGCTCGCCACCGCCAGCACCAGCCCCGCCCCCATCGCCGCGATTTCCGCCCAGGCGTTGATCCGCCACCAGAACCAGCGCAGCAGCAGCACCAGGCCGGGTCCGGTCCCGATCAGGATCACGAACCGGAACACCTGGCCCACGCTGTCCATGAAGAACGAGACGCCCGCGGCCGTGAGCGTCAGGCCCACCGTGGCCCAGCGGGCCGCCCGCATCAGCGTGCGGTCGTCCTGCTCGCCGCTGAACCGCCCGTAGAGATCGTGCACCAGATAGCTCGCGCCCCAGTTCACCTGGGTGGAGACGGTGGACATGAACGCGGCCACCAGGCTGGCGAAGACGATCCCCAGCAGACCCGGCGGGAGATACCGCACCATGAGCACCGGGTAGGCCAGTTCCGGATCGGACAGGCCGGGCAGAATCAGCAGGGCGACCAGCCCCACCATCACCCAGGGCCAGGTCCGCACCACGTAATTGAGAATGTTGAACGTGTGGGCCGCGCGGGTGGCCTCCCGCTCGCTGGCCGTGGACGAGAGCCGCTGCACGAACATCCCGCCGCCGTCGCTGTTGCGGAACGCCCACCACTGGATCAGGACGTACCCGAAGAAGGTCGAGAGCGGGAGCAGCGCGTCCTCCCCTGTCGGAAAGAGATCGAGCTTGTTGCCGTGTCCCGCCGCCACCAGCCCGGCTCTGAGGCCGCCGAGCCCGCCCACCTCGCTCAGGGCGTAGGCCGCGACGACCACGGCCCCCACCATCGCCAGCACATACTGGATGAAATCGGTTGCCACCACCCCCCAGAGGCCGGAGACCGCGGTGTAGATCAGGACGATCAGGACGATCGGCATGATGGCCCAGAGCCGGGGATCGCCCGGCAGCGCCGGCAGGTGCTCCAGCACGCCCAGCCCGACCAGCACCTTGCGCATGGCCAGCATGCCGTAGCCGATGCTGATGCAGTTGAACGGCACGGCAAACAGGAATGCCCGGGTGGCCCGTAGCGCGGCCGCGGGCCGGCCGCCGTAGCGAAGCTCGGTGAGCTCCATGTCGGTCACCACCTGTGCCCGCCGCCAGAGTTTGGCCAGCACGACCGCCAGCAGGACGTGGGCAAACGCGAAACTCCACCACTCCCAGTTGCCCGCCACGCCGGCCTGCGCCACCCGGCCGGCCACGTACAGCGGCGTGTCCACGTTGAATGTGGTCGCCGCCATGGACGTGGCGGCCAGCCACCACGGAATCGACCGGCCGCCGACGAAGAACTCGACCAGATTCCGGGCGCCCCGGCGGGCCACGAACAGGCCCAGGCCAAGCGACCCGGCCAGGTAGGCGGCGACGATCCCCCAGTCGAGACCGCTCATCCCAGCCGCTCCACGATCCACTCGGCGACCGCTATCTGCATCAGCAACTGCCGGTGCCAGGCGACCAGAACCGGCGCCTGACCGGGCAGGCCGTCCACCAGACGCGGATGGCCGAACAGCACGACAAGGTCGGCATCAGGGCAGCGGGCGGCGAGCCGGCTCCGGGCCTCCGGGCTGAAGCCCGACCGGCCCTTCCATCCGCGCGGTTCGTTGAACGCGCACACGATCCGGCTGCCGCCCGGTCCGAGCGGAACCCGGCCCTCGAGCAGCCGCTCCAGCCCGACGTCCGGCCGGGGCGGGTAGGGGCCGCCCCGGTCGTCGTCCACCACCTCGATCCGGACCGGCGGCCGAAGCCGCGGCAGCGTTCCCCGCCCCGGCGGCAGGGCCAGGAGCCGCCGGCCCACACCGGCGGCCCAGGCGGCATCCGGAGCGTCATCCCGGGGAGGGCCCTCCACCCGCCCGAGGAGTCCCGCATAGCGGGCCAGGGCGGCCTCCACTCGGCCCTCCGGAAGACTGCCGTCCTGGAGCGCCTCGGTCAGCGCCACGTGGCAGGCTCGCACATCCGGGGGATAGAGCAGGAGATCGCATCCTGCCCGCAGGGCCGCCACGGCCGCCGGGCCCGGTCCCGCACCCCGGGCGGCCTCCATGATGAGCGCGTCAGTCACCACCGCTCCCTCAAAACCCAGCCGGTCACGCAGGCGCTGCAGTATGAGGTGGGAGAATGTGGCGGGAGCACCCGATGGGTCCAGCGCGGGGAAGGCGACGTGGGCCGTCATGATCGCGGCAACGCCCGCGACAATCGCCGCGCGGAAGGGGACCTCATCGCTTCCGCGCAGCACCTCCGCCGGAGCCTCGACCACCGGCAGTACGGCATGCGAGTCGACCGCGGTGCGCCCGTGGCCGGGGTAGTGTTTGGCGCAGGCCGGCGTCCCCGTGGCCTGGCAGGCTCCGACCCAGGCGGCGACCGCGCCGGCGACCCGCGCCGGATCATCCCCGAAGGAGCGGGTCTGGACGATGGGATTCTCCGGCAGGAGATCCAGATCCCCGTCCGGCGCCAGGATCCAGTTGACGCCGACCCGGCGGGCCTCCAGGGCCGTGAGCCTGGCCGCCGCTCGAATCGCATCGGGATCGGCCAGCGCGCCGAGCGCGCCGGGCGGCGGGACGTCGGTGAGCCCCGTGATCTGCTGGCCGGCGCCGCGTTCAAGATCGCTCGCGATGAGCAGCGGCCGCCCGGCGCGCGCCACCAGGTCTGTCGTCAGGTCCGCGACCGCGTCGAATTCGCCGCCGAAGAGGATGAACCCGCCCACGCCCAGCTCGAGCCCGTCGGCGATCGTCTCCGCTTCGTGACGGAACCCGGATTCGGAATCCCAGCGGAGCGCGGGGAAAAGCAGGCGGCCCGGATTCACGCCGGCGTCACCGAGCCGAGCAGCCGGAATCCTCGCGCGCCGGTCGCGGCCGGGAGATTGCCGGGATGGCCCGCCAGCACCAGGTAACCCAGCAGGGCAAAGGCCACGGCTTCCTTCGCGTCACCGTTGAAGAACAGCTCGTCGAAGCGACGGATCCGGATGGAGGTGCCCCGCAGCAGCCCCAGGTGCCGCTCGATCGCCCGCATCAGGACGGGATGGTGGATGCCGCCCCCCGACGCGACCACCTCGGGCGTGCCCGGTACCCAGCGGGCAATGGCCTGGGCCACACTGCGGGCGGTAAGCTCGACCGCCGTCGCCACGCCGGCCGGGCCCGGCACCCGGGCATAGAGGGACCGGGCGTAGGCAATGCCGAACCGCTCGCGCCCGGTACTCTTGGGCGGCACGGCGGCGAAGAAGGGTTCTTCCAGGAGCTGCCGGAGCACGGCCTCATCCGGGACTCCCTGGGAGGCGAGGTATCCGTCCCGGTCGTACGGGAGTGTCGGGTCGGCCTGACGCGCCATGGCATCAATGACGGCCATCCCGGGCCCGGTATCGAAGGCGAAGGCGCTGTCGAGCCGGCCCCGGCGCTCGACATAGGTCAGATTGGCCATCCCGCCCAGGTTCAACAGCACCCGGGGTTCGGCCTCCGCCCCGAAGGCCAGCACATCGGCCATGGGGACGAGCGGCGCCCCCTGCCCTCCCGCCGCGACATCCCGGGCGCGGAACCCGCTCACCACCCGCACACCGAACCGTTCGGCCAGCACGGCCGGCTCGCCCAGCTGCCAGCTCACCAGCGGCGGCTCATGCCAGAGCGTCTGCCCCGGAAAGGCGATGAACGAAAGCTGGGCGGATTGCACCCCGGCTTCGGCCAGTACCACCTCGACCGCCTGAGCCGCCCATTCGGCGAGGTGCACGTGCAGTCGCGCCAGATCCGGGGTCGTGGACCCGACCGTGGCGGCCAGAATCTCTTCCCGTTCGGCCGGTGCATAGGGCCGGCAGGCGTAGCCCACCAGTTCGATCTCGGCCGGCCCGCTTACCCGGACCAGCGCGGCGTCCACCCCGTCGAGCGAGGTCCCCGACATGAGGCCGACGGCCAGGGTGGACTGCGGATTCACGTCGTCACCGGCGGAGGATCGCCCACCACCTCACGAAGCCGTCCCTGGTGCGCATCGAGCAGCGCCTTCGCCTGATCGAGATCCACCTGGCGCCGGACCATCACGATGGCCAGCTTCACGCTGCCGTCCGCCCGTTCGATCGCCGCGCGCGCCTCCGGGCGGGAGACGCCGGTGGTCTCCATCAGGATCCGCTCGCCCCGGTCCACCAGTTTGTCGCTCCAGGCCTGCAGGTCCACCATGAGATTGCCGTACACCTTGCCCAGCCGGATCATGGCGCCGGTACTCAGCGTATTCAGCACCAGCTTGGTGGCGGTCCCCGCCTTCATCCGGGTCGAGCCGGTGACGATCTCGGGGCCGACCGGGACCGTGATGCAGACGTCGCAGGTCTCGAGCAACACCGGCGGCGCCTCGCTGCAGGAGAGAAACACGGTCTTCGCACCCAGAGCCTGGGCCCGGCCCAGGGCGGAGCGTACGTAGGGAGTCGTACCGCTCGCGGCGATTCCGACGACGACATCATGGGGCGAGACGGCATTGGTTTCCATCGCCGCAATTCCCGCGTTTACGTCGTCCTCCACTCCCTCGGCGGAGCGGACCAGGGCCGGGTAGCCGCCCGCGATAATGCCCAGCACCATCGACGGGGGCGTCCGGAAGGTGGGCGGGCATTCGGAGGCATCCAGCACCCCCAGCCGGCCACTGGTACCGGCGCCGACATAGATGAGCCGCCCGCCGGCGCGGAAGGCCGCCTCGATCAACTCGATGGCCCGTGCGATATCCTCACGCGCGGCGTGGACCGCCGCCGGTACACGCGCGTCTTCCGCCGCGATCAGGTCCACGATCTCCAGCGGCGACGCGGTATCGATATGGAGCGAGGCGGGATTCCGCCGCTCGGTCATGCGTGGATCGAGGAAATCGGCCATGGCAGGCCGGCGTGAACGCCGGCTCGTGGAGTGTTCGCTGGGAAGGTACCCGGGCGCCGCACCGTGCGCACCGCGTGGTCGGCTGCTAAATTACCCGCCGTCCGCAGTTTCCGGCAACAGCCGGCCTCTCTTTCCATACCACCGCCGAGGTTCCCGTGCAATTCCGTGCTACCGGTGTGGTCCTGGCCTGCGTGGTCTCTGCCATGGCCTGCGCGCGCCCTGTCCCGGTGCCTGCACCCGAGCGTGCGGCCGCCCTCATCAATCCCGCCTGGCCCTACATGGGGAAGGCCCGGGTCGCCGAGGGGGACTCCGCGATGGTCGTCTCCGGAAACCGCCTGGCGAGCGAAGTCGGCCGCGACATCCTCCGGCAGGGCGGGAATGCGGTGGACGCGGCGGTGGCGGTCGGCATGGCACTGGCCGTGGTGCATCCTGAAGCGGGCAACATCGGTGGCGGCGGGTTCATGATCTTCCATATGAAGGACGGAAGACACTATGCCCTGGACTATCGCGAGGCCGCACCGGGGGCGGCCAGCCGGGACATGTACCTCGACAAGGACGGGAACCCGACCGACGCCAGCCTGGTCGGCCACCTGGCCGTCGGCGTACCCGGGGCCGTCGCCGGCATGGCGGAAGCCCACCGCCGCTTCGGCCGGCTGCCCTGGTCGCAGGTGGTGGAGCCGGCGGTCAGGCTCGCCCGGGACGGCTTCACGGTCGACGACTACCGCCACCGCTCGCTCGCGGGCAGCAGCCGGCTGCTGGGACGATTCGCCTCCTCCCGCCGCTATTTCCTGCCCGGCGGCAAGGCGCCGGCGGTGGGGACCCGGTTCGTCCAGGCCGACCTGGCCCGCACCCTCGCCGCGATCCGCGACAGCGGCCCGGCGGGATTCTACCGCGGCTGGGTGGCGGACTCGCTGGCGGGAGAGATGCGGCGGGGCGGCGGCATCATCACGCTGAAGGACCTGGCCGGCTACCACGCGCTGTGGCGGGATCCGATCCAGATCCGGTATCGCGGCTACACCATCTACTCGATGCCACCCGCGTCATCCGGCGGCGTCACCATGGCCGAGATTCTCAACATCATGGAGGGCTACGACCCGCTGCCCCCGTTCGGATCGGCCAGGCTCGTCCATCTCGAGACCGAAGCCATGCGGCGGGCGTTCACCGACCGCAACGTATTCCTGGGCGACCCGGACTTCGTACAGATGCCGCTGGACCGGCTGCTGTCGAAGGAGTATGCCGACTCCCTGCGCGGCACGATTCTGCCCGACCGCGCCTCGCCGACCCGGGCCTTCGATCCTTCCATCCGGACCGGCTCCAGCACGACCCACTACTCGGTGGTCGACGCCGAGGGCAATGCCGTCAGCTGCACCACCACCCTCAACAACAGCTACGGCAGCGGCGTGGCGGTGCGCGGAGCCGGGTTTCTCCTGAACGACGAGATGGACGATTTCGCCACCGCGCCGGGCAGACCCAACTTCTACGGGCTGGTCCAGGGGGAGGCCAACGCGGTCGCCCCGGGCAAGCGCATGCTCTCGGCCATGACGCCCAGCATCGTGCTGGACCGCAACGGCCGGCTCCTGATGGTAGTGGGAACGCCGGGCGGCCCGACGATCATCACCCAGGTCTATCACGTCATCTCCAACGTGCTCGACCACGGCATGAGCCTGCCCGACGCCGTCTCGGCGCCCCGGCAGCATCACCAGGCCCTGCCCGACAGCATCCGGCTCGAGCGGAACGGCTTCGTCCCCGTGACGATCCAGGCGCTGCAGGCGATGGGCCATCCCGTGTCCTACCGCTCGCGCTGGGGTGACGTCGAAGCAATCATCCGCACTCCCCGCGGCTGGCAGGGAGTGAGCGATCCACGGCTGGGGGGTGGGGGAGCGGGATATTGAGATTGAGGGATTGAGGGATTGGGGGATTGGCCGGGGACGCAGCCTCCGATTCAATCCCTCAATCCTTCAATCCCTCAATCCTCCAATCCCTCAATCCCTCAATCCCACTAGATGGTCATGTCTTCTGTGAGCTTGAGGGTC
>JBFXBG010000059.1:0-22159 GCA_050183505.1 Gemmatimonadales bacterium | reverse complement strand
GTGCTCTTCCGATCTTGGGAGATCCGGTCCGGCTCACGCCGGCCGCCGTGGATTTCCTGGTCGAGCACGGGTATGACCAGAACTACGGGGCCCGGCCCCTCAAGCGGGCGATCCAGAAATACATCGAGGATCCGCTCAGCGAGAAGATCCTGCTCGGCGAGTTCGGCCGCGGGGAAGACATCGAGGTCGACGTGGCGCCTGACGGCGAACGGCTGGCCTTCCGCGCGCTCACCGGTTCCAAGACCTGACCTCGGACCGCCGCCCCCGGGGCGGCGGTCTTCCGCATTCGTCGCCCCCATGCGCATCCGGCTGACGCCGCTTCTGCTGTTCCTGCTCCCGCTCCTGGGCAGCCGCTCCCTGGCCGCCCAGGAACCGGCGGGCGGTTTTCCGGTCATCGACTCGGTCCTGGTGGAGGGGCACTCCCGGCTGACGCCCACCCAGATCCAGGGCACCGCCGGGATCGTCACCGGCCGCCCGCTCGGCTTCATCGAGGTGCAGCGGGCCATCGACGCGCTGTTCGGGACGGGCCAGTTCGACGACGTGTCGGTTTCCCTCCGCCAGGTGGGAGACAAGAACTGGCTGGTCCTGCACGTGAAGGAACGGCCGCTGCTCCTCAAGTGGACGGTCCGGGGCGCGGAAAAGATCCCCGAACGGACCGTCCGGGACCGGGTCAAGCTGCAGGAGGGCCGGGCCATCGACCGGGCGGCCGTGGCACGCGGCCGGGCAGCCATCGACTCCATGTACCAGGCCCAGGGGTACTACGCCGCCCGGACCAGGGTCGTGGAACTGCCCCAGCCGGCCGGCGTCCGGCTGGTCTTCGAGGTGGATGAGGGCAACCGGGTCGCCGTGAGCCAGGTCCAGATCGCCGGAAACACGGTTTTCTCGGACAAGGACGTCGTCAAGCACATGGACACCCGCCCCGAAGGATTCTGGTGGTTCCAGAAGGGACGCTACGATGACGAGACCCTGGACGAGGATCTGCGGGAGCGGCTTCCCGCGTTCTACGGCGAACACGGCCTGATCGATTTCCGGGTTCTGTCCGATACGCTGATGATGGACTCGACGACCGGCAAGGCCGCCGTGCGGGTCACGGTCGACGAAGGCAAGCCCTATTACGTCGGCACCTTCCAGATCAACGGCAACCGCCAGTTCTCCACCGACGAGCTGCTCACCTTCTACCCCTTCGGGAGCGCGCTCTTCCCGGGAGAGATCGCCGACACGTCCCGGAAGCCCGAGCCCTTCGACCGGGAGGCGTGGCAGGCCGCGGCGGACAAGGTGGGGACCCTCTACCGCAACAACGGCTACATCTACGTGGACGTCTCCAGCCGGGAAACCCGCCGGACGGCCCCCGACGGCACCCGGTACGTGGACCTGGCCTGGGACATCCGTGAGGGCGAACTCGCCCTGGTCAACAAGATCAATATCCTGGGCAACGACGTCACCCATGAGCGGGTCATCCGGGAAGCGATCGTGCTGCTGCCGGGAAGCGTCTTCAGTCAGGACCGTCTCATCCGGTCCTATCAGAACATCGGGAACCTGGGCTACTTCCAGCAGCCGATGCCGTTCCCGGACATCGAGCCGTCGGCCAACGGCAAGGATGTCGACGTCACGTTCCGGGTGGAGGAACGGCGGACCGGGAACTTCAATTTCGGCGCTTCGCTGGGGCAGGGGACCGGCGTGGGCGGGTTCTTCGGCATCGAGGAACCGAATCTGTTCGGCCGGGGCAAGCGGATCCGGTTCCAGTGGCAGTTCGGCCAGAACATCAACGACTTCACGCTGAGCTACACCGATCCCGCGATCCGGGACAGCCGTGTCTCGGGCACCCTCACGCTCTTCAATTCGCGGCAGCGCTTCACCATTCAGGACCTCGGCCGCCGGCGGCAGGAGGGCGGGTCGCTGCAGTTCGGCTTCCCCTTCTTCGGCAGCCGCTACACCAGGATCTTCGCCTCCTACGGCTTCCAGCGGATCCGCTACACCGAGGGCTCCGAAGCGATCCGGGCCCGGTTCCGCTGTTCCAGCTGCAGCCGGTCCACGCTGGGCATGACCCTCCTCCGGGATACCCGGATCGGGCTGCCCTTCGCCACCGCGGGCACGATGGCGAGTCTCCAGGGTGAACTGAACGGCGGGTTCCTCGGCGGCACCGGCCGCTATCAGAAGATCGAGGGCGAGGGCCGCTGGTATGCTCCGCTCGGCGTGCTGGGCGGCAATCGCCAGCTGGGGAGCGGGGTCCAGCTGACCCTCGGCATCACGGCCAAGACCGGGTTCATTTTCGGCGATGCCGGTCCGTTCTTCACCGAGCTCTACTCCATGGGCGGTACCCAGTTCGGAGTTCCGCTGCGGGGCTATGAGGAATTCTCCATCACCCCCAACGGCTTCGATCCGCAGGCCGGGGGCAGCACGGCGAGCCCGGACGCCTTCGGCAAGGCGTACGCCGCGTTCACCGTGGAATTCGGCGCCCGGGCCAGCCAGTCGCTCTATTTCAGTACGTTCCTGGACGCGGGCAACGTGTACCGCGATGCCCGGCAGTACGATCCCAGCCGGCTGTTCCGGGGCGCCGGCTTCGGGGTGGCGCTGATCTCTCCGCTCGGGCCCATCGGGATCGATCTGGGCTACGGTTTCGACAAGGTGGACATCAACGGCCGCCCCAACCCGGGCTGGAAGCTGCATTTCAAACTCGGCAATTTCTTCTAACCCCTGTTTTCCACGCTTCAGGAGTACGGCATGCGCAAGGTCTTGTCCGGTGCGGTTACAATCATGGCCCTCATGTCGCTCACGGGCCAGGCGGCTCGTGCGCAGCAGCCGGCCCAGCAGAAGATCGCCTTCGTCAACACTCAGGTCGTGCTGCGACAGACGCCGGGGTTCGCCCAGGCCGAGTCGACCTTCAATCGGGAAGTCGAAGGATACCGCACGGAGGTTGCCCGGTTGCAGGCCACGCTCGATTCGGCCGCGAACGCGTTCAACCGGGACGCGGTTCTGCTGAGCCCCACGGCGCGGGAAGCCAAACGGAAGGAACTCGAGACCCAGCAGACCACGCTGGAGCAGCGGATCGCGGATCTCCGGGATCGGGCAACCAAGCGGGAGCAGGAACTGCTCGACCCGATCACGACCCGGATCCAGCAGGTGATCGACGGCATACGGGCGGAGGGGAACTATTCGATCATCTTCGATGTGGCCGCCGCCAACAACGGCATCATATCGGCCGATCGAACACTTGACCTCACCGACCAGGTCGTCCGGCGGCTTCAGGCCGGCCGCTGACCCGTGCCGGCCCGTACTCTGACCGCGCAGGCGGTCGCCGACCTCGTCGGCGGCCGCCTGCTTGGCGATGGCGGGGTCCGGTTGAACCGGATCGGGCCCCTCGACCGGGCCGGGCCGGAAGCATTGTCGTTTCTTGTTTCAGCCCGATACCTCCCGTATTTTCGCTCCGCCCGCGCCGGGGCGGTGTTGCTGCCCCAGGACCTCGCGGCCGAGCCCGAAGGACCGGCCACGCGCATCGTCGTTGGCAATCCGTACCAGGCGCTGATCGCCGTCATACCGGCGATGTTTCCCGAAACACCTGCGGTATCGGGTGTGGACCCGACCGCCGTCGTCGGAGAGGGTGCGGTGCTGGCCGCCGATGTCTCGGTCGGCCCCGGCGCGGTGATCGGCCCCGGGGCCCGGATCGGGACCGGAACCCGGATCGACCCGGGGGCGGTCATCGGAGAGGGTGTGGTGATCGGGGACGGATGCCGCGTCGGGCCGCGGGTGGTGTGTTATCCCGGCACCCGGCTCGGCCACCGGGTCGTGCTCAAGGCGGGGGCGGTGATCGGCGGGCGGGGCTTCGGCTACGTGCCCGGCCCGGAGGGACATCAGCCGATTCCGCACGTGGGCGCCTGCGTCCTGGAGGATGACGTCGAGATCGGGTCCAACACCTGCGTGGACCGGGGCAGCGTGGACGATACCGTGATCGGACAGGGGACCAAGATCGACAACCTGGTTCATATCGCGCACAACTGCCGCATCGGGCGGCGTACGCTGATCATGGCCTGCACCGGGGTCGCCGGGACGACCCGCATCGGGGACGAGGTGATGGTGCTGGGGCACGTCGGGATTTCGGACCATATCACCATCGGGGACCGGGCCCGGATCAGCGCCAAGAGCGTGGTCTTCGGCAACGTCCCCGCCGGCGCGACCTACGGCGGGTATCCCGCCCGGCCCCACCGCCAGTTCCTGCGGACCCAGGCGGCCCTGGGCCGGCTGGCCGGGATGGCCAAGGAAATCGAATCGCTGGTGGAGAGGGCGCGTGTCCAGAAAGACGATTGAACGCCCGGCCACGCTGGCGGGGATCGGCCTGCATACCGGTGCCACCACCCGGCTCACCTGCCGGCCCGCGGGACCGGGGGTTGGGATCGTCTTCCGCCGGGTGGACCAGCCGGAGGCGCCGGAGATCCCGGCCCGGCTGGACCAGGTGACCGAAACCGAGCGCCGCACCGCCCTGGGCCGCGGTGACCACACGATCCACACCGTGGAACACGTGCTGGCGGCGGTTCACGCGCTCGAGCTGGACGATCTGATCCTCGAGCTGGATGGACCGGAGCCGCCCATCGGGGACGGCTCGTTCGCGCCGTTCCTGGAGCTGCTGCAGTCGGCCGGCGCCGCCACCCAGGAGGGCGAGCCGGCGGTGTTTACCGTGACGGCGCCTTTCCAGGTCACCGAGGGTGACGCGACCTATGTCGTGTCCCCCGGCCGGGGACTCCGGCTCACCACCACGATCGAATGGCCCCATCCGCTGATCGGACGCCAGGTCGGGGTGTACGATCTTTCGGCTGAGGCGTTCGCCGGGGAACTGGCCCGGGCGCGGACCTTCGGGTTTGCGGCGGAAGTCGAAGGGCTCCGGGCGCGCGGCCTGATCCAGGGGGCCTCGACCACCAATGCCGTCGTCCTGACCGACGACGGGGTCGTGGACACCGAGCTGCGCTGGCCGGACGAATTCGTGCGGCACAAGGCCGGCGATCTCGTGGGAGACCTCGCCCTGCTGGGCGGGCGGCTCCGGGCGCACGTGATCGCCACCCGTCCCTGTCACCAGGGCAACATCACCCTGGCCCGCGCCATCGCGCGCGCCGGCAACCGAACCGGGGCCATCGCCATGGATATCGGCAAGATTCTCGATTACATCCCCCACCGTTACCCGTTTCTGCTGGTCGACCGCATCATCGAGAGCGACGGCAAGAACCGGATCGTGGGGATCAAGAACGTCACGATCAACGAGCCCTTCTTCCAGGGGCATTTCCCCGGCCATCCCATCATGCCCGGGGTGCTCATCATCGAAGCCATGGCCCAGGTCGGCGGCATGCTGCTGCTGGGCCAGCTGGAACCCACGCATGACAAGGTCGTCTACTTCATGTCGCTGGACAACGTGAAGTTCCGGCGGCCCGTGGTCCCCGGCGACCAGCTCCGCTGCGAACTGGAAATGCTCCAGTTCCGGGGCAAGACCTGCCGGATGAAAGGCATGGCGTATGTGGACGGCAACGTCGTGGCCGAAGCCGAGATGATGGCCCGCGTGGTGGATCGGTGAGCATTCAGGTCCACCCGACCGCGATCGTCGACCCCCGCGCCGAACTGGGCGAGGGGGTGGCGGTCGGTGCGTTCGCCATCATCGGGCCGGACGTCGTGGTGGGCCCGCGCTGCCGGATCGGCGCCCGGGTCACCCTGGAGCGTTACGTCCGCCTGGCGGAGGAAGTCTCGATCGGAGAGGGGAGCATTGTCGGTGGCAGCCCGCAGGACCTCAAGTACGCGGGCGAGGAAACCTGGGTCGAGATCGGCGCCGGATCGGTCCTCCGGGAGTTCGTGACCGTCAATCGGGGCACCCGGGCCACCGGCCGGACCACGATCGGGGAGCGGTGCTTCCTCATGACGTATGTCCATCTGGGCCATGACTGCCACCTGGGGAACGGGGTGATTATCGCCAACTCGACCAATCTGGCCGGCCACGTGACGGTGCAGGACCGGGCCCAGCTGAGCGGGCTCAGCGGCGTCCATCAGTTCGTCACCATCGGTACCCACGCCTTCGTCGGCGGGATGACCCGGGTGAGCCAGGACATACCGCCGTACGTCAAGGCGGTGGGGAATCCGATGGAGCTGTACGGGCTCAATACGATCGGGCTGCAGCGCGCCGGGTTCCCCCCGGAGACCATCAACGCCCTCAAGCGGGTCTACCGCCTCTTCTTCAATTCGGACTACAACCTCTCGCAGGCGGCGGAACGGGCCCGAACCGACCTGCCGCCGGTACCCGAGGTCGAGCGGTTCATCGCGTTCGTGCAGTCGTCCGAACGGGGGGTCCCGGCATGACCGCGCGCTTGCCCGTCGGGGTCGTCGGGGTCGGGGCCCTGGGCGCCCATCACGCCCGCCATCTGGCCGGGCTGCCCGGGGTCACCCTGGTCGGCGTCTACGACATCGACCCGGCCCGGGCGGAGGAAATCGCGGGTCGCACCGGCACCCGGGCGTTCCGTTCCCTGGATGAACTCCTGGCCCGGGCGGAGGCGGTGACCGTGGCCGTTCCCACACCGGTTCATGCCGAAGTGGGCATCCGGGCGCTGGAAGCGGGCCGGGCGGTGCTGATGGAAAAGCCGCTGGCCGCCACGCTGGACGAGGCCGACGCCCTGGTCCGGGCCGCGGGCAAGGCCGGCGCGATTCTCCAGGTGGGGCACATCGAGCGATTCAACCGGGCCGTGCGGGCTGCCATGCCGTACCTGGCGCAGCCCCTCTACATGGAGAGCATGCGACTGGCTCCGTTCCAGCCCCGGGGGACCGACGTGGCGGTGATCCTCGACCTGATGATCCACGACCTCGACCTCATGCTCCACCTCGTCGGTGGCGGAGAGGCCGCCGACGTCCGGGGCTCCGGCGTGGCCGTGCTTTCGCCCCATCTCGACATGGCCAATGCCAGGGTGGAATTCGCCAATGGGGCGGTCGCCAACGTGACCGCCAGCCGGATGGCCCGCGAGCGGATCCGCAAACTCCGGATCTTCCAGCCGACCGGGTACCTGTCGCTCGACCTGGCCCTGGGGGCGGGGGAGTTCATGCGGCTCCGTCCCGACTGGCAGCCCAGACCCGATGTCAGCCTGGAGGACATCGTGGAGCGGATTCCGCTCCAGGCCCCCGAGGCCGATGCCCTCCGGCTGGAAATGGAGAACTTCGCAGCGGCGGTTGGGGGGGATACCCGCTCGGGCGTGAGCGGGGAGGAAGGGCGGGCCGCGCTGGCGCTGGCGCTCCGGGTGGCGGAGGCCGTGAGCCGCACCCCCGCGCCCGTCGTGCGCCGTGCATGACCGGCCCGCGACCGGTCCGGATCTTCGTCTCCGCGGGTGAACCGTCGGGCGACCTGCACGGTGCCGGGGTGGTCACCGCGCTGCGGGAGCGGTTCCCCGGCGCGGTGATCGATGCCTTCGGCGGCCCGGCGATGGCCGGCGCGGGCGCCCGGGTGCTGTACTCGATGGAAGCCTACAGTGCCATGGGGTTCGTCGAAGTGATCCACTCGATCCCCGCCCACCTCCGTCTGCTCCGGACGCTGGGCCGCCGGTTCCGGGACGAGCCGTACGACCTCGTGCTTCCCATCGATTATCCCGGATTCCACATGCGGCTGGCCGCCCGGGCCCACCAGGCGGGCACCCGGGTACTGTACTATATCCCGCCGGCCCTGTGGGCCTGGCGTCCGGGCCGGGCCCGGCGGCTCAAGGTGGTGGACCGGCTGGCCGTGATTCTCCCGTTCGAACCTGAGGCGTTCGGCCGCCTGGGGCTGAGCGCTGAATTTGTCGGCCATCCGCTGGTCGACGGCGAGGCGGAGGCCCCTGGCAGGCCCCAAGCCCGCTCGGCCCTCGGGATCCCCGCGGAGGACCGGGTCCTCGCTATTTTTCCCGGGAGCCGCTCGCTCGAGGTGAAGAATCACTGGCCGCTGTTCCGTGACGCCGCCGGTGTCCTGCGGGCCGAGGGCCGCTGCGAACGGGTGATTGCCGCGGCGACGCCCGCGGGCGCCTATCCCGATGCCGGGGACATCACGCTGGTGCGGGATGATCCGGTGGTCGTGCTGCGGGCGGCGGACGCGGTGCTGGCCAAGTCCGGCACCACGACCCTGCAGGCGGCACTGGCCGATACGCCGATGGTGGTCGCCTACCGGACCCACCCATGGACCTCGGTCATCGCCCGCCGGCTGCTGCGGGTAAGGTGGATAAGCCTGGTGAACCTGGTGGCCGAGGCCGGTGTGGTTCCCGAACTGCTTCAGGAAGACGTCACCGTCGATCGCCTGGTCCGCGAACTCCGGCCGCTGCTGGACCCGGCCGATCCGGTGACCGTCGAACAGCGGCGGGGGCTCGCCCTGGTGCGGGAGCGGATGGGGCCGCCCGGGGCGGCCCGGCGGGTCGCGGCGATGGCGGGGGAGTTGATCGGACGATGAGGCTTCGGCTGCCTCCCTGGCTGCTGCGCGCCGTCGGGGGCACCGTGGTATCGCTGCTGGTCCGCAGCTGGCGGATTACCACGAGCGGGGAATCACGCTGGCGGGAGCTGCAGGACTCCGAACGGCCCTTCGTGTTTCTGTTGTGGCATGAGGCGCTGCTGCCGCTCCTCTGGCGGCACCGCGGCCAGGGGATCGCCATCGTGGTGAGTGAGGCCCGCGACGGCCAGTACCTGGCCGACTACGCCGCCGCCCTGGGGTACCGGCTGGTTCGGGGTTCCAGCACCCGGGGCGCGACCCGGGCCCTGCTGGGGGCGGTCCGGGAGCTGGAAGCGGGCACCCCGGTGGCCTTCACTCCGGACGGACCCCAGGGTCCCCGTCGCGAGTTGAAGCGGGGTGTGGTGGCCGCGGCCCAGCGGGCCGGCGCCGCGATCCTCCCGATCCACGCCGACGCGCGATCGGCCTGGCGGTTCCGGTCCTGGGACCGGTTCATGCTGCCACGGCCGTTCGCACGGGTACGGATTGCGTACGGAGAGCCGTTTGTTGTCGACCCCGGCCCGGAAGGCCTGGAACGGGGCCTGGAGCGCGCCAGGAGCGCATTGGAGCAGGTAACGAGGAGTCTGGAATGCCCGGACGGCGCGGCGACACCCACCGCATAATCCGCTGGTTATGGACCAGCCGCCGGCCCGATGCCCGGCTGGCCCGGCTGGCGTTGCTGCCGGCGGCGGGCCTGTGGAAGGCGGCCATGCATGCGCGGACGCTCGCCTACAGCCGTGGCTGGTTTCCCGTCCGGGATCTGCCATTGCCGTCCGTGGCCGTCGGGAATCTGACCGTCGGGGGCTCCGGCAAAACGCCGATCGCCATCTGGATCGCGCGCTATTATGCCGGTCAGGGGCTGCGGCCCGGGATTCTGCTCCGGGGCTACGGCGGCGACGAAACCCTGGTGCACGAGCGTGCGGTGCCGGAGGCTTTCGTTGTGGCCGATCCGGACCGGGCGGCAGGCGCGGAACGTGCGCTGGCCCGGGGCGCCCAGGTACTGGTGCTGGACGACGCGTTCCAGCGCCTGGATGTCCGGCGGGATTACAATATCGCGGTGGTCAGCGCGGAGACCACCCGGGCGGTTCGCTGGCCCCTGCCGGCCGGTCCCTGGCGGGAAGGGTGGCATGCGCTGGACCGTGCGGATGCGGCGATCGTGACCCGGAAGCGCGCACCACCCGAGGCCGCCCTCGGGCTGGCCCGGGAGCTGTTGGACCGGATCGACGGGCCGGTGGCGATCTGCCACCTGGGCATGTCCCGGCTGGAAGGGCTGGTCAGCGGGAAGCCGGTCCCGGCCACGGTCCTGCGTGGCCGCCGGGTCGTGGCCGCATCCGGGATCGCCGATCCGGAAGCGTTCGTGGCGCAGACCAAGGCCACGGGGGCCGCCGTCCAGGTCGCGACCTGGCGGGACCATCATGACTATCGCGACGAAGACGTCGCCTGGCTGGCCCACGCGGCCCGCCGGGCCGACCACCTGGTGATTACCGAGAAGGATGCCGTGAAGCTGCGCGACCGGTGGCCGGCAAATACGCCGGAACCGCTGGTGGCGCTCCTCGACCTTACGTGGGAAGAAGGTCAAGAGGAGATTACCGCGGGCCTCGACGCCGTCATGGCGGCGGTCGCCCGCCCAACCTGATCGTGGAGCTGACCACGTCTTATGGAAGACCAGAGCCGTTCCAGCCAGAGTGTGATCCGGCCCGACCGGGACACCCGGTTCGTTTCGGAAGAGAATCCCTTCGAGGCCATGATGTCGCGCTTCGATTACGCGGCCAAACGCCTCGACCTCGATCCCGGCCTGTACATGATCCTGCGCCACCCGGAGCGCCAGTTGATCGTCTCCTGCCCGATCGCCCGCGACAGCGGAGAAATCGAAGTGTTCACCGGGTACCGGGTCATCCACAACAGCGCCCGGGGCCCGGCCAAGGGCGGCATCCGCTTCGACCTGAACGTGACGCTGGACGAGGTCAAGGCGCTGGCCGCGTGGATGACCTGGAAATGCGCCGTGGTGAACATTCCGTTCGGCGGGGCCAAGGGCGGGGTGATCTGCGATCCCGCCACCATGTCGGTGCTGGAGCTGGAAAAACTGACCCGGCGCTACACCTCGGGCATCATCGACATGCTGGGCCCCGATTCCGATGTCCCCGCCCCGGACGTGAACACCAACGAGCGGGTCATGGCATGGATCATGGATACCTACTCCATGCACAAGCGCCACACCGTGACCGCGGTGGTCACCGGAAAGCCGATCGAGATGGGCGGTTCGCTGGGCCGCCGGGAAGCGACCGGGCGGGGCTGCATGATCACCACGATCGAGGCGCTCAAGCGCCTGAAGATGCCGGTGAAGGGCACCAAGGTCGCGGTCCAGGGATTCGGCAACGTGGGGTCGGTGGCCGCGCAGCTCATGGAACGCGCCGGCCTGACCGTCGTGGCTCTGAGCGACAAGACGGCCGGCATCTACAACCCCAAGGGGCTCAACATCGACGACGTCCTGCGTCACACCCGGGAGCGGAAGTTCCTGGACGGGTACAAGGGCGCCGAGGTGATCACCAACGACCAGCTGCTGGAAATGGATGTTGAGGTGCTGGTCCCCGCCGCCCTGGAGAACGTGATCACCCGGCACAATGCCGACCGGATCAAGGCCCGGATCATCTGCGAAGGCGCCAACGGCCCGACCACGGCGCTGGCCGATGCCATTCTGGAGAAGAAGGGGACCTTCGTCATCCCTGACATCCTGGCCAACGCCGGCGGCGTCACCGTCAGCTACTTCGAATGGGTCCAGGACCGGGGCGGCTACTTCTGGGATGAGGACACGGTCAACAACCGGCTCGAACGCATCATGGTCCGCAGCTTCCGGGAGGTGGCCAACATCTCGGAGAAGCACCAGGTCAACATGCGGATCGCGTCCTACATGCTGGCCATCGAACGGGTCGCCGCGGTGCACAAGCTCCGCGGAATGTACGCCTGAGCGGCCCCCGGGCGCCGGGTGGAAATCGCGCTGCTCGCGGTCGGCCGGCTCCGGCGGTTCTACCGGGACGCGTTCGACGAATACGCCGGCCGGCTCTCGCGCTACGTGCGGTTTCGGGAAGTCGAGCTCCGGGAGGCCCGCCAGGGGACCGACGCGCTCGGCCGGCAGGACGAATCCCGGCGCCTGACCGCGCGCCTGCCGGCATCCGCCACCGTCGTGGCGCTGAGCCGTACCGGCCAGGCCTGGTCCAGTGAAGAACTGGCCCGCCGGCTGGACGGCTGGCGGCTGGCGGCCCGCCCGCTCGCCGTCGTGATCGGCGGGTCGACCGGCCTGGACCGGTCCTTCCTCGAGCGGGCCGACCTGCGCTGGAGCCTGGGTCCGCTCACCCTGCCGCATGAGCTTGCCCGTGTCGTGGTCGCCGAGCAGCTCTACCGCGGATTCACCATCCTTCGAGGGGAACCGTACCACAAGGGCGCCAGGCGGTAGACGCCCGCGGGAGGACTGCCGGGACCGGGCAGGGACCCGCTCCGCGCGTCGTCTACCGGTCGCTCAACGACATGACCGAATGGTTCGAAGAGTGGTTCGGCGAGGAATACCTGCACCTGTACCCGCATCGGGACGAGGCCGACGCGGAGCGGGTCGTGGCGCTGATGGTGAATACCCTTGGGTGGCGGAAGGGGTGGCGGGTGCTGGATGTCGGGTGCGGGGCCGGGCGCCACTCCCGCGCCCTGGCGCGGGCCGGGGCCGACCCGGTGGGTCTGGATCTCTCGATGAGCCTCCTCCGCCGTGCCCGGGAGGAAACCAGCGCGCCTTTGGTGCGGGCCGACATGCGCTGGCTGCCGGTCCGGCCCGGCAGCATGGATCTGACCGTGAGCCTGTTCACCAGCTTCGGGTATTTCGCCCAGGACGCCGAACATGCCGCCGCGCTGCGCGGCATGGCGGGAACCCTGCGGCCGGGCGGCTGGTTCACCATTGACTATCTCAATGCCGAGGATGTCCGGGCGAACCTGGTCCGGACCGAGACGCTGACGGTGGGTGACCGCGAATTCGCCGTCGAGCGCCGGCTCTCCCAGGACGGAGCCTACGTGATCAAGACCATCCATCCCCCCTCGGGCCGGAAGTTCATCGAACGGGTACGGCTCTTCTCCCCCCGCGAGCTGGAAACGCTGCTGGAACAGGCCGGCATCCGGGTGAAGCATCGCTTCGGCGGATACGACGGGGCGCCGCTGGAGGGGCGCACCCGCCGATGTATTCTCATGGGCGCCCGGGTCTGAGGATGCGGATCCTCACCACCGCGCTGCCGGCACCGGTCCGCTGGCCGTCCCGCCGCCCGGGCGGCTTCGATCACGGGCTGCTCCCGGCCTTCTACCCGGCGGCGGGGACCGAGGCGCTGCTGGCGCGGCTGGAACACCCCGAAGCGCTGCTGGTGTCCACCGGCCAGCAGCCGGCGCTCTTCACCGGACCGCTCTACGCCATACACAAGGCCCTCTCCGCCGCCGCGCTGGCCCGGGCCCTCGAGGCCCGCTGGGAGGTCCCGGTTCAGGCGGTGTTCTGGGTCGCCGGCGACGATCACGACTTCGCCGAAGCGAACCACGCGGGCTGGCTGGGCCGCGACGGAACGCTGCACCGGTCGGAGCTTCCCGCGCGTCCGCCGGATGCTCCCCTCACGCCGATGTACCGGGAGATCCTCGGCGAC
Organism: Gemmatimonadales bacterium; assembly: GCA_050183505.1. Classification (GTDB taxonomy): domain Bacteria; phylum Gemmatimonadota; class Gemmatimonadetes; order Gemmatimonadales; family GWC2-71-9; genus JBFXBG01. Next base: position 9,040 of record JBFXBG010000059.1, on the reverse strand, counting down.
GGCATCGAGGCTCGGCTGGAGGAGTTTGAGCAGGGGCTGCCGCCTTCGGAGTATCTGGAGCCGGTCTTCGCCTGGCTGCGACGGCACTACCGGGCCGGCGCGACGGTCGCCGGAAGCTTTGGCCACGCGCTGGCCGAGATCCTGGCGCCGCACGGCGTCCTCTGTCTGGACAGCACCCACCTGGCCGTGAAGCAGGCGGCGGCGCCCCACCTGCTGCGGGCCCTGGACGATGCCGCCGGCCTGGAAGAAGACCTCCTCGGGCGGCACGCCACCCTGACCGGGGCAGGGAACGACCCGGGCGTCACCGTCGGGGATGGGGCCACCCTGGTGATGCTGGAGGCCTCCCAGGGTCGGGACCGCCTGGTTCGGCAGGACGGCGGGTTCGTCACCCGCCGCAGCGGGGAGCGCTTCAGCCTCGAGGCTCTTCGGGCCGTGGCCGACGGCGAACCCACCCGGCTCTCCGGCAATGTCCTGCTGCGGCCCGTGATCGAGACCCTGCTGCTGCCCACCGTGGCCTATGCCGCCGGACCGGGAGAGCTGCGCTATCTTCCATTGTGCGCCCCGGTCTACCGCCACTTCGGGGCAGTGACGCAGTTGCCGGTTCCGCGCTGGTCCGGCATGCTGGTGGAGCCCCGGGTCGATCGGGTGCTGGCCAAGTTCGGGGCCACCCTCGAGGAGTTGCTGGAGCCGGGCGGCGGACTGGAGGCACGGGTCGTCCGATCTCAGGTGCCCGAGGAAGTTCTCCGGATCCTCGCCGGGCTCCGGGCCGCGGTGCACCAGGCGTACGACGGGCTCGAGCCGCTGGTCAAGGAAATCGATCCGACGATGCAGAAACCGGCCGAAACCGCACGACACCGGATGATGCATCAGGCCGAGGAACTCGAAAAACGCCTGGTCGCGCATCAGAAGAAGCGCCAGGAAACGGAAATGACCCAGATCTCCCGTGCCCGTGCCGCGGTTCGGCCGGACGGGAAACCGCAGGAGCGGGTCCTGTGCGCGCCGCCGCTTCTGGCCCGTTACGGCTTCGATCTGCTCGGTCTGATTGCCGAGCACATCGACGGATGGTACCGCACGGCGCTGGTCGACGACGGGGCCGCGGTCTCCTGGAACTCGTGATGCCATGTATCTGATCGGGCTCATTCTCATCATCGCGCTGCTCATCCCGATTATCGGGATCGTGATCGACTCTCCAATCGGGCGCGCCCTGGCGCGCCGACTGGAGGGGCCGGAGCAGATTCCACCCGATGTGGCGGATCTGACCCGCAAGGTCGATCTGCTCGAAGGCGAGGTCGACGATCTGTCCCGCCAGGTGCAGGCGCTGCAGGATGAGACCGCCTTTCTCCAGCGGCTGATCGAGGACGCCCCGTCCCGGCCCCAACTCCCCCGCCCGCCGTCCACCTGAGCGAGCCTGCCTCCCGCCACCGTCCCGCGGTCATGGTGTCCGCGGGGATCCTGGCCAGCCGCCTGCTGGGGCTCGTCCGCCAGCGGGTCTTCGGACACTACTTCGGCACCTCCGACGCGGCCGACGCGTTCAACGCGGCATTCCGGATTCCCAACGTCCTGCAGAACCTGTTCGGCGAAGGGGTACTCTCGGCGTCCTTCATCCCGGTCTATGCCCGGCTGCTGGCTGAAGGGAAACGGGACGAGGCCACCCGGGTCGCCAACGCGGTCATCGGCCTGCTGAGCCTGATCACGTCGGTGGTCGTCCTGGCCGGCGTGCTGGCAACGCCACTGCTGATCGATCTGATTGCCCCGGGGTTCTCCGGAGACAAGCGCGAGCAGACCATTCTGCTGGTCCGGATTCTCTTCCCCGGCGCCGGCCTGCTGGCCCTCTCCGCCTGGTGTCTGGGCGTGCTGAACAGCCACCGGCGGTTTTTCCTCTCCTACGCGGCCCCGGTCATCTGGAACCTGGCCGTGATCACTGCCCTGATCGTGGCCGGGCCGGGGCGGGACCAGTACCCGCTGGCCGCGATCGCCGCCTGGGCGTCGGTGGCCGGCAGCGGCCTGCAGTTCCTGCTGCAGCTGCCCGTCGTGGTGCGCCTGATCGGGCCGGTGCGACCTCGGCTCGAGGCCGGCTACGTCCACGCCCGTACCGTCATTCGCAATTTCGTGCCGGTATTCGTGAGCCGGGGGGTGTTTCAGATCAGCGCCTACGTGGACACGGTGCTGGCCAGCCTGTTGCCGGCCGGGGCAGTGGCCGGGCTCGCGTACGCGCAGACCCTCTCCATGCTTCCGGTCAGCCTGTTCGGCATGGCGGTCAGCGCCGCGGAACTCCCGGCGATGTCGAGCGTCACCGGTTCCGAGGAAGCTGTGGCCCGCGGACTGGCCCAACGGCTCGGGACCGGGCTCCGGCAGATCGCCTTTCTGGTGGTTCCCTCGGCGGTGGCGTTTCTCGCCCTGGGGCATGTGGTGGCCGGCGTGGTCTACCAATCAGGGGAGTTCACGGCGACCGTCACCTTGTACGTCTGGGGAATCCTCGCGGGGAGCGCCGTCGGCCTGCTGGCGGCCACGATGGGCCGACTCTACTCCTCGGCGTTCTATGCCCTGCAGGATACCCGGACGCCGCTTCGCTTCGCGGTGCTCCGCGTGGCACTCACCATCGGCCTGGGTTACCTGTTCGCCTTCGTTGTGCCGGGGGCCCTCGGGATCGAGGCCCGCTGGGGCGCTGCCGGGCTCACCGCCTCGGCCGGCATGGCCGCCTGGGTCGAATTCCACCTGCTGCGGCGGGCCCTGAACCGCCGGATCGGCCCCACCGGCGTCCCCGGACTGTTTCTGGCGCGGCTCTGGGGGGCTGCCGCGGCCGCGGCCGGCCTGGCCTGGGCGGTACTCACCTGGGCACCCGTGCCGTACCGGCTCGCGCTCGACCTCCTGGCGCTGGTGGTCTATGGCGGCGCCTACTTCGGAGTCTGTCACCTGCTCCGCATCCCGGAGGCCGCATCGCTGGTGGCCCGCCTGCGCCACCGGTCCGGCTGATCCGCTGCTCGACCGGGATTAGTTTTCCTGCCGATGCCTGAAGTCTCTGTTCCGGAACACCTCCAGCGGAAGCTCGACACTCTGCCGGACGGCCCCGGCGTCTACCTCTGGAAGGACGCCGGTGGCGACGTGCTGTACGTCGGCAAGGCCAAACGCCTCAGGAGCCGGGTACGGAGCTACTTCGCCGGCGACGACTCGACCAGCCCCCGCAACCGGCTGCTGGTCCGGCTGATCGCCGACGTCGAGACCATTGTCGTGCCGGATGAGCCGCAGGCGCTCCTGCTGGAAAACAACCTCATCAAGGAGCACCAGCCCCGCTTCAACGTCCGGCTCAAGGACGATAAGAGCTATCCGTCGATCGCGGTCACACTGCGGGATCCATTCCCCCGGGTGATCGTCACCCGGCGGCGGGACATCCCCGGCGCGCGCTACTTCGGTCCCTACACCGACGTGGCCGACATGCGGCGCACGCTGGTACTCGTCCGGCGGATCTTCACGGTCCGGTCCTGTACCGACGACATCCCCCGGGAACGGCGGGAGCGGCCCTGTCTGGATTTCCACATCGGGCGGTGCCTGGCCCCATGTGTCGGCCGGCAGGGGCAGGAAGCCTACCGGGCCATGATCGACCAGGTGCTGGATTTCCTGGGCGGGCGGACCGCCGACGTGCGCACCCGGGTGCGCCGGCTGATGCTGAGCGCGAGCGACCGGCAGGACTACGAGCGCGCGCGTGATCTGCGGGATACGCTCAAATGGCTGGAGCAGCTCGAGGCTCCGGCGGCGGTCGAGACCGTGAGCGGCGGCGATGCGGACATCATCGGCTTCGCGCGGGACCGCAACGACGCCGTGGCGGTGCTGCTCCGGGTCCGGGAGGGAAGGGTGCTGAGCCGGGAACACCGTTTCCTGGAGAACGTCGAGGAAGAGGCGGATGATGCAATCCTGAGTGCGTTCCTGGTGCGGTACTACGTACCCGCCCCGTCCCGCGCACGAGAGGTCATTCTGCCGTTTCCGCCGGCGGACTTCGACAGCATCCAGCTCCTCCTGCCGGCCAGCGGGTTCCTCGTTCCCCAGCGGGGCCGGGGTCATCGGTTGCTGAACCTGGCGGACCAGAATGCGCGGCACCTGCTGGAGAGCCTCCGAATCGAGTCGTTCGAGACCGACGAACGGGCCGAAGATCCGGTCTATGCCCTCGGCCGCGACCTCGGCCTGCAGGCGGTGCCGAGGAGCATGATCTGCGTCGATATCTCGACCAGCCAGGGCCGGGATACCGTCGGCTCCCTGGTCTGGTTCGAGGCCGGCCGGCCGAAGAAGGCCGAGTACCGGAAGTTCAAGATCCAGGGCGACGGCCAGCAGGACGACTTCGCGGCAATCCACCAGGTGATGACCCGCTATCTCACCCGGCGCCGCGAGGAGCGGAAACCGATCCCCGACCTCGTGGTGATCGACGGGGGAAAGGGCCAGCTCGGGGCCGCGCTTGACGCGGCGCGCGAGACCGGCTTCGTCGATCTCCCGATGGTGAGCCTGGCCAAGCGTGAGGAGGAAGTCTTCCTCCCGGGCAGGCCGGACAGCCTGCGGTTGCCGCGCCGCAGTCCGTCGCTCCGCCTGCTGCAGCGCATGCGGGACGAAGCGCACCGGTTCGGCGTCGCGTACAACCGGAAACGGCGGACGGCGCGTACCCTGACCTCCGAACTGCTGGATCTTCCCGGCATCGGCCCGACCAAACGCACCCGGCTCCTGGAACGATTCGGGAGTCTGGCCGGGGTGAAGTCTGCCTCCGCGGCGGAGGTCGCGTCTCTTCCGGGCTTCTCGCTCAGGCAGGCGGAAGCAATCCTGGAAGCCCTGAAGCGCGGGAAGTAGGGGAGGCCGCCGGCTCGGGCCGGTTCCTCGTTCTCCACCCCTCAGGCAGACCCGGGTCTACGCGTCCACACCTTTTCCCTTCTCCCTTCTCACTTTTCCCTTCTCCCTTCTCACTTCTCACTTGCATGGACTGGTCACTCGAATGCAGCGATTGCGGGGCGACCCGCGCGGCCGAGGGTCTGCCGACGGTCTGTACCTGCGGGCAACCCTGGCTGGTACGCTACCCCGCGCGCCGGCCCGGGCTGCCTGAGCGGGACGCGCTCGATCCCGCCGGCGGCATGTGGCGTTTCCGGCCCTGGCTTCCACTGGAGCCGGATGAATCACCGATTTCACTGGGAGAAGGAGACACGCCTCTGCTGCATGTGTTGCGGACCGGCCAGCGGCTCGGGCTGGAGCGTCTCTTCATCAAGGACGAAGCGGTCAATCCCACCGGCTCCTTCAAAGCCCGGGGACTGAGCGCCGCGATCACGCGGGCGGTAAGGGCGGGCCAGACGCAGTTCGTCATTCCCACCGCGGGAAACGCCGGCGTGGCGGCATCGGCCTACACCGCCCGCGCGGGAGCCAGTGTGAAGGTGTTCGCGCCGGCCAGCACGCCGCCCGCCATCCTCGCCCAGATCGTCTCCTATGGTGGAAATCTTGTCCGGCTGGAGGGACACATCGGTGACTGTGGGCGGGCCGCAAAGGCGCACGCGGTGGACACCGGAGCGATGGATCTGTCCACTCTGCGGGAGCCGTACCGGATTGAAGGCAAGAAGACCCTCGGTATCGAACTTGCGCTTGCCTTCGGCTGGGAGCTGCCGGATGTGATCGTCTACCCCACGGGCGGAGGAACCGGATTGATCGGGATGTGGAAGGCATTTCTGGAATTGCGCGGAGCCGGGTGGATTCCGGACCGGCTGCCGAGGATGGTGAGCGTTCAATCGGCCGGCTGCGCTCCGATCGTGCGGGCCTATGAGGCGGGAGACCCCCGCGCGACGACCTGGGCCGATCCCCACACGGTGGCGAGCGGGCTCCGGGTTCCGGGCCCGCTGGGAGACCGCCTGATCCTGCGGGCGCTGAGGGAGAGTGCCGGGACCGCTATCGCGGTCACCGACGACGCCCTCGCGGCCGAGGCCGCCCGGATCACCCGGGATGAAGGCATCGACATGTCGCCCGAGGGAGGGGCGGCTGCGGCCGCCGCGCGCGAACTGCGCGCCCAGGGGTGGATCCGGCCGGAGGAACGGGTGGTGGTCTTCAATACCGGCGCGGGGTGGCTCTACCGGGTGCCATCGAGGGATTTGCCCGGCCTTTGATTCCGGGCGATATTTCAAGGTTATGCACGCCTTTGCCGTGATCGACCCCGCTGCCGGGATCAGCGGAGACATGCTGCTGGGAGCCCTGGTGGACGCGGGGGCCGACCCGGAGTGGCTCGCGGGCCTGCCGGCCCGGCTGGGCCTCACCGACGTGCGGGTCGAGGTGCAGCGGGTACAACGGGCCGGGATCTCAGCCACCAAGGTGACGGTGGTCATGCCCGACGGCGCAACCGAAGGGCCGGCGGAGCTGGTCGGCGCTGCCGCCGCCGCCGCGGCCCCGCATCACCATCACGGTGCGGGAAGGGGACACCACCACGCGGGGGGTAACGCGCCGCATCGCCACGTCGCCGATCTGGTCGGCGCGATCGAGCGGGCCGATCTCTCCGCCTGGGTGCGCGACCGTGCGGTGCGGGCCTTCCGGCTCCTGGCCGAAGCCGAGGGCCGGGTTCACGGAGTTCCCGCCGAGCAGGTCGCGCTGCACGAGGTCGGGGCGGTGGATGCGCTGGTGGATATCGTGGGAGGTATCGAGGGGTTCGAACGGCTCGGCCTGACCGACGTCCGGCATCTGCCGGTCGCGGTCGGCAGCGGCTGGGTCCGGGCCGCGCACGGGACGATCCCGGTGCCGGCACCGGCGACGGCGGTGCTTCTGGAAGGGATGACGCTGGCCGCCAACGGACCAGTGACCGGCGAGGCCACCACGCCGACGGGGGCAGTCCTTCTCCGGGTGCTTTCCCAGGGCCCGCCACCGCCCGGCTGGACGCTCCGGACCACCGGCTGGGGCGCCGGCACCCGGGATCCGGAACACTATCCCAATGTGCTCCGGCTGGTCCTGGGTGAGGCCGCCGTCGAGGCGGCGCAGGTCGTGACGCTGGCCACAGACATGGACGACCTGAGTCCCGAGTATCTGGAGCCGTTGCGTGAGGCGTTGACCGAGGCCGGGGCGCTGGACGTTCAGATCTGGGTCACCCACATGAAGAAGGGACGGACGGCGTTCCGGATCGAGATCTCGGCGCCGCCCGCGGCGGAAGATGCGGTGGTGGACGCGCTGTTCCGGCATAGCACGACCGCGGGTGTGCGGCGCTGGCGCACCGAGCGCGTCACCCTGCCACGCCGGGAGCTGACACTGGAGTTTGCCGGCGCCCGGGTCCGGGTCAAGGTGCTGGACACGCCCGACGGGCCGCGGCCGAAACCCGAGTATGAGGACCTGGTGGCGCTGGCGCGGACGACCGGCCGGCCGGTCCATGAGCTGTCGCAGGAGATTCGCCAACGCGCCCGGAACATCCTGGCTGATGAGGCGCGCTGACTTCGTTGAACCACAAGGAGCAGGAATGACAATCCGATTCTGGTCCGCTCTTCTCACGGTTGCGGTGGCTGTTCCCGCCGCGGCGTGGGCGCAGAACCAGGAAGTGATCAAGGCCCAGCCGACCCGGTACGAGGCGCCGGAATGCGTCAAGCCGGGCCATTTCAAGGTGAGCAGTGCCGCGTCCCGGGTGCAGTCCGCTCTGAACAGCCCGGAGAACAGCGAGCGCCTGCTGCGGGAAGGCCATGACGTGCTGATCGACGCCATTGCCCATAACGACCAGGGCATGAACCCGGCCGCATGGTACTGGCTCACCCGGATCTACCTGTACCAGGGCAACGTGGCCGGGGCCGATTCCGCCCTCAGCAAGACGCTTCAGCTGCAGCCGGCCTGCCGCAAGGAGCTGGACCCGATCCTCTACAACACCTATCTGGCGCTGCTCCGGCCGGCCGCGCAGTACATGCAGGCCAACCAGCCGGATTCCGCCATGGCGCTCCTGGAGCATGCGATCACGTTCTACAATGACGGACCGCATGCCTACCGGTTCCTGGGCGTCCTGTTCTTCAACCGTCGGCAGTACGACAGCGCGGCGACCTATTTCGAGACCGCGATGACCAAGATGAAGATGCCGCGGGATTCCTCCATGCGGACCGAGACGGCGTTCAGCCTGGCGGCGTCCTATCAGAACACCGAGCAGTTCGCCAAGGCGATCCCGGAGTGGCGGAAATACCTGGGCTGGAGACCGGATGACACGGATGCCAGGAAGGCGCTGGCCCAGGCGTTCCGGGCCGCCGGCATGCCGGACAGCGCCCAGGCGGTTGAAGCCGAGCTGCTGGCGTCGGCCGGCGCCGCGGGTGATCTCTCACCCGACGAGATGCTGAACCTGGGCGTGAACGCCTTTAACGACGACAACTACAAGGACGCGGTCCACGCCTTCCAGGGCGTGCTGGAGAAGAACCCGTACTATCGCCGGGCCCTCTACAACCTGGCCAACACCTACCTCAAGATGGGCCAGGCGGACAGCCTGATCGCCGTCTCGCAACGCCTGCTGGCGATCGACCCGCTGAACGAGAACAACATCCGGCTGCTGGCCCAGGGCTATCAGTCGACCAAGAACAATGAGCAGACCGTCCGGCTGGTCACCATCCTGCTCGGACTGCCAGTGAACGTCGAGGTTACCGAATTCCAGGCCGGCGAGGGCAGCGCGCGCCTGGCCGGTACCGCCACCGGGCGGGAGGCGCAGGATGCCTCCGGGAAGAGGATCGCCGCGGGCCCGATCACCCTGGTCTTCGAGTTCATCGACCGGAATGGCAACGCAGTGGGCCAGCCCCAGGAAGTTCCGCTGGGCACGCTTGCGACCGGCGAAGTGAAGCCCTTCACGCTGGAAGGGCAGGGGGCCGGTATCGTCGGCTGGAGGTACAAGAAGAAATAGCCGGCCGGCGCAGGCTGTCGGGGCCGGTTCAGCCCCGGCTGCCTCCCGGTCCGGCTTGACACCCCCCCGGCCGGAGGGCAGGTTTCCGGCCGGTCCGCGGGCGTAATTCAGTGGTAGAATGCCAGCTTCCCAAGCTGGACGTCGCCGGTTCGAGTCCGGTCGCCCGCTCTGTCCCTCCCACCGCCACCC
>JBFXBG010000058.1:0-22346 GCA_050183505.1 Gemmatimonadales bacterium | reverse complement strand
ACGGCCGGACCACGCTCGCCTCACCGGCCACCTGCAACGACTGCCATCACCCGGTGATTCAGCCGAAGAACTGCGCCACCTGCCATCCCGGTCCCGGCGGCGCGCCCACCAGGACGTTCAACCTGCCGGCCGGCGACTTCTCCCATCAGGCGCACGCCACGGCGAACCTGGCCTGTACCGCCTGCCACACCGCCCCGGTCATGAGCGCCAGGGCGCTGCAGTGCGACAACTGCCACGAGAATCACCACCAGCCCGCGGTCGCCTGCCTGGATTGCCACCGGGGCGGCGCGCTGGCCCAGCACAAGCGTGAGGACCATGTGGCCTGCGTGCAGTGCCACACCAGCGTTCCCGGTCTCGACCGGTGGACCCGCCAGGTCTGCACGGCCTGTCACGCCGCGCAGACGAACCACTACCCGGCCCGGGCCTGCGAGGTCTGCCACAAGGTGCCCCCCATGGGACGGGCCCGTTCGGCCGCCCCCCCGCCGGCTTCGGCCGGATCCTAGAGGAGAACCGCCATGCGCTCCGTGAGCCGCATCGCCTGGATCCTGGGTTCGCTCACCGTCGCCGCCGCCGCCGCCGCGCGGCCGGCCGCGGCCCAGAGACCGCAGGGCGTGGAGTGCGCGAAGTGCCATACCAATCGTGATTTCCTCCGGTCCAACGCGACCAGACCGGGCCAGGATACCCTGCTCTACGTGCCCGCCAACGTGCTCGACAGCTCGGTCCACGCCAGCCTCAGCTGCCAGGACTGCCACCGGGGGTATGACGCCGGTTATCCCCACCGGACCGACATGGTGGCCGTCCCCTGCCAGACCTGCCACGAGCAGCCGGGGCACGACTGGGAAGCGTCGATCCACGCGGTGAACGCCGAATCGCGCGGGGACGCGCCGACCTGCGTGGCGTGCCACGGCTCCCACAAGGTCCTGAGCGCGAAGGATCCGAAGTCGCCCACCTACGCGCTGAACGTGGCCGGCCTGTGCGGCCGCTGCCACGGAGATGAACACATCATCGGCCGGTACTTCTCCGGGCCGGACCAGGAACAGGCCCGGATCGCCACCAGCGCGTTTCCCAGCAGCGTGCACGGCATCGCGCTCACCCGCGACGGCCTGGTGGTGTCCGCCACCTGCCCCGACTGCCACCGGGCCCACCGGATCCTGCCCGCCGATTCAGCCGGCTCGTCGGTCAACCGGGCGAACATCCCGGCCACCTGCGGCCAGTGCCATGCCGGGGTGGCGGCGGTCTACGACTCCTCGGCGCACGGCGCGGCCTACCCGGAGCAGGACGGCGTGGCCGAAGGGCACCCCCGGCCGGTCTGCGTCGACTGCCACTCGGCCCACGAGATCGTCCGGGCCGACCAGCCGCTCTGGAAGCTCGGCACGGTGGACAACTGCGGCACCTGCCACGAGAAGCTCTACGAGACCTACCTCCAGACCTATCACGGGAAGGTGAGCCACCTGGGGTCGGAGCTGGCGGCCAAGTGCAGCGACTGCCATACGCCCCACAACATGCGCCCGGCGACCGACCCGGAATCCTCGGTCTTCGCCGGGAACATCGTGGCGACCTGCGCCAGCTGCCACCCGGGCGCCAACGCCAATTTCGCCAAGTACTACGCCCACGGAGACCACACCGACCGGCGCAGGTATCCGTCGCTGTACTGGCCCTACCTGCTGATGACCGGGCTGCTGGTGAGCGTGATGAGCTTCTTCGGCCTGCATAGTCTGTTGTGGCTGCTGCGGACCATGGTGGAGCATCGCCGGGGCCGCCGGCCCTCCGATCAACCGCCCGCCGCGCCGGCCGCGAGTGGAGGGATACCGTCATGACCCGACGCGCGATGAATTCGGCCGACCGCGGTGAGGGACCGTACCTCTATCGCTTCTCGCTCTTCAACCGGGTGCTGCATGCCCTGGTGATCGTCTCCTTTCTGGGGCTGGTCGCCACCGGGCTGCCGTTGCGCTTCTCGCACGCGCCCTGGGCCCGGGGACTCATGGGCGTCTTCGGCGGCGCCGTGGCGGCGGGCCTGGTCCACCGGTTCTGCGCCATTATCACCTTCGGCTATTTCTTCGCCCACATCGCCGACCTGGTGACCCGCTTCATCCGCGGCCCCGACCGCAAAGCCCTGCTGTGGGGCCCGACCTCCATGGTGCCCCAGCCCAAGGACATCCGGGACGTGATCCAGATGTTCAAGTGGTTCTTCGGCAAGGCGCCCCGTCCGGAATTCGAGCGCTACAGCTACATGGAGAAGTTCGACTACTGGGCGGTGTTCTGGGGTGTCGCCATCATCGGCACTTCGGGGCTCTTCCTCTGGTTCCCCACGTTCTTCGCCCGGTTCCTGCCGGGGTGGGCGTTCAATATCGCCACGATCGTCCACGGAGATGAGGCGCTGCTGGCCGCGAGTTTCATCTTCACCATCCACTTCTTCAACGTGCACTTCCGGCCGGAGAAGTTCCCCATCGACACGGTCATCTTCACCGGCCGGGCCACGGCCGGGTACATGAAGGAAGAGCACGGCCTGGAATACGAACGGGCCCTCAAGGCCGGGGAACTGGACGCCCGGGTGGCGCCGCCCGCCTCCCGCGCAGCCTATCTCTGGTCGGTGGTGCTCGGTTTCATCGCGCTGGCCATCGGGGTCACGCTGATCGTCCTCGTGCTCTGGGCGCTGCTGCGATGACCCCCGGCGCGCATCCCGGAAGGTGGATCCGCCGCGGATTCCTGGCGGCGCTGGTGCTGGCCGCGTCGGCGGCTCCGCTCCAGGCCCAGGGGTACCGGCTGCGGATCGACAGCCGGGTCCAGCGGGCCGGCTTCCGGGGCTACGCGCTGGACAGCATCCTGGCCTCCGCCACCGTGACCAATCCCCGGACCGGCGGCACCGAGACGCCGGACGGATTCGCGGTGAGCTGTCCCGGGATCACCGGGTACTGCTTCTTCTATCGTCCCCGCGCCCGGCAGCTGGCGGCGCCGGGGGTCACCACCGCGGACCTCACCCTGTGGGGGTTCGGCGTGACCGGTCTGCGGGTCCGGGCCAATGCCCGGCTGGCCTACGATCTGGGAGACGCCAAGGTGTGGCCCGGCACCGACCCGGCGCTCCAGCTGGAGGAACTCTACGCCGAGTACGCGCCGCGGGACTGGCTCACCGGACGGCTGGGCCGGCAGATCTACGCCGGCCGGCTGGGCTGGACCGGCTTCGACGGCGGGCGGGTCACCCTGCGGGAGAACCGCCGCGGGCTCGAGCTGGGCGGATACCTGGGCTGGGGACTCGCGCGCGCGGTGGCCCTGCCGGTCTCGAGTTCGGTGCTCAACCCGCTGGATGAATACCAGCCCAGGCAACGGCAGCTGGTGGCCGGCGCGGTGGCGGGCTGGAACAACCCGCGCTTCGACGCCAACCTCGAGTACCAGCGGCAGGTGGACCAGCGCAACGACTACTTCGTGTCCGAGCGGGCCGCCCTGTCCGCCGATATCCATCCCCTGCCCCACTGGAGCCTGGTGGCCGGCGCGGAATACAATATCGCCGAAGGACTCTGGGGCAGCGCCGACGCGACCCTGCGCTACCTCACCCAGCGGTGGACCGCCACCGTGGGCGCCCGCCGCTACCGGCCCTACTTCGAACTCTGGACCATCTGGGGCGCCTTCAGCCCGGTGGCCTACAAGGCGGTGAACGCCTCGGCGACCGTCTCGATCCGGCCTAACCTCTCGCTCCGGGCCCGGGGCGAACGGTACTGGTACGACGACGCCGAGGCCTCGACCCCGCTCGTGACCGTGGAGGACCGGGGCTGGCGCGTCGGCCTGGGCGCGACCTGGTCGCCCCGGGACAACCTGACCCTGCAGGCCGGCCACGAGAGCGAATACGGCCCCGGCGGGGCCTACAACAGCTACGACGGCAGCGTCAGCTATCAGCCGCGGGACCAGATCGGGCTCACCGCGTGGGCCGCGCGGCTCACCCGGCCGCTGGAACTGCGGGTCAACGAGGCCCGGGTGAACGCCCTGGGCCTGAACGCCGACTGGCGCCCCGCCGAACGGTGGCAGCTTTCGCTCGGCGCCGCGTGGTACCAGGAAGACCGCCGCCGGCCGGATGCGGCGGCGCTCGACTGGAACCAGACCCGCCTCACCGCGCGCGTCTCCTTCTTCCTGAGTTCGGGCGCCGACATGCTCGCCTTGCCGCCGGCCCGGCGCACGGATCGGACGGAGGCAGCCCAATGAGACCGAACCGACAGATCCTGGGGCTCCTCGCGCTGGTGTCGCTGGCCGGTGCCGCGACCGCCGTGGCCCGGGGCCGGGCCGACCGGTTCGACCACTGGCGGCACCGTTCCCTTTTCGTGACCTGCCAGAGCTGTCACGCCGGGATCCAGGACACCACCCAGGCCGTCTGGCCCACCCAGGAGTCCTGCGCCACCTGCCACGACGGCACCACCGAACGGACCGTCGACTGGCAGCCGCCGGAGTATCCGCCGAACAACCTGCGCTTCACCCACACCGGCCACATCGCGGCCGTGATCCGGGACGCGGGCCGGGATTCCACCGTTGCCTGCATGACCTGTCATGGAGACAAGGGTGCGCCCTGGATGCGGGTGCAGCGCGTGGTCATCCGCCAGTGCCTCGATTGTCACGGACAGGCGCAGGATCACCTGACCCTGGCGGACAACGAGTGCGGCCGCTGCCACGTCCCGCTGGCCCGGGCCACCGCGCTGAGCCGGGAGCAGATCGCGGCCTTTCCCAGGCCGCCCTCGCACGACGCACCCGACTTTGCCCAGGCGGCCCACGGCAAGCTGGCCGAAGGCGCGGTGGTGCGCGGGCAGCGCGTTCAGGTCGCGCCCAGCTGCGCCACCTGCCACGCGCGGGATTTCTGTCTCAGCTGCCACGTGGACGCACCGGAGAACCGGGCCATCCAGGCCCTGGCGCCGGATCCGCGGTCCACCGTCATCAAGGCCTCGCTCGTGGCGCCGGCCTCGCACCGCTCGGACAACTTCCTGTCGCTCCATGGCGACATGGTCAAGCGGGATCCGGCCCAGTGCCGCACCTGCCATACCCGGCAGAGCTGCACCGTCTGTCACACGGGCCAGACCAACGTGGCGAGCGCGCTCTACGCCGCCGGGCCCGGCCGGGCGACCGGCGCCGTGGTCGAAGCCCGGCGCCCGCCCACCCACGTGCCCGATTTCAGGAACAACCACAAGGCGCTGGCCGAGGCCAATCCGGAGAGCTGCGCCTCGTGCCACGCCCGGGCGGAATGCCTCGACTGTCACCGGCCCACGGCGGCCTCCAGCGGCGGCTACCACCGCACCGGGTTCCTCACCACCCATCCGGCGGCTGCCTACTCGCGCCAGGCCTCCTGCGCCGACTGCCACAACACCCGGCAGTTCTGCACCAACTGCCACCTGCAGTCGGGGCTCACCGCGAAGGCCATCCTGCGCGCGGGCTTCCACGACTCCAAGCAGTTCTTCCTGCTGGGCCACGGCCAGGCGGCGCGGCAGAGCCTGGAGACCTGCGTCTCCTGTCACGCGGAGCGTGACTGCCTCCAGTGCCACTCGGCGTTCGGCGGGCGGCGGTTCAATCCGCACGGACCGGGCTTTGATGCCGACCGGCTCCGGAAGAAGAACCCGGAGATGTGTACGGTGTGTCATGGGGTGGGGATACCGAACTAGGGCGGGCGGGCGGGCGGACGGACCGACGGACCGACGGACCGACGGACCGACGGACGGAGGTGCCACCGCCTGACCGTCATTGCGAGGGTGCCGGAGGCGCCCCTGAGGGCGGGCAGGCGGGCAGGCGGACGGGCAGACGGTCAGACGGGCAGACGGGCAGACGGGCGGAGGGCCGGGCGGACGGGCGGGCAGGCGGGCCGAGGCGCTGGCGCACCCACACCGTCATTGCGAGGGCGCCGCAGGCGCCCGAAGCAATCTCCCTGAGGGCGGGCAGGCGGCCGGGCAGATGGACAGCAGGCACCGGGGTGGCGATCGCCGCCCCGTTTTTCGTTGCCTGTGGTTCGGTTGGCGCAGCCAAACGCGGAGGCAGTCAAACTCCCGGACCCCTGCCCTCGCTGCAGGGTCCCGGTCCGCCCATGAGCAGGGGCTTGCGGAGGTGCGGGTTGTGGATATGCTCAAGGTTGGGAGGGGGGCGGGGAGGTATCACAGCCTTGGCGGCGCGCAGAACGACCGCCCTGGCGCAACTAATGACTAGTTATGCGGCATCCTTGGCACCGTTTGCTGACAACCACTACCCATCTCGATGACTAGCTGCTCTGCCACAGTATCATTGGGCAACCAACCAACCGATGAGTGCCTGGCGGCCGCTGCTCAGCACGTCGCCCATGACCTTGAGCTGCTACAGCTCGCGTGGGCCGAGCGACACACTCGCCTCGGATGGACCTTGTGGTTCATCCTCGCGAGAAGCCTATCTGATTTCTTCTTTGAGTTCGAGCGGAAGAAGAGAAGGGGCGGCGTATTCCAAGATGACATCCTCGCCGTCGATTTCCCGGCTAGCGGCCCTTGGCGGGACGTGGCTGAACCGATCCTGAAATCAGCCGGCGGTCTTCCTGAATGGCCGGGACTTCGGGATGCGGTCAATAAGACCGCCGCACATCTGACATATAGTAGAATCGATGCTGCCGCCGCCGGGCACGGCGGGCCTTCAGAAGGAATCCACCGGCTGCTGGCAGGAACCGCCACTGTGTGGCGGGAGCGCCTCAGCCCAACGGCTCGAGCATGGTTCGGGCAATGACCAGCTTCGCTCGACATGCCGCATAACACGCGCTTCGAGCAGCCAACCGCGCCGAACCTCTCACTTTCGACGCCACCATTTGTTGAGCGCGGTTGCTGCTCAAGTGCAAACCGTTGGGCCGCAACGCCGTTATCGCGGTAGGAGCACTCTTGGAACGTTTCGAAACCACCTCCACGTCGTCGAAGACCGCTGACTGCACACCAATTGTGTTGCGGCAAACCGAGCGCGTCCGCCTGCTCTTCCGCCCGATGCTCGTGCAGAATGACGATCACCCGAAGGCTTGCATCAAAGGCGAGTTCGTGTACGAACGGAAGAGTTCCAAAGGGCTTTGGGAGGCCGTCAAGAGGAAGTCGCTGGCCCAAATCAGAATCGGGGAAGAGTACAAGCTCGAGCTTCACTCCGGGGAGATTCTCAGCCTGATGGAGGCGCTTGGCCCCCTGTATCGCTTGCAATGGGCGGCGGGTGGCCTACCGATCGGGCGTCAGACATACGTCAAAGTGGAGGCGGGGATCGCGCGTTTGCTTCGCCTCAACCAGGCCGAACTGGAGTCGCTCCTGGACTCGCATCCGGCTGAGGCCGCGTCTGTCCTTGGGAAGCTGCTGCGGTGGGTAGGGGGTGCTACCGCCACACCAGAGGTTGTCAAAGCAGTCGCGGAGGTCGAGGCCGACCGCTTCCCGAGGCTGGGAGCCTTGCTCGGACTGGCGGCGCTCAAGGCGGCGGAAACCTATTGGCTGGCGTACCGCGAGAATCCGTTTGAACCGTTCTGGCAAGACGCCCTCGCCCGGTACTCCTTCGTCCTCAGCCAGCTTTTCGCCCATCCCGTCGTCATCATCAAGGAGCAAGCGTACCTTGGCGGCAAGGCGCTAGACGACACCGGAGGGAGCTACATCGACTTCCTCGCAGCAACGGAATCGACCGACGCCGTCGCGCTCATCGAGGTCAAGACTCCGGCGACCGCGCTCCTCGGCCCCGCCTACCGAACAGGCGCATTTCCCGTGTCGAAGGACATCGCCGGCGCGATCGCTCAGGTTCTCAAGTATCGGCACACCCTGGCGACCAGCTTCGCCACACTAGGCCGAATCGAGTCACGCCCGATGACACTTGGATCGGCGCCCTGTATCGTTATTGCAGGCAACGCGAAACAGGAGCTCAAGACCCTCGCGCAGCGGGAGAGCTTTGAAGCATTCCGCGGTCAGCTATCGGCGGTTCGTCTTGTTACGTACGACGAACTCTTCGCGAAGGTGGGAGCCTCGGCTCGGCTTCTCGAGGGAATCACATAGAGTTGCGGCCCAACCCGGGCTTGCAGCGGACGGGCGCCCAAGCTCCGCTTCCCAAGGCGCGGCCGCGGCTCCATGTTGGTTGAAGGCTGCCGCGGCAGCAAGCGCCAGGGTGCAGCAAATCCATGAGCGACTCCAACCCACACCCTCCTCATCCGCGCCTGCGAATTGGGCTGGGGCTCCTTCTCGGATCGAGCCTTGTGCCCACGGGCTACTGGCTCTTCCTCGGCATCTCTAACCTTGTGGACCCGGAGGCCGCCGGTCAGCAAGCTGGTCGCATACTGGGGTACACCACGTTCCTTCTGGCCGGGATGTATGGTGCAGCGAATCGGAGGCGTTGGGGCTGGATCCTCGCTGTCCTCTGGGGCTGCATTCTCTCGTATGTTTATTGGGCGGTCGTGGTAATGTTTGACACGTCCTTCCAAACCAGCGGCTTTGTCTTTGCTTTCCTTCTCGCGGCCCTGATGGCCACCGCCGGCACCATTACGCTGCTCACCCGGCCCGTGCGGGAACTCTTTGTGAGGCACCGGAAGAACGACACCCTGAGAAACCGGGCTGATCGGTAACAGAGTATACCGGGAGGATGGGTGACACTCCGTGGGGGAGGTGGGTGGGTCATACACCATCAGTCCAGGATGTTCATGTCGCGTTCGTCCACCTTCCCGCGGGATCGGGCAGGAGCGAGGGCCCCGCAGGCGCCCGAAGCCCTTCCTGGAACACCCGTTCCTCCGTCCCGTGCATACAGCCAGCGGGCCGGAGAAGCTCCAAGCCCCGTTCGGGTGCGTCGTCTCGTTAGGGCTCAGCGGAAAATTGGTCTGTGCAGGCGCCGGCATGATCGCCCGCAGCTAATGCGTAAGTCGTTGGCTGGCCGAAGAATCGGGGTCGGAGGCCCGTGGTGACTACGATTGACGAGGTGCAAGCGACGATCAGGCGACTATACTCGAAATCGGGCGGCGGGCCGCCTGACATTCCTCTTTCCATTCGTGCACTTGCTTATTCGCAGTATGCCCGTGACTACCTCGCAGCAGCGAGCATCCTCAAGAACGCGGCTAGGGACGATCGCCCGCCTCTTTTCATGCCATGGTACCAGCTCATGGGCCAGGCGTTTGAGCTCGCTCTCAAGAGTTGCCTCGCCGTGGACGGCGTCGAGCCGCCACACTCACATGATCTCGTCGCGTTGTACAGGCATGTCGATGGAAGAGGATTCGCATCGCATGTGGAGCACATAGAAGCGCATCTCGTACACCTGAATCACGCTTACTTCGAGGATCTAGCGAGCGGCGATCGATTCACGGCCCGATACGGCGGTGGCAGTTCCTGGGCAGTACCAGATCACCACAGACTGGCAGCCGCTTGCGTCTCGTTCATCGAGCAGTCCGAGCAGCGGAACTCTATCTTGCGCGAGTGTCCGCCAGGTCCCAGTCCGGCCGTGAGCAACCGGGACCATAGGTAACAGAGCACGACGGGCGAGACCGGTGCCGCGGCGGCCTGACCCGTTCGCCGCGACTCCCCCGGAACTACTTCATGCCGAGCACGTGCTGCACCAGCTGATCCACGGCGATCTCGGTGCACCGGTAGAACCCCGACGCCTTGTTCTGCTCGAGGTCCGCTTCACTCCGGTGCAGCGCCACCTCGCTGCCCGTGGCGGGGCCGGCAGACAGTCGCTCCAGGACTTCCCGCCGGGTCGGGTTGGACAAGGCGGCGCCTTTCAGTCATCATGCTTGCCCGCAGACGTGCCGTCGGACCATTCCGGCACCACGACCAGGAACACAAGAACCGGTGGCAGCCCGTTCATTCGGGATGGCTCCTGCGCCGAGAAGAACCAGTAGGGGGCCGACAGGACCGGCGAGCCCGCCACGCCGGAGCCCCAGTCCTCGGCGTCCACGCCGGCAGTGAAGAACATCAGATGCGGCATGTTGTGGTCGCCCTCGTCCGTCAGATAGGCCGCTCTCGACATCATGTAATCCATCGCGCCGCTCTCGAGGTTCGGCAGTTGTCCGTTCTCGAACGCCGTCTTGATCGCCGACAGCATCTCCGCCCTGGAACGACCGGCCATCGCCATCCTGCTGCGTAGAAAGGCGATCGGCAGCACGAAACGTGCGGCCTGCGGGTTCATACAGTCGGCGGCTCTCACCTTCGGGTTCCAGAACTCGGCCCAGTCGAACGCAGCCATCCAGCCTCTTCCCACCATGCAGACAAACCCGTTTCTGCCTTCAACGGCTCTCTCGTACCCCTGCGGTCCCAGAACCAGGATCGTCGCGTCACGGGATATGGAGTCGGGAGCGGCACTTCGCGCCAACCGGATCTCAGCGTTTCTCTCCATCAGGTATTCACCGATCGCCGCCATCCTCGGGTACCTGGCCGTCTGTGCCGCGGCATGCGACACACCACCGCCCATGGCGATGCCCAGCGCCAAGCCAACAGTAAGTGCAGATCTTCGGCTCATATCTCCGCCTCTCTCCGTGAAAGCGTGTTCAGCATCCAGTGGCGCTCCAACCTGGTATCCCACACTGTAAGAGGGCGGCACGACACGCCTTGCCTCCTGCATGCGGGCACGTCGATGCCGTCGAGGTCCAGGTTCTTCCTGCTCATCGAAATGAGGCGGGGGTCGCGGTCAGCCACTGCCGGGTGCAGTTCCATCATGCCGGTGTCGACCCGCACCCGGCATCGGGATGGTCGATGACGTGTACGTAGACCGGCATCCGCTCACCCTCCGCGAGCAGGCCGGCAACGCGGACCGGCGTGATGGTGATCGAGTCGGCGGCGCTCATTGCTTTCCCTCTGCCCGTGTACCGGGGCTCCCGAGACCGCCTGCCGGCGCCGCATTCCCGGGTTTCATGCCGAGCACGTGCTGCACCAGCTGATCGACGGCGATCTCGGTGCCCTGGTAGAACCCCGACGCCTTGTTCTGCTCGAGGTCCGCTTCATCCCGGTGCAGCGCCGTGAAGACGTAGCGCGTGCCGGTTCCCACGGCTTCCATCGTAACGATGGCGGTGATCGGAATGTCGTCGAAGACGGCCGGCCGATAGCCGGGGAACAGCATGGAAGTCCAGACGAGCCGCGCCATCGGAACCACGTCCAGAAAACAGCCCAGATTGGGAACCTCCTGACCGTCTCCCACGACGATGTCGATGCTGAAGATGCCGCCCGGCCGCAGGTCCATTTCGGCCCGCGTCACACGCCCCCAGGGCCGGGGCATGTACCACTCCTTGAGATGCTCCGGTGTGGTCAGCGCCTCCCAGACGAGCCGCGGGGGAGCGTCGATGAACCGCTCGATGGCGAAATCACGTTTCGGATCGAAGGCGAAGTGCCGGCTCATGAGTCTGATGCCCTTTCCTTGAGTTGTTTGACGTACCGGTCGAACCGGTCCAGCCGCGCTTCCCACGTCCGGCGGCGCGCGGTCAGCCAGTCTTCCACCACCTTGAACCGCTCGGGTGCGATCTCATAGGTCCGCACCCGCCCCCGCTTGGTCGACCTCACCAGGCGGCTCCGTTCCAGCACCGCAAGGTGCTGCACGAACGAGGGGAGCTGCATGTCGAACGGGGCCGCCAGCTCGCTGACCGTGGCGGGGCCGGCAGACAGTCGCTCCAGGACTTCCCGCCGGGTCGGGTTGGACAAGGCGTGAAAGACCGCGTCCGCGGCCGCCGATTGGACCATTTCCGGCACCTCCCCCTGCTCGGGTTATCCCTTCCGACGGAAGCAGTCTACCACCGGGACATACTTTTGTAAATACCTAAGTATTGGCCGGCCTGGAAGGGCTGCCCCGTCACCGGAAACAGACTCCGACCCGGCAGGCCCCCTTGCCGACCGTCCGCTCGGGCCCCACACTCCCCCGAAGCGGGCCGGATGGAACCGTCCATGGTCGGGCGCGGCTCGGCGCCCGCTCCTCCGCAAACGCCGGGCACAATGAGCTTCGCCAATCGAGAGGACTCGCATCATGGAGTCAGCGGCCATTGACCAGAAGGAGCTTCCCCTCCAGGCCGCGGAGATCGCGGCCGCCATGCTTCGATTTCAGGAACCCCTCGCCCATGTGCCGGGCACGCATACCCCTGCCGGCATGCCCGCCGTGGGGGTCGACGCCTACGCTTTCGTCCCCTCGTCCCGGCCGGTGAGCCGGAACCGGCTGGCGGAGCATCTTGCCGCCCTCCCGAGTCCGGCATTCCTCGCCCCCACGACGGCCCGGGGGGTGGTCGGGCTCGTTCTGCTGCACGAACTGGGCGAGGAGCGACGTGCCGCCATGCAGCGACAGCTGGACAACCACGCGGCCGTCCTGGCCGAACTCGCCCCCGGCTCCGGCTCCGACCGGGTTCTGCTCGAGTTCGACGAAGAATCCCATGTCTTCTCCCTTGCGGCCGTCCGCCTCTGGGCCCGTCGCTTCGTCGTCCTTGTGGGGTGGAACATCGGGCCGTGCGGTGATCCCTCCCGCGCCGAGTGGCAGATCAACCTCTTTGCCGGGGATGGACGCCGGTTCTCGAGCGGTGCGGGCCGCCGGTTCGATCGGTGACACCCCGGACCGGCGCGTGCCCCTGACCGGCCTGCCCTGCCCCGGTTCCTTGACGGCGGCGGGCTCCCCGGGGCATGCTGTCGGTGTCATCCGTCTGCCCGGGCGCCGGTTCTTGTCACCGGAATGGCCCGGCCAACCCGGCAAGCCACCGCGGCGCCGACGCACCGCCGCAACACCGCATCGTCGGACGGCCGTCAACCCGGTGCAGGAGATCATGATGCATGCCACCCTGCCGCTCGATCGGCCCGCGCTCGTCCGGCGGAGCCGGTGGCTGAACATTGCCACGCTCGGGTACAACAGCCTCGAAGGAATCGTGGCCGTTGGCGCCGGTGCGCTCACCGGCAGCGTGGCCCTGGTGGGGTTCGGCATCGACAGCGTGATCGAGCTGGGCGCGGGCGCCACGGCGCTCTGGCGACTGGGCGCGGACGCACACCCGACCCGCCGCGAGCACGCGGAACACCGTGCCCTCCGCCTCGTCGGAGTGTCCTTTCTCGCCCTGGCCGTCTATGTCGCGGTTGAGGCCGCCGGCGCGCTGACCCGCCACACGCCGCCTGAGCGGTCGTGGATCGGGATAGGCCTCGCCGCCGCCTCCCTCGTGATCATGCCCATCCTGGCCCGCGCCAAGCGGGCCGTCGCTCTCCAGCTGCGCAGTGGAGCGCTGGCGGCGGAAGCCCGGCAGACGCAGATCTGCGTGTACCTCTCGGCGATCCTGCTTGGAGGACTGCTGCTCAACGCGATCGCCGGCTGGTGGTGGGCGGATCCGCTGGCAGCCCTTGCCATGGTTCCCCTGATCGCGTGGGAAGGCCTCGAAGGCATCCGCGGCCGGTCGGCCTGTGCCGACGGGTGCTGAGGTCCCACGCTGCATGCCCGGCACGGCAGGCAACAGCGTGAACCAGGATGATGGGGGACGGCACGAAAGGCGGCCTCCGCCGCAGGGACGCGGTGTCGATTCCCTTCAGCGTCGTTCGTCGCAAGTGAGCAGAGGGCGCGGTTCCCGACCAGCCATTCTTGTCTGGAGCACACAATGGTTCATGTACGAGTGCACAACTTTACGATCTCGCTCGACGGCTATGGCGCCGGCCCGCACCAGACTCGCGAGGAACCCCTCGGCGTGGGTGGTGAGGCTCTGCACGACTGGTTCATCCCGACCCGCGCGTTCCAGCGCATCAACGGCAAATCCGGCGGCACGACCGGGGTCGATGACGATATCGCGGCGCGTTTTGGAGAGGGCGTCGGCGCGTGGATCATGGGACGCAACATGTTCGGCCCGACTCGTGGTCCCTGGCCCGATGACGGCTGGCGCGGCTGGTGGGGGAAGAACCCGCCGTACCACGGCCCGGTCTTTGTGTTGACGCATCACGGCCGCCCGCCGATCCGGATGGAAGGCGGCACGGTGTTCCACTTTGTCACGGAGGGTATCCGCGAGGCACTGGAGCGGGCGACGGCGGCAGCCGAGGGAAAGGATGTTCAGATTGGCGGGGGAGTGGCCACGATCCGCCAATACCTCGAAGCGGGCCTCATCGACGAGCTGCACCTGGCGATCGCGCCCAGGCTGCTCGGGTCCGGCGAGCATCTCCTGCATGGCCTCGATCTCACGGACCTGGGCTATGAGTGCACCCGCCATGTGCCCAGCGCCGCCGCGACCCATGTCGTGCTGACAAGACGTCGGGACCCGAGCGGTGGCTGATCGTTGAGGAGACGGTTCCGTCGGGCCGTCCGACGTGACTGGCGCGTGACCAGCCGGAAACGAGGCGCTCTGATGAGGCAATGAACCTGCTGTCGAGACCGCTGGCCGCGCTCGCACCCGCGCGTCAACCCGGCGAGGGCTGCACATCGCGTTGGCTGCATCCGTCGCCGGGCTGTCCGAGTGCGGATCTCCTGGCGCCCTCCTGGAGGTCGCGCTCACTCCCAGGGAGGCTCCCCATGAGCCTGAAGCGCGCTTGCCTCCTGCTGTGCCTCCTCGGCACCCTCCCGCCCTGCTCCCGTTTCGTCCCTTTTCTCCGGGACCATGGGCTCGACCTCCGGCTCTTCGTCACCCAGCTCTTCGCCAGTCCGGTCAGTGGATTCTTCGGGTGGGACGTGATAGTCTCCTCTCTGGTCCTGTGGACCTTCGTTCTGCTGGAGGGCCGTCGAGCCAGGGTACCGCATCCATGGGCACCCCTGCCCGCCAACCTGGTGGTCGGGGTGTCGCATGGACTTCCGCTGTTTCTCTACCTGCGTCTTCCTGAGGATGCCGCCTGAAGAGTGCCCGGCAACGGCCCCCTGAGGCAAACAGCCGAGGAAGGACGGTAACGACATGACCCAGCCACACTTCGGGAAAGCCTATGCCGGAAACCCGCCGGCAAACTACGAGCGATACTTCGTGCCCGCGATCGGCGCGCCCCTGGCCGCCGATCTCATTGGCATCGCCGCGCTCCGCCCGGGAGAACGCGTGCTGGATGTTGCGTGCGGTACCGGGGTTGTCGCGCGGCTCGCCTCGCGGCAGGTCGGCGCGGCGGGAGCGGTCGCCGGACTGGACCTCAATCCCGGCATGCTCGCCGTGGCGCGTTCGGCGACACCGCCCGGCATGGCCATCGCGTGGCACGAGGCGAGCGCCGATGCCATGCCGTTCCCGGATGCGGGGTTCGACGCCGTGCTGTGCCAGATGGGCCTCCAGTTCATGCCCGACCGACACGCCGCCCTGCGCGAGATGCGGCGGGTGCTGGCGCCGGGCGGCCGCCTGATTCTCAATCTGCCCGGACCCGCTCCGCGACTGTTCACCATCATGGGCGAGGCGCTCGCCCGTCAGATCGGCGCCGAAGCCGAAGGGTTCGTGACCCAGGTCTTTTCGCTCCACGACACGGCAGAGGTTCAGAACCTCGTGGCCCGCGCCGGCTTCCACGACGTCGTCGTTCAGGCCGATACCAGGCTGCTGCACCTCCCGGCGCCGGCGGAGTTTCTCTGGCAGTATGTGCAGAGCACGCCGCTGGCGGGCGTCGTGGCGCAGATGGACGACGGCCGTCGCGCCGCGCTGGAGCGCGAGGTCGTGGCCCGGTGGCAGGAATTCGTGGCGGGCCCCGGCCTGGAACTCCAGGTGCGGATGGTCGTAGTGACGGCACGGCCGTGAGGACCGGCCGCACCCCGCGCGGTGCGCGGCCCGGACGCATCAGCGGTTTCGGTGGGTACAGTTCGAGGAGGCCCGCACATGAACACGACCAGCGCCGACCTTGCCGTGGGCTGGATCGAGGCCTGGACCCGGATGGACCTGGAGTGGCTGCGGCGGAACCTCGCACCCGATTTCGTCCACACCAGCCCGTTCGGCCGCCTGGAAGGGCGGGACCACTACCTGAAGACCGTCGAGCCCATGGCCCGCAAGAGTGTCCAGGAACTCACGATCAGGCAGGTGATCGCCGGCGGGGACCAGGCCGCGATCTGGTTCGAGAACCGGACCCCGACCGGCGTCATTCCCTCCTGCGACTGGATCACGGTCGAAGCCGGCAGGATCAGGGCGATCCAGTCGTTCTACGACAGCACCCACGTCCGGGACGTCCTGGCGGCGGATGAGCAGCGCGGGCTTGGCGGCTCCTGCTAGCACGCGGCCTGCCCGCCTTCACTCTCCGCCTGCCACCCCCAGCAACGAATCGACTTCCCGCCGAAGCGCGTGACCTTCGGGGAGCGTCGCCCGGCGGATCGTGTCCGCCTCGACCAGGAGCCGGAGCGCCTCCCGGGGCCGTCCGCCGGCCATCAGGGTCCGCGCCAGGCCCACGAGGCTGTACGCGACGTAGCTCCGGTTCACCGGCTGGTGGGCCCGGCGGAGGGCCAGCGCCTCCCGGAAGCCCCGCTCCGCCGCGGCCAGCCGGCCGCGGGCCAGCTGGAGGCCCGCCAGTTCGTTGATGCTGATGGCGACGTACGGGTGGTTGGGCCCGAGTCCGTTCCGCCGGACCTCCAGCGCCCGCCGGAGCGCCCACTCCGCCTCGTCCAGCTTGCCGGCCGCCAGCAGGGTGGTGCCCAGCATGCCGAAGTCGTTCCCGACGTCTATCGGATCGGGGACCGGCCGGGAGCTGTCGGCCGCCAGCGCAAGCCGGAACTGCTCCTCGGCGCCGGCCAGGTCGCCCTGGCTCCGGAGCGTCTGCGCCAGCCCGCTGCGGATGGCGCTGACGAACGGGTGATCGGGCTGGTAGATGGCCAGGCTGATCGCGAGCGCCTGCCGCTCCAGTCCGGCCGCCTCTTCGGTCTTGCCCAGGTGCCCGACGGTCAGAGCCAGATTGTGGATCGCGATCGACAGGATCGCGCTGTCCACCGGCTCCTGCTGCCGGACCAGCGCCACGGCCTGCCGGAACCAGGGCTCGGCTTCCGCCTCACGTCCCTGCCATTCGAGAACCCCGGCCAGGCCGTCGGCCAGCATCGCCTGGGAGCCCGGATCGGGGCCCAGGCGCCGGCGCATCGCCAAGGCTTCGCGGAAGAGCGATTCGGCCTCGTCCAGCTTGATCGACGCGTTCTTCAGGAGACCGGCCAGGCTGGCCAGCGCGAAGACTACCTGCTCGCTGTCGCCGGGATGAAGGGCCCGCTCGATCCGGAGAGCTTCCCGGGCATGTGCCTCGGCCGAATCGATCTCGCCCAGCCCGAGGAGCGCGTCGGCCAGGCTGAGTTCGGACTCGGCCACGTCCTCGTGGATCGGCCCGTGCAGCCGGCGCCGGAGCGCCAGCGCCCGGATGCTCTGGTCGCGCTCCTCGCGGTAGAAGGCCAGGCTCCCGTAGACGTTCCCGATCACCTGCATCAGGGTCGCCTGGACTTCCGGCTGCCGGTTGAGGCTGGTGGCGATCCTCGCCGCGCCGCGGTCGAGCAGTTCCCGGGCGGTGATCGTGTCGGTCCGTGACCTGGCCGGGTCCGAGACCTTGAACAGGTCCTGCAGGAAGGTGGAGATCTGTCCCGCCTTCTCCGCCTCGACCCGGGCCCGGTCCCGCTCCCGCGACAACTGCACGGTGTATCCCGCGGTCAGGAGCGCCACCGCCAGCGCGGTGATCACCCCCGCCCGGTTGCGCTTGAGGAACTTGCCGGTCCGGTAGCGGACGGTGACGGGCCGGGCCAGCACCGGCAGCCCGGCCTCGCGCCGGGCCAGATCGGCGGAGAACTGCTCCACCGAGGCGTACCGGCGGGCCGGCTCCTTCCGGAGCGCCTTCATGACGATGGTATCGAGATCGCCGCGCAGGGCCCTGCGCCAGGCGGCTGCGGGTCCGGTCGCCGCCGCGGAGGGGAGCGGCGGCTCCAGCTCGACGATCCGGCGCTCGATCTCGCCCATCGACGCGCCGCTCAGATCCACCGGCGTGCGGTGGGTGAGGAGTTCGTAGAGCACGCCGCCCAGGGCATAGATGTCCGCCGCGACTCCGATCCGCCCGCCCCGCACCTGCTCCGGAGCCGCGTACGCCGGAGTCAGCAACCGCATGGTACCGGTTACCTCGGCGTCCGCACCGTCCAGCAGCCGGGCAATCCCGAAGTCCACCAGCTTCGGCGTGCCGTCCCGGGTGACCAGGATGTTGGACGGCTTGAGGTCGCGATGAATGATCAGTCCCTGATGGGCGTACTGCACCGCGGCGCAGACCCGGCGGAACAGCGCCAGCCGGCCCTCGAGCCCGACGCCGTGTCGGTCGCACCACCGGTCGATCGGCTCGCCGTCCACGTATTCCATCACCAGGTACGGCGTGCCGTCGCTCGCGGTCCCCCCGTCGAGCAGCCAGGCGATGTTGGGATGCGTGAGGCCGGCCAGGATCTGCCGCTCGGCGCGGAGCCGCCGGGCCAGCTCCGGCGCGGCGAGGGTCCCGCGCACGAACTTGATGGCCACCTGCGTGGTGTACTCGCCGTCCACCCGCTCCGCCTGATACACCGTCCCCATCCCGCCGCGGCCCGCTTCGCGAAGCAGCCGGTAGGGACCCACCTGCTCACCCAGACGGCTCGAGTCGTCCTGCGCAACCACCGCGGCCACGGCCCCGCCCACCACGCCGCTCAGAAAGGCATGGTCCAGTTCGCGGTCGGCCCGGAGCAACGCCAGGACCTCGTCCCGGAGAGCCGGGTCGCCGGCACACGCCGCGGCGAGGTAGCCGGCCTGGGCCGCGGGCTCCAGCTCCGACGCGGCGGCGAACAGGGCCTGCACTTCCTGCCAGCGGTCGGTGGTCATGGTGGGCCAAACTAAGGGGCGCCGGAGTGAGCCGCCATGGGCCGCGTACCGGGTGAGGCCAACACCCGCACCGGCGGCGGCCCCTGACCCAGGCCCCCGCTGCCTTGCCAAACACCCGTCCGGGCCCCACACTGGCGGGGAACTCCCGAACCCGGATCCGAACCGCATTCGAAAACGGCCGGCTTCCCGCAGCCGGCGGTCCGGCCGCCACGAGGACAGACCTGATGAAGCGGGTGTGGCCGATCATTGCCGTCACGGACGTCCCGAAGAGCGCCGCCTGGTACGCGGCGTTGCTCGAGGGCCGGGAGACTCATCCCGGGGCGACCGTTTTCAATCAGATCGTCGACCGGGACGGAGAGATCCTCCTGTGCCTGCATCACTGGGGTCCGTCCGGGCCCGGGGGCGATCACCACTGGCCGCCTCTGGCGGACCCGGGAGACGGGCGCGCCGGCCATGGGCTCATGCTCTGGTTCGTGGTAAGTGATTTCGATCAGGCGTGGCGGCGCGCGCAGGCCCTGGGCGCCGTGGTCCACGAGACTCCGAACAGGGACAACGGCACCGGCATGCCGGCCTTCGTTCTGCGTGATCTCGACGGGTACTACGTGACCGTCAACCAGGCGCGGGACGAGCGGGCCGGGCACACGGTATGACGCGCCGGCGCGACGGTCGTCTCCGGTCGCGACCATCCAGATGCGGCCCCCGCCGTGCAAGGCCCGCCGGCTGCGGCGTCATGCACTGAGGCGGGCCGCATCGTCGGTGGCCGGGTTGCCCGCACGGCCCGGGATGTCTGGCCCGCCTCCCCGGCACATGGCCTCATATTCCAGACAAGTCACCCGAGAGGGGCAACCGGTGGCCAGACTCCTGCGCAGACCCGCAACGATTCTCCTGGTTGCGCTCGCCGCCTGCGGCGGCGACGCGACGGGACCGTCCGGTGCCGATGATTCCACCCCGGCCTCGGTCGTCGCCAGCCGCGACACGGTCAGCTTCACCGCCGTCGGCTCCCAGGTAGCCCTGACGGCCGTGGTGAAGAACGGCGCCGGGATGGTCCTCGACACGGCGGTGATCTGGAGCCACCGGGACTCGACCGTCGCGAGCGTATCCCCGACCGGGCTCCTGACCGCAACCGGCCCGGGCACCGACACGGTGTTCGCGGCGGCCGGCCGGGCCGCCGATACGGTCGTCGTCACCGTCAGCCAGGTCCCGGCGTCCATCGCCATCACCCTCCCCGGGACGCTGTCCCTCGTCGGGGCCACGGCCCAGCTCACCGCCCAGGTGCGGGACGCGAACGGCAATCTGATTCCCGGCCCGCCGGTTGCCTGGTCCTCCTCCAATGCCGCCGTGCTGCCGGTGAGCGCCCTCGGGGTGCTGACCGTCGGGGGCATCGACACCGCCACCATCAGCGCGACCTCCGGGGCCGTGACCGCCGGCCGCGCCGTGACGGTCAACGTCACCGGCCCGGTCGGCGGCGCCATCGTGGGCGCACCGGTGAGCTGCACCGGGGGCATGGCCGGTCCATTCCCCTGCACCAACATGGACCTGCTGGCCTATCTCCCCCCGGCCGGTGTCGGCACCAGCAGCTATCTGCTCGACGATCTGTGGGGCTGGACCGATCCGGTCACGGGGACGGAATGGGCCCTGGTCGGCCGCGGCGACGGAATCGCGTTCGTGGACCTCTCGGACCCGACCCGCCCGGCGCTCCGCGGTTTTCTGCCGGCCACGACCACCGCGAGCATCTGGCACGACGTCAAGGTGTACGCCGATCACGCGTTCATCGTGTCCGACAACGCCGGCCAGCACGGCATGCAGGTCTTCGACCTCCGGCGGCTCCGCGGCGTGAGCCTCCCGGCGACGTTCCAGCCCGACGCCGTGTACACCCGGGTGGGCAGCGTACACAACATCGCCATCGACGCGCAGACCGGCTTCGCCTACCTGGTGGGTTCGAGTTCCGGGGGGACGACCTGCGGGGGCGGCCTGCACATGGTGGACATCCGGACGCCGACGGCCCCGGTCTTCGCCGGCTGCTTTGCCGATACGACGGGCGCCTGGAGCGGCTACGTCCACGACGCCCAATGCGTCCCCTACACCGGGCCGGATCCCGACTGGCAGAACCGCGAGATCTGCTTCGATTCGGCGGTGGACGGCCTCGGCATCGTCGATGTGACCAACAAGACGGCCCCGGCCCTGATCGCGCACAACAGCTACCCGAACCGGGCCTACAGCCACCAGGGCTGGCTGTCCGAGGATCAGCGCTGGTTCTACCTGAACGACGAGCTGGACGAGGGCCTGGGCGGCCCCACCCGCACGCTCATCTGGGATGTGGCCGATCTCGACGATCCGGTTCTGGCCGGAGAATACTACGGCCCCACCAACGCCACCGACCACAACAACTATGTCGTCGGCACCCGGCTCTTCGCCTCGAACTACCAGTACGGCGTGCGGGTGCTCGATATCGGCAATCCCGCCGCTCCCGGCCAGATCGGCCACTTCGACACCGCGCCGGACGAACCGGACACCCGCGGGTTCGGCGGCTCGTGGAGCAACTACCCGTTCTTTGCCAGCGGCATCCTGGTGGTCACGAGCAGGAGCCAGGGACTGTTCATTCTCCAGCCGAAGTAGCGGGCCGGGGGTGAACCGGTGCCCGGGCGCGGGGCTTCACCCGGGTCTCGTGGTCCCGGCCCCTCGATGGCGTCCGTCAGCCTGTGGACCCACCGGCGCTCAGGCCGGCGTCCGGCCCGTGGATGCAATCCCGCGCCTTCACGGCCCGGCGAACGCCGTCGCCATCCCTTCGATCAGCAGCTGTGCCGCCATGTGCTGAGTCAGTTCGGCGTGGTCGAGGTAGGGATTCACCTCGACCAGATCGAGCCCGACCATGGTGCCCCGCCGGGGGAGGCCCTGCAGAATCCGCTTGACGTGGGTGTAACTGAGCCCCTCGGCCTCGGGACTCTCCGTACCGGGCGCGATCGGAGGATCGAGCGCGTCGATGTCGATGCTCACGTAGTAGTTGCCGATCTCCGCGGGAAGACGGTCCAGAATGCCCCCGGGGCCGTGGTCGAATACCTCGTAGTTGGTGAACACGAGGTTGCCGCGTTCCCGGGCCTCCCGGAGCTCCCGGTCGGTCGACTTGATCCCGCGCACGCCGATCGTGATGATCGTCTGGACGAACGGCAGCTCCTGCGCCCGGCGGAACGGGCTGTTGTTGGTGAATTTCAGGCCGAGCACGCTGTCCCGGTAGTCGAGATGCGCGTCGAAGAGGACGATGGTCAGCGGATCGGCCCGGTCGAACGCCCGGATCACCGGATAGGAGATCGAATGGTCCCCGCCGATGACGACCGGGAGCGCTCCCCGGTCGAGGATACTCCGCACGCCCGCTTCGATAACCTCCCCGTTGCGCCCGGCGTCGTAGTAGACGACGTCGGCGTCGCCGCAGTCGGCGATCCGGACGTCGTCGAGAAACCGACGGTTCTGGTTGACGTCGAAGTACCCGTCGCTGCCCGGGCGGCCGAGGAACCCGAACCGCGTCGAGGCGTCCCGAATGGCCCGGGGAGCCTGGCGGCATCCGGGCCGCATCCCGGCCGCCGCGTCGGTCGGTACACCGAGAATGCCCACCTCGGCATCGAGCGTCGCCAGATCCTCCACGTAGGGAGCCTTGGCAAAGGTGGCGATGCCCGTGTGGGGCATCGATGCCCGTCGTTCGTTCATGGATCCTCCC
>JBFXBG010000057.1:0-22413 GCA_050183505.1 Gemmatimonadales bacterium | reverse complement strand
CCGGCGCGTCCCCCCACGCGTGCTTGATGAAGACCGTAAAGCAGGCCGCCAGCACCGCCGCCATCAGCTCGGCCTCGGTGTAGCGGTCCAGCTGCTTGAGCGGCTCGATGACCGGGGCGAGGAGCGGGACACCCCGGGTTTGCCCGGGGCGGAGCGGGTCGAAGATGTGGAGCACGAGCCGCTCGCCCGACTCGGGGGCGACGGCTGGCACCGCGGCCCAGGTCAGCCCGCCCCGGCCGAAGAAGTCGCCGGGGTGGCGGCTCGCGAGGTGGTAGCGGACCGGCTCCCCCAGCTCGTTGATCTCGACCCCGCCGGCGAGCCGGTCGGTGTCGGGGCCGAACTGCGGGTTCGAGAGGTAGTCGGCCTCGAGGAGCTGGAGGGCCAAGCCCAGCAGCCGGCCCCGCGCCTCTTTCCGGCGGCGGATAGCCAGCACGTCGCCGCTCTCGAGGCTGCTCACCAGGACCAGCGCCTGCAACGTGGCGAAGTCGAAGCGCCCGGTGACATCGCAAGCCGGCGTCTCCGCCCACCACGCCCAGATCCGGCTGGCGTGTGCTTCCCAGGCGCTCGCTTCTTCCTCGGTGAGGCCGAGCAGCTCGCGGTCGATCCGGGCCCGCGGCGTGAGGCCGGTCCCGACGGCGCTGGTGACGATGGTGTTGAGGGCACCCGTGGCCAGCGGCGCGTTGCGGCGGAGGTCCCGCGAACGGGCGCGGAGCGTGGCGAGGTCGCCCAGGCTGTCGCGGTCGGCACTGCCGAGGCCGGCGAACCACTCCTGCAGGGCTCGGCGGTCGTACCGGGCGCCGGAGTAGCCGCCGGCGAGGGCGAGCGCAGCGCGGGCTTGGTGTCGCCGGAGTCCCCGAATCGGGGACACGAAGGTGACCAGCCGGTCGAGCAGGGTGGGCCCGGGGATCGGGGGGAGCCCGCGCGGCATGACGCTCAAGCCGGGACCCCGTACCGCACTCGGATGCCGCCGGCACGAGCCTTGGCCGGGTGGCCCTCCGGCAGCCGTGCCGCCAGCTCACGCTCCCGGGTGACGAGCTGTTCGTAGTCGGCTCGGCTGACCGACCGCCCGCCGATCGCGTACCCCTGCGCCCCCGTCTCGATGGCTTCGAGGGCGGCCTTGACGGCGAGCCAGTCGCGGACGGCGTAGACCGCCGGCAAGTCGGCGGCGGTGTACGTGACGCTGTCGAGCACGACGCTCGGCGTCCCAGTTTCAAGCTGGGTGATCGCCTGATTCGCGCTCGCGAGCTTCGCGGCGTAGAGGGTGGGGCTCGCCATGCGCCGCACAGTAGGGGCGGCGCGGGGCGGGGAGGAGGGTTATGAGGAGTGAATGGGGGTATCCGGTGACACACTCACGCCGGGTACAGACCACAGTTGACCGATGGCGGTGGCGGGACTAGTATAGTAATCAACCGATTACTTGAGTAGCTATGTCCCAGTCGGCGCGCCGCTTCAAAGATGCCGTCTACGAGCAGATCGCTCGGATCGCCAAGGCCGCGGCGAGCCCGCGGCGGCTGGAACTGCTCGATCTCCTGGCCCAAGGCCCGCGGACTGTCGAGAGTCTCGCCCAGGAATCCGGGCAAACCCTCGCGAATACCTCGCAGCACCTGCAGGTCCTCAAGGATGCCCGCCTCGTCGAGGCGGCCAAGGCCGGGCTGCATGTCACCTATCGCCTCCCCGACCATCAAGTGTCACGATTCTATCGTGAACTCCGCCTCGTGGCGGAGTCGAAGGTGGCCGAACTCACGCGCGTAACGCGGGACTTCCTCGAGAGCCACGGACAATTCGAGGCGGTGGATCAGGAGTCCCTCCTCGCCCGGGTCGCGCGGGGGGAGGTGCGGTTGATCGACGTGCGGCCCCCCGAGGAATACCGGGCCGGACACATTCCGGGGGCGATGTCCTTCCCTCTCGCGGAGCTGGAGCGGCGCCTGACCGAGCTCCCTAGGGGAGAGGAGATCGTGGCGTATTGTCGGGGCCCGTACTGCGTGCTCGCGGTCGAGGCGGTGGCCCGCTTGCGGGCGAAGGGGTACAGGGCGGTGCGGCTGGAAGCCGGGATTCCAGACTGGCGCGCGCGTGGCCGGGCGGTCGTGACGGGGGATGCGGCCTCCCCGCACCGGCGGGGGCGACGCACGCGGGGGGGCGCACGATGAAGCACCTGCTCATTCTGAACGATCCGCCCTACGGGACAGAACGGTCCTACAACGGGCTCCGGCTCGCCGGCGCCCTGGCCAAACGGCCGGCCGAGGAGGTGCGCGTCTTCCTTATGGGCGACGCGGCGGCGTGCGCGCGGGCCGGTCAGAAAGTGCCGCAGGGCTACTACAACCTCGGCCGCATGCTCCAGGTCGTGCTGCAGCACCGGGGTGCGGTCGGCGTCTGTGGGAGTTGCATGGAGGCCCGCGGCATCCGGGACAGCGACCTCGTCGAGGGCGCCCGCCGGAGTTCGCTCGAGGAACTCACCGACTGGACGCTCTGGGCCGAACACGTGCTGGTCTTTTAGGAGTGTATATGAGCGGGAGAACCGTGCTGGTCCTTGGTGGTGGGGTGGGCGGGGTAGTGGCGGCCAACCGCCTGCGTGCCCGGTTACCTCGGGGAGATCGCATCCTCCTGATCGACCGCGAAGCCCACCACCTCTTCCAACCCTCGCTCCTCTGGCTCGCGACCGGACAGCGCACGGCGGCTAGCATCCAGCGGCCGCTCGCCCGTCTGGAGCGGAGGGGGATCGAGGTCGTGCACGGGGCAATCGAGGCTATCGACGCCACGCAGCGGATGGTGACGGTGAGTGGGCGGAACCTGACCGGCGACGCGATCATCGTCAGTTTGGGCGCCGAGCTCGCGCCCGAGGCCATCCCCGGGCTCGCCGAGGCGGGACATAACCTCTACGCTATCCTCGGGGCGGAACGCATCCGCGACGAGCTACGGTCGCTCCGGTCAGGCCGGGTGGTGGTGCTCACGGCGGCGCCGGCCTACAAGTGCCCGGCCGCGCCGTACGAAGCGGCGATGCTCATTGAAGCCCTCCTTCGCCACCGCGGGGTTCGCCCGGCTGTCGAGGTCGCCATGTACGCGGCGGAACCCGGCCCCATGGGGGTCGCCGGACCGGCGGTGTCGGCGGGGGTGCGGCAGATGGTCGAGAGCCATGGTATCCGCTACTACCCAGACCACCAGATCATTGCGGCGGACCCTGCAACCCGCCTGTTGCGGTTCGCCAGTGGGGCAACCGCATCCTTCGACCTGCTGGTGTTCATTCCGCCACATCGGGCCCCCGCCGCGGTCCGGACGTCGCGGCTTGCCGGCGAGACCGGCTGGATCAGCGTGGACCGCGCGAGCTTCGCGACGTCGTTCGACGGGGTGTTTGCCATCGGCGATGTCACCACCGTCCCGCTCGCCATGGGGAAGCCGCTGCCCAAGGCGGGCGTGTTCGCCCACCGGCAGGCGGAGGTGGTAGCGGGCAACATCGCCCGGGCCTGGACCGGGAAGGGACACCCACAGGCCTTTGACGGCCAGGGCGAATGCTTCGTGGAGACAGGGGACGGACGGGCCGGCTTCGGTGCCGGGAACTTCTACGCCGAGCCGACACCCGAAGTGGTGCTTCGCCGACCGAGCCGGTGGTGGCACTGGGGCAAGGTGCTCTTCGAGTGGCGATGGTTCCGCCAGTGGCTGTGACCCCGGGGGGCTTCCCACCCGCGTCATACGAGGAGTGGTTCACATCGCCGCTCGGCCGCCAAGTCTGGCGTGACGAGCGAAAGGTGCTGCTGCAGGCCCTTGGGTCGGTGGCTCGGTGTCGCGTGCTCGATGTCGGGGCCGGGGACGGACGCTTCGCGGTCGAGTTGGCCGACCGGGGGGCGTGGGTCGTCGCCCTCGATCGAGACCGGGCCATGCTGCGGTTGGCCGCAGAACGGGCCAGGTCGGCCGGGACTCCGATGGCACTCGTCGTCGCGGACGCTCGCGCGCTGCCGTTCAGAGCCGACGCATTCGACGCCGCCGTAGCGGTCACGCTGCTGTGTCTTGTTGCCGACCCGTCAGCAGTGGTTCAGGAACTGGCACGGGTGATTCGGCCAGGAGGCTATGCGGTGGTCGGAGAACTCGGGCGCTGGAGTACGTGGGCCCTTGGCCGCTGGCTGAGAGGGCGGGTACACGACGAAGCGTGGGCCGGCGTGCGCTTCTGGCGGGGGAAGGACCTCGAAGCACTGCTATCCTCGGCCGGTCTTCGCGCAGGGTCCGCGGTGGGCGCCGTGTTCTATCCGAGGGGCGCGCTGCTGGGCCTTCTTCGCACTCCAATGGAACCACTCCTCAGCGGCAGGCGGCCATTTGGAGCGGCATTCATCGTGGTTCGCGGCGAGAAGGCATGCCCTGCCGATGCCTAGTCGACCTCAGGCGAGCTGATCGTTTGCACGTCAGGCATTCGCCATGGTAACGAGCCACGACGGGATCCGACAGGTCGTTACCCACCGATCCCCTTGTCCAGCACGGCGAGCTGGTTGCTATATACGAACTGTCGATCCCGCGCCTTACCCGTGATCTCCCGGGTGATGTCGAGCCCGCTCAGCCGCTCCAGCGCCGCGGTGACGGTTGGGCGTGAAAGACCCGTCGCTTCCGCGGTCCGCGGAATCGAGACGATGATCTTCCGCCGGAGGTGATCGTACACGCTCAGGGCCGAGGCCGCCCCGCGACCGACCTTCCGGACACGCGCTCGGTCGGTCTCGAACAGCGACAGCAAAGCGCGTGCGGTTGCCGTCGCCTGCGTGGCGACCTCCTCCACGCCGGACAGGTAGAAGCGGAGCCAGCTCTCCCAGTCGCCGTGGGTGCGGACCCGCTGCAGGGCGTCGTAGTAGTCGGCCCGGTTCTGCTTGAAGTAGAGGCTCAGATACAGGAACGGCTGCGAGAGGACTCCTTCCATGCAGAGCAAGAGTGTAATGAGGAGGCGCCCGATGCGGCCGTTCCCGTCGAGAAACGGGTGGATCGTCTCGAACTGTACGTGGGCCAGGCCCGCCTTGATGAGTGGCGGCGTCCGCTCCGGCTCATCGTGCAGGAACTTCTCCAGGTTGTCCAGCGCCGCCAGCATCTCGTGCGGTGGAGGCGGCACGAAGCGCGCCTTGCCGGGCCGAGAACCGCCAACCCAGTTTTGGCTCCGGCGGAACTCGCCGGGCGCCTGGTGGCCGCCGCGCGCCTCCGTGAGCAGGACGCCGTGCACCTCCCGCCTGAGGCGCAGGCAGAGCGGCAGCCCACCCCGCAACCGAACCAAGCCGTGCTGAAGCGCGGCGCAGTACCGAGAGACCTCCCGCACGTCCTCCTCTGGTACCCCGGGCGCCTCCGCGTTCTCGTACTGGAGCAGGTCGGTGAGGGTGGACTGGGTCCCCTCAATCTGACTCGACAGGACCGCCTCCTTCCGGACGTACATATAGAGGAGGAGGTCCGGGTCGAGCGACGCGGAGACGCCATCCAGCCGGCCCAAGGCGTGGCTGGCCCGCTCGAGCGCCTCACGAAGCTCCGGGTCGAACACGAGCGGGGGCTCGGGCGGGAGCGGCGCAGGAATGAATGCGGCATACCCCTCGGGCCCGGTCTGCTGGCGCACGAATCGCCCGGCCCGGGTGGAGCCGGGCTCGGCACTGCTCGTCTTCATGACGCGCCGCCGCGTGGGCGAACCCTTCATAGCCGAACCCGCTCTGAAAGTGTGATGGCCCTTCTTTTCACAGCGGCGCGGTCCCCGGGCGGAACCTTTCGTAGCCGCCGCTGAAATGAAAACATAGCCAGCTAAGTTTGCATAAGCAATGGGTCGCCCAAGGGCCCGCACGGGGCAACTCAGAGCAGGCCTGCCACCAGGCCGAGGGCAACCACGGCGAGCATGCTGCCGACTACCCGTTGCAGGGCCCGCATGGTCAGCTTCGAAAGCAGGCGGCTGCCCAGGACTGCGCCGAGGAATGCGGCGACTACGGCGGCGGCCAGGACCGGGTAGTTCAATTGTCGATGCTGCGCCAGGAGGGTGCGACTGTAGACCCCCAGCCTCGACAGATCGATGAGCGTAGCCACCACGACACCGGTTCCGATGAACGCCTCCTTCGACAGTCCGACTCGAATGAGAAACGCCGACCGCAGCGCTCCCTGCATGCCGGATAGTCCGCCGAAGAAGCCGCTGAGGAAACCGCCGACGGGCAGGTACTTGGGGGGGAACGCGACGGACTCGAACCGTGGAGCCATTTCCACGATGGTCACGAGCAGGAGGAGGATCCCGATGACCAGCTTGGCCGGGAGCACCACGGCCTCCCGCCCGAGCACCCGGTAACTCGCGATGGGCGCGACGTTCGTGAGCTGGAGCAACACCCAGGCTCCGAGCAAGGCCGCGGCGATCGCCGGGAGGCCGAACAGAAGGACGGTACGGCGGTGGGCGTACCGACCGACCAACCCGAGCTTGAACAAGCCGTTGAGGAAATGGACGACCGCCGTGGACGCGACGGCGAGCTCGATGGGATAGAACAGCGCGAAGGCGGGTAGCAGGAGGGTGCCCAGGCCGAACCCCGAGAAAAAGGTCAGCGTTGAGGCAGCGAAGGCGACGAGACAGACGACGAGCGTGAGCATGAGGGCCTGACGCGTGGGAAGGTCGCTGCCCAAGCGCGCACATGGCAGGTGGGCAGTGAGAATCCTACCGCTGCACCGTTGGCCTGGGGAAGCCGCCGAGATGGGGGACTTCCATGACAACCGGAGCTATCCGCGGGGCCAGGATCAGCCGGTACGTATTGACTCGCCCTCGCTTCGGCCCCCGCTCGACGTACCCGATCCGCTCGAGCCGCCGCACGGCCCGGCGGACGTTGGCGGCGTCTACCCGCCGGCCGACGGCGAGCCGGAGCCGGGCGAGGAACGCCGCCTGCTTAAGCTCGCGGTACTCGTAGACGTCGAGGTACCCCCAGAGCACGACCAGAAGGCAGACGTCCGAGCCCCGCAGCCGGCGCGCGATGCCGTCCACGGCCGCGTCGTGGAGCGCCTTGGGCAGCATCACCACACCCCGCGAGAGCGCACGCGGCGGCCGCCAGCGTCGGTGCCGAGCGCCACCGGAGGAGCGCCCTCGCCCGCCGCGTTCGCCTGCTCGGCCAGCGCGCCGAGCGACGCGATCACCGCAGGCCCGAGGCCGGCGAGGGCGGCCAGTGCGAGGACGGTTACGTCGAGCGCCTCGTTCCGCCGACCCTCGATCGGGGTCCACTCCCGCACCGGCCGCCCCGCGCGGTACTTGGTGACGAGGCGCTCCGCGGTGAGCTGCTCGAAGAACACCCGGTCGGTGGTGTCCGGGAAGTGGAGGTAGCCCGGGCCCGGCGTCCCGATCCGGAGTCGGGAGTGGAGCAGGTCTTTGGCACTGTCCACCCCGACGAGGACCAGGTGACGGGTCTTCGCCTTCGTGGTCTTCGTGGGCCCGGGCTGGGCCCAGAGGGGACGCCCGCGGCCCGGCACGCCCTTCGTCGCGTACACACGACGCCCGCGCCGCGGCTCAGCAAACCGGTACACCTGCTCGGTCTGGTAGCCCGAGTCGAGCGCGGTCGCGGTGATCCGGAGGTCGGCGCCGCCCGCGTGCCGCCACGGGCGGAGGAGCAGTTCGTCGAGGATCCGCCAGACTTCCGGGTGGCCCGGGTCGCCGTCGAGCTGGGCCCAGCGAATCAGCCACCCCTCCTCGCCGGCACCCCAGCCGTACACGCCCACCTCGAGTCGATCACCCTGCACGTCCACGCCCGCGGTGAGCAGGCCCACGCCGCGCGGTAGCTCCGCCTCGTAGGGCTCGACCCGGGCCGCGAGCGCGTGGGGCTCGATCTCCGCTCCCTCCTCACGCCAGGTCTCGCCCAGCATGGTGTTGACGAACCCCTGCAGCCGGAGCGGGGAGCGGCGGGCCTCGAGGAACTCGCGCATCACCTCGGCCCACCGGACCCACGGCGCCACCAGGGCGTTCAGCTCGAAGCTCGCGATCCCATCGGTGGGCAACTCGGTGACCCAGCGCGCCTGCTGGAGCATCCGCCGCTTCTCGGTCTCGGGAATCAGCGTGCCGCAGGCGATGCAGGCGTACCGGGCACTCGCGGGCACCAGGTCGCCCGCGGCGTCGCGCTCGCAGACCAGGCCATAGCCGCCGTCGGGCCGGAGCCACAGGAGTTGCTGCTCGTGACCGCAGGCGGGGCAGGGGAGCACGTACCGCCGGCGGTCGCCCTCCCGGAACGCCTCGTCGATGCGCGAGAAGCCCTCGATGGTAGGCGTCGAGAAGAGACCGACTTTGCGGTTCCAAAACGTGGCCGTCCGGCGTCCGCCGAGGACCAGTTGGTCACCCTCGCGGCCGGCCGCCGGCGGGTAGCCGTCCACGTCGTCGAACAGGACGACGCGCCGGGACCGCTGGCGAAACCCGGAGGGGGCATTCGCGCCGGTGATGCCGAGGTGCCCGCCGGCGAAGCTCTTCGAGAGGAGGGTGTTGTCGGGATCGCGCCCCCGCGGCTCTTGCACCTTCGCCGCCAGGCGGGGCGAGTCGCGGAGCATCGGCGCGAGCTTCTCCTTGCTCCACTTCTTCGCCTCCTCGAGCGAGACCTGGACGACGAGGATAGCGCAGGGATCCTGGTCGATGTGGTAGCCGATGACGTTGTTGATCACTTCGGTGCCACCCACCTGCGCCGGCTTCTTGAACACGACCTTCCAGATCGCGGGGTCGCTGAAGGCGTCCATGATCTCCTTCAAGTACGGCGCCCGGTCGGTGCGCCACTCGCCGGCCTCAGTGCTCGTGCCCTCGGAGACCACGCGGTACCTGTCGGCCCACTCGCTCACGGAGAGCCGGGGCCGCGGCGCCAGAGCGTCGCGGATGAGTCGTGCCTCGACCCGGTGCCAGGTCCGAAGCGCCGAGGGATCAGGCGCGAGCAGCGGCGGCACCATCGGCTTCGGCTTCGACGGCCGTGGACTGGAGGTCAGTCATGAGATCGGTGACCAGCTCGTCGAGGGCGAGCTGCGCCTCGGCGACGGTGGGGAGGTCCACCAGGCGCGGCGC
This sequence comes from Gemmatimonadales bacterium, assembly GCA_050183505.1. GTDB lineage: Bacteria > Gemmatimonadota > Gemmatimonadetes > Gemmatimonadales > GWC2-71-9 > JBFXBG01. The sequence continues at coordinate 13,421 of JBFXBG010000057.1, read as the reverse complement.
GTACTTCCCCGGCGCGTTGAGCAGGCGGGAGCGGAGACGGAACAGGGACCGGGCGACGAGCTTTCTCGCCACGCCGATCGGCAGGAGCTGGCGGCGCTCCCGGGCCAATTCGAGCGCCTTGAGGTCCGCTTGCGCCTCGATGAGCCGCCGCTTCTCCCCGCGGAGAGCCTCCGCCTCAGGCGTCGCATGCACGCTCGGGGTCCGCCGCTCGACCTGCTCCTGCAAGTATCGGATGTACCAGGACATGCAGACGCCCAGGTCGTACTTCCCCCGGTTGGTGCGGGGCATGCCCTCCGCCACCAGTTGCTGAACACGGCGCGGCGTGATGTGGCAGGCACGGGCCAAGACGGTGACGGTGACCTCCGCCACGCGCTACGCCTCCGCCCATCGCTCGCGGACCACGCGGTAGCCAGCGGGCGCGCCGGTCCCGAGCAGCGGCAGCTCCGGCCGGAACACGGGCGGCCGATCCCACGACGGCTCCCAAGTGGCGAGGGCCTCGTCCTGCGGGATGCGCACGACCACACCGCGCGCGAGATCCCCGAGCACCCGCTCGAACAGCCGGAGGCCGAGGGGGAAGAGATCGCGGCGCCAGAGGTCGGCCGGAGAGTCGCCCGGCCGTACGAAGCAGTAGTCCTGCGCGGCGATATCACCGGCGTCGAGCGCGTCGGAGAGCCAGTACACGGTCCCGCCGGTCACCCGGTCGCCCATCTTGATGGTCCACCGGACGGCGTCGCGCCCGCGGTGGAGGGGAAGGAGCGACGGGTGATACCCGATGGCGCCGAGGCGCGCGCGGAGGCGGGTGCGGCGGCCGAGATAGTCGTGCGAGTGGGCGGCGACGACAAGGTCCGTGCCCTCCGGCACGCGATCGGCGCGGAGTTCGCCCGCGGGGATCCACGGGACGCGATCCTCCTCCGCCGCGGCCCGAAGGCGGTCGGGAAACCGCTGACCATCGGTGGAGCTACTCGACGCGAGCGCCGGCGCGGCGACTGCCACGACGTCGTGCCCCAACCGCCGGCAGAGGCGATAGGTCTCGGCGCCGAACTGCTTCTGCCCCGCGATCAGGAGCCGCACGCGGCCTCCCGGCGCTCACCCAGAAACCGGAAGCCCTGGACGGCGCGGAAGTGGCCGCCGTAGCCGGCCGTGGCCCCGCCTGAGCGCGCGATCGTGACCGCCGACTTCCGCTTGTTACCGCCGTGGAGCACGGCGCTCACCTGGCGCCACTTGGGGTCGCGCCGGAGCGCGGCGCAGAGGCCCGGGTGCGAGGTATGGAAGATCGTGGTGACGTGGCGGCCCGGGAGCCGGCCCTTCCCCTCAAGCTGGAGCTGGCAGACGGCGTTCAGAAACCGGAGACCGACGCCGGCGCCCTGCCACTCGGGCATCACCACGAGCCGGCAGGCGCGCGCCTCCACCGTGCGGCCCACGTTCTTGGTCCCGACCGCCAGGTGACAGACGGGCTCGCCCTCGACGGCCCCGACATAGCAGGTCGCCCCGATCATCCGCGGCACCTTCAGATAGTGATGCGGCTCAAACAGCGGCCAGTAACGCCAGTCCGTCTGCCAGAGCTCGAGGTCGAAACGGGGGCGACGCCAAAGACGCCTCCCGGCGTACTCGCCTGTGCGCGTGTCGAAGACCCAGTCCGGCTCCAGCCAGTCCATGATGTCGTAGTGACACGAGAGCAGGACCGCCTGCCCACCAGTGCGCCGCCACGCCTTCTGGAAGGCGAGCGCGCCGACCTGGGCGATCTGGCGGTCCACCACGGAGGTAAACTCGTCCACCACCACCCGCGCCGGCGCCTCGCAGATGATCCGCGCGAGGTCCGCCCGGAACCGCTCGCCGTTCGAGAGCACGTGATAGGGTCGGAGCCAGGCGGGCACGGTCCCGAGTCCCACCGAGGCCAGGGCCGCGGTCACCGCATCGAAGTCGCCGGCGGGCGCGATGGCGTCCACGATGGGTCGGTCGGCCGGCCACCCGTCGGCGCGGTAGAACGCCTCCTCGCCGAAGAGCTGGCGGCCGAGCGAGGTCTTCCCGCTCCCGCTCGGACCCACCACGAGCCCGACCCGCCATTCGGCGTCGTCGATCGGCAGGTCCGCCACCAGGTCGAAGTTGCAGCCCGAGTCGGCGTTGAAGAGCGACTTCACCCGGGCTGCGCGATAGCTCGTGAAGTCCGAGCAGCGGTTATGCACCTCGACGCGCATCAGGTCACCACCACCTTGACGGTGTAGCCCTCGCTCTGGAGCCGTTCGTACACGGTCTGCTGCTCCGTCTCGTCCCGGCAGACGACGATCACGCCGTACTGCTCCTTGTAGCGGCCCTCGCCGGGGTCGAGGTCGGCCGGGTCCACGTTCCCGAGCAGGGAGGCGAGCTCGTCCTGCTCGAAGCCGGTGAGTGCGGCGTCGTAGCCCAGCCCGCCGAGCTCCTCGACCTCGAGCGCGAGCAGCGCCTTGTCCCACTCCGCCTCCTCGTGGGTGCGGTTGTCGGCGATGCGGTACGCCTTCACCTGCGCCGGCGTGAGGCCGGTCGCCAAGTGGACCGGCACCTGAGCGATCCCGAGTTGCCTCGCGGCCTCGAGTCGGGTGTGGCCCACGATCACCACGCCCTCGGCGTCCACGACGATGGGTTGGCGAAACCCGAACTCCTTGATCGAGGCGGCCACCTTCGCCACCGCGTCCCCGTTCTTCCGCGGATTCCGCGCGTAGGGGACCACCCTCTCCACCGCCCACAGCTCGACCTGCACCGCTCCTCCTTTGGCGAAACGAAGTCCCGAAACCGCCGAAGCCTTTGCCTAGAGAAATCCCGCACTCGTGCGACCCCCGCGGGTCTTGGCTGTGGAGGTACCTACGTAAGCCCCCACAGCGCTGGCGCTTGCACGGTCATCGTGCCCCGCGAAGCGCCTCGACGAAGGCGCGCTGGAAGTTTGACGTGAAACGCGTCTGGCAAACTTTCCGCGCGGTCTCCGCAAAACGGAGCTCAGGCTCGATGGGGACCGCGCGAGTGAACAGGTACAGCAGGCGGACGGACGAGCCACGGCCCCGGCCGACGCGCTGGTAGATCCCACCGCGGAGGAAACCCTGCTCGAGGATGAAGGTCCGCTTCTCGCCCTTGAGCTGGACGGCGCCGCGCTGGGTGCGGTGGACCCGGAAGCGGAACGCACGGGGGCGCCGGCTCTTGGGGATCACCTCCGTCTGGCTCCGCCGCACGTCCTGCGGCACGGCCAGGGCTCCGCCACCCCGCGCCCGCTTCATCCCACCCGGCTCGAACTTGGCCAGGATGTCCCGCTTGGGGTCGATACCTATGTCCACGTACAGCTTCCCCCGGCGGGCGAAGCCCGCCCGCTCGATCTTCACGGTGCGAAGGACGAAGTCCCGCCGGCGCAGGGTGAAGCGCGCCTCGATCCGCTGGCGCTCGGCCGTCTGGAAGTCGGTGGCCGTCAGGTTGAGGGCGCGGGCCACGGCGTACTCGAACTGCCGGAGCACGGCGCCCGTGAGCCGGAGTGCTGGCCGCGTGTCCACCGTGGCGGCGATCTTCACGCGGCGCTCTCCGTGAACGCGCGGATGACCACCTCGATGCGGGGGTTCCCCCGGTCCACGCCCGCTCGTTCCCACACCTCACGCCAGAGCTGGGCATCGTCGGCGTAGCAGACCGTGCTGAGGGCGTCCGTCAGCGCCTTCCGCAGGTTGCCCGGGTCGCGGCGCCGGCGGTCGGGGAAGTAGACCCGGGCCCGGAGTTCCAAGGGCCCGAGCATCGGCCGGCCGCGGTACTGGGTGCGGGCAAGGAGGGTGATGGCCTGCTTCCCCTCCCGGTAGCGGGTGGTGAGGAGCACGCGGCCCTTTGCCGTCCGGGTCACCCGGCGGTTGTCGGGCACGAGCACGCCGAAGGGGAGCACCAGGGTGGCGAGAGTCACGCCGTCGGCTCGAGCGCGCGGGTGCGCCAGCTCGCCTCGCCGAAACGGACCACGCCGCCCGAGCCCTGCAAGCGGTCGAGCAGGGCGGGGCCGAGGATCTCAGCGATCCCGGCGTCGGTCTCGTTGGTGGTGAGGATCGTGGGGCGCTGGTGCTCGAGCCGGTCGTCGAGCACGTCGTACAGATGCTGCTGCACGCTCTGCCCGTAGAAGGCGTGGCGAGAGACCTCGTCAATCACGAGCAGGTCCGGCACGCGGTACGCGCGGAGGCGCCGCTCCTCCCCCGCACCTTCCTTGCTCCGCCACGGCTCCCGCAGGTCGCGGATGAGCCGGGCCAGCTTCACGACCCGTGCCGATCCGCTGTGCTCGGCGACCACGGCCTTGGCGAGCGACCACGCGAGGTGGCCCTTCCCGGTGCCGGGGCCGCCCTGGAACAAGAGCAGCGTTTCGACCGCGGGCCAGGCGGCGAGGTAGCGCCGGGCGATGCGGAGCGCGGTTGCCTGCCGGGCCTGCGCGCCGCGATCTCCGTGCAGGCGGAAGTCGTCGAGGGAGACCTCAGCGTAGAGCGGCGGAACGGCGAGCTCGGCGAGCCGCCCGGCGCGCGATGCCGCTTCTGCCGTAGCCCGTCGCTCCCGTTCTCTCCTCTCGTCGCGCTCAGCCTGGGCCCGGAGGCACGCCGGACAGCGCGCCGGCGTGGCGAAAAGGGCGCGGCCCTCGAAGAGCAGGGCGCGCTGCTCGAACGCTGCCCCGCAGGGACAGGTAGCCGTCCGCACGTTCTCATCGCAGCTGGATCTGGCGGTGCCAGTCACGCCGTCACCTCGCGGAGCACCGGCGCGGTGGAGGGGAGCCGGAGCGTGGTGGCGGCGCTGCGCTCCGCGTCAGCGCTCCGAACCGCGGCGTCGAAGTACGCGAACGAGGCGATCCGTCGGGCGCGGGCATTCGGCCGGAACCGCACCGCCACCTCGCGCACCGTCGTGCAGATCAGGTCGAGCGGGATGCCGGCGGCGAGCCAGTCGACGACCGGTTGCGCGGCCAGATCAGCTCGGAGCGGGTACAGCTCCGCCTCGGCGCCGAGGTGCGGGTTTGCCCGAAGACCCTCGTTCGCCGCGCGGGCGACCTGGAGCGCCGGCTCGAGCGCGACCGGCACGGCCCTCCCCCCTGCACCCCCCTCCTGCTCTGGAGACTCAGACTGAGAAGGAGATAAAGACCCAAACGCCCGTAGCCGGAGGGCAGCCGGAGGAGGTGCCGGAGCATCAGCCGGAACATCAGCGGGAGCGATAGCCGGGAGTCCAGCCGGAGGCAGCGCGTCCGGCTGAGGGTCGGCTGAGTCTCCGGCTGAGCCGGGCGAGCGACCGCGAAGCAGGTTCCCACGCGCGGCGAGTCCGCCGCGTCGTCGTCCTTCGCGGGCCAGCTCCTGCTCGGTGCGGATCTCCTCGAGCTTGGGATTCCGTCGCCGGCCGTCCGGGCTCGTCGGGAAGAGGGGGAGCAGGTCTTCGACGCCGGAAGGCTCGACGCGGAGGAGACGGGCCAGGGCCTGCGGCTCGGTCGGCACGGAGCCGTGGATCCACTGGTGCCAGAGGAGGCGGAGATACCGCCCCACCCCGGCGTCGTCCATCAGCTTGACGGCTTCGTCGTCGAAGAAGAGGTACCCGTAGAACGGAAACCAGGGGAGCTTCTCAGCCACGGATGATCCGCCGCGGCTCGATGTTTTCCTGGGTTCCGCAAAGGTTCCGCATCGGGGCCAAATCGAGAGGATTCTCGGCCCAAATTGCGGGGAGGGCGTGAGGCGTAAGAGTAGTTAGATTGCGCGCTTGGAAAAATCGGGTTTTCTGAGATGCGAGCTGATAAGCGTGAGGTCGGTAGTTCAACTCTACCCAGGCCCATTGGGAAGGTGAGAGGTAAGAAGTGAGAAGTGAGAAGGGGTGACCCCGTCGGCCCGGTGAGGCTGGCGGGGTTTTGTGTGGGGGGCATGGTTGCTTCGGACCGTTCTCGGGAGCTGTCATTGGCAGAAATGCTCCTTCTGCTTGAACGGCTCGATGACCGGGGCGAGAGCGGGATGCCGCTGGTCTGGCCCGGTCGGATCGGGTCGAAGATGTGGCGCACGAGCCGCTCGTCCGACTCCGGGGGCGGCAGCCGGAACCAGGCTCGGGTGAGGCCGCCCCGGCCGAGGAGGCCACCCGCGGGCCGGCTCGCGAGGTGGCAGCGGACCGGCTCGCCGAGCTGGTTGATCTCGACCCCGCCCGCGAGCCGGTCGGTATCGGGGCCGAACTGGGGGTTCGAGAGGTAGTCGGCCTCCAGGAGCTGGAGCGTCAGGCGCAGTAACCGGGCTCGCCGTTCCTTCCGGCGCCGAACCGCGAGCACGTCGCCGCTTTCGAGCCTGCTCACCAGGACGAGCGCCTGCAGCGTGGAAAAGTCGAAGCGCCCGGTGACGTCACAGGCGGGCGTCTCCGCCCACCAGGCCCAGATTCGGGCCGCGTGTGCCTCCCAAGCACCCGCCTGCTCTTCGGTGAGCCCGAGCAGTTCGCGGTCAATCCCGGCCCGCGGCGTGAGGCCGGTCCCGACGGCGCTGGTGACGATGGTGTTGAGGGCACCGGGCGAGCGCTGCCCTTGCCTGGTGTCGCCGGAGTCCCCGAATAGGTGACCACCCGATCGAGGAAAGTGGGCCCGGGAATCGGGGGGAGCCCGCACGGCGTAGGGCTCATGCCGGCACCCCGGCTGACGGACCGCCCGCCGATGGCGTACCCCTGTGCCCCCGTCTCGATGGTTTCGAGCCCCGCCTTGACCGCGAGCCAGTCGCGGATGGCGTAGACCACCGGCAGGTCGGCCGCGGTGTACGTGACGCCCTCGAGCACGACGCTCGGCGTTCCCGTTTCGAGCTGGGTGACGCCCAAGTTCGCGCTCGCGAGCTTCGCGGCGTAGAGGGCGGGGCTCGCCACGCGCCGCACAGTAGGGGCGGTGCGGGGCGGGGAGAGAGGGTTATGAGGAGTGAACAGGGTATTCAGTGACACAGCCAGGGCTGATTGTGTGCGGCTGTACTCGCTACAGGGCCAGGTGCCGGAGATGCGGGTTTGAATTCTGCCCTTCTTGCGATGCCCGCATTCCACACCGGGGGGCCGTGCTCCTGCACGTGCACCGCGGCAGGGCAGGCCTTGGTGGTCGTCGAGCGTACGCCTGGGCAGAGTAGTGCCGTTCGCAGCGTTGGCCGGGTGAGAGGGACTGTATCTCCCTTCGCGGACGGGAGATCCAGCCCGCAGCCCTTGCGGATTGGGCCGCGATGCGTACTGTTTGGGAGGGACCAGGCTGCGCGACCTGTTCACCCTTCATGACCAGTTGACCTATGCGCCCTTCCACAGCCAAGGTCCTCGCGACCGGCGTCCTTGCGGGCGCCATCGGGTTTGGGGTCGTTTCCCTGGGATTTGTCATCCTCGACCTGGCCACGGGACATGGATTGGGTTTTACCCCCTCACTTCTCGCAGCCTCCCTCTTCCGCGGGGTAACGGAGGCGTGCAGCGTTCACCCAGCTGCTAGTGCGATCGTCGCCTATACCGCGCTGCACCTCGTCGTCTTCCTCGCAATGGGTTGGCTCACGGCTTGGTTGTTCTCTGTTGTTACACGCCGGCCACAGCTATGGTTGGCTGCCTTCTTCATGCTCATCTTCGTAGCATTCCACCTCTACGGGGCGGTGCTTTCCTTGCTAGCGCCCGTCCGGGACTGCTTCTCGCTCTATCACGTACTGGCAGCCACCAGCACGGCCGCGGTAGCCATGATCGCCTATCTGCTCAAGGAGTATCGGGGCGTGTCATCCGCGGCGGCCAGACACCCGTAGAGTTGGCCAATAGATCCACTGCACCAGCAGCCGCTGACCCGCAGATGGATCTGCCGAGGGGGCGTCAGGGCGACTCAGCCGCGCGGGGTATCTTCGCTGCCCGGGTCGCGCGGCTGCGCCGCCCTCTCCCCCGCAGCTCAAGTGCATTCGCGTTAGCCGCCAAGGAATCGAGGAGGTGAGGGTATCGACAGCTTGGCCTGGATTCTTACCGGAGGACTTCTCATGAGCGCCATAGCGCTCGTGGGCGGTGTCACATCGTTGCTCCGGCCCGCAACGCTCGAGAGGTTGCTGCTCCCCTTTGTGTCTCTTGCCGCTGGAACGCTGCTCGGCGGCGCCTTCTTTCACATGATTCCAGAAGGAACGGTTGCTCTGGGTCCTCTGACGGCCGCAGTGTGGCTCGTTGGCGGATTCACGACTTTCCTCGGCCTTGAGCAGTTTCTTCACTGGCACCAGACACATCGCGCCCCGACGGAAGTCCACAAACCGGCCACCTATCTGATTCTCATTGGCGACGCAATTCACAATTTCCTCGGAGGGCTCGGTATTGCCAGCACATTCCTGGTCGACCCGCCGGCTGGAGTGGTTGCGTGGATCGCCGCAGCAGCGCACGAGGTGCCCCAAGAGCTAGGCGACTTTGGGATTCTTGTTCATGGGGGCTTCCCCCGCCGCCACGCCCTGCTTTGGAATCTGCTGTCCGCATTGACCTTCCCGGTTGGAGCTGTGCTGGCATACTTTGCCTCACAGCGGTTCGAAGTATCGGGGTTGGTCCTCTTCGGTGCGGGCAACTTCATCTACATCGCTGCCTCCGACTTAGTGCCGGAGATCAAATCGCACAGGAGCCTTCGTGGAGCGGCGATGCATCTGGGATTCTTTGCGCTCGGCTTGGCACTGACACTCTTTCTCGCAATTGAACTGCGCGAACCGGCCTGAGCAACCGCATCCACAGCGCTGGCGCGACCGGCACGGCCTCCCCCCTGCACCCCCCTTTGAGCCTCCGGTTGAACCGGAGGGCGCGAGGCGGGTCAGGGCCCCGGAGCAGGTTCCCGCGTGGCGCAAGCCCACCGCGGCGCCGTCCCTCGCGGACCAGCTCCTGCTCGGCGCGGAGTTCCTCCAGCTTCGGATTCCGCCGCCGGCCGTCCGGGCTCGTGGAAAAGAGGGGGAGCAGGTCCTCGACGGCGGAAGGCTTGACCCGGAGGTCGCGGGCGAGGGCCACGGGCTCGGTCGGCACGGAGCCATGGATCCGCTGGTGCCAGAGGAGGTGGAGGTACTGCCCCACGCCGGCGTCGTCCATCAGCTTGACGGCTTCGTCGTCGGAGAACAGGTACACGTAGAACGGAAACCAGGGGAGCTTCCCAGCCATGCGGGACCTGCCGGGGAATTCGGGTTTTCGGAGATGCGAGCTGATAAGCGTGAGGCCGGTAGTTCAACTCGACCCAGGCCCATTGGGAAGGTGAGAGGTAAGAAGTGAGAAGTGAGAAGGGGTGACCCCGTCGGCCCGGTGAGGCTGGCGGGGTTTTCGGTTTTCAGGCAGAGGTCGCCCGGGTCTGGTCCCGGGTGCCCGTCACGGCTCCCGCCCGATACTCCGCAGCCGCCCGGCCGCCTCCTGATTCCGCGGGTTGAGGCGGATCGCCTCGCGGTAGGCCTTCTCCGCGGCCGTGGTATCGCCCTGCATCAGGCTGAGGTTGTCCCGGAAGACGTACATCCCGGAGGAACCGGTGACGAGTTGCTCGTTCAGGTCGAGCAGTGCGAACGCTTCGGTGAACTGGCCGCTGCGTCGCAGCGGCTGGAGCGATGACAGGATTCACACCCGGCGCGCGCCGGCCCCGGACAATAGAGCGGGCGGACCCGGGGGCCCGCCCGCTCTCGCTCGCTCCCGCGAAGCCGCCGGCGGCTCGCGCCACCGGCGGGATGCAGGGTCAATGGTCTCCCGTTCCACCGCCGCCACCACCGCCGCCACCGCCGCCACCACCGGAGGCGCTGGTCACATTGATGTCCAGCCAGGTCACGTTATTGGCCGGGTCAATCTGCGGGGCATAGGTCGGGGGCTCGGTGCCGGCCAGCAGTTGGGCCAGCGCGGTATTCCGCGAAATGCTGACGCCGCCCACCTGCGCCGCGTCATCCAGCCGGAAGGTGAACCGCCACCAGCCGTACTTGTGCAGGTTGGCCGGCAGGGTCACGTTGCGGATCTGGAAGTTGAATCCGTAGATGACCTTCCCCGCCACGTTCACCTCGGCGGAGAATGCGCCGGGGCCGTCCGCGCCGAATCCCTCCCAGATCGCTCCGTTGAACACCTCCGCCACGGGCTGCATCGTCGCGTCGTCCAGCTTCTCGATGATGAGCCGCGGGGTCACGGCGTAGATGGTCGGGGTGAAGGGCGCCAGCGTTCCGTCGGTGCCCTGCATTTCCGCTTCCCCGGTGCCATAGAGCGAGGTCATGACAAACCCGGCCAGCTGAGGCGAGGTAAAGGCCGACAGCCCCACTTCCACCCGGATCATCGAGTGGGTGTTGAAGCTGTGGTGGGTCAGGTTGTCACCCCAGGCCACCTCGGCCTGCTGCACGCCGGCCGCGGATCCATCCACCCACTCGGCCTGCCACACGTTCGCACTCTGCTGGGTGGAGTAGGTCCCGTAGTTTGCCACGTTGCCGTTGTACCAGAACGGCAGGGCGTCCACCGTGATGTTCTCTTCCGCGGTGGGCCGGACGCCGGGATCGGTGCTGACCGCGAGCCCGGTAACGCCGATACCCTCCGAGAAGACCACCGGCCATGACAGGTTGTTGCCCAGGGTGGTGGATTCACCGGTCACCTGGATCCCGGCCGAACCGGTCCTGCCTTCGCAGGTGGCGCTGATGGTCACGCTGCCGTGCGCCACACCGGTCACCAGGCCGTTCTCGTCGACGGTCGCGATCGCAGGGTCGCTGCTGCTCCAGGTCACCTCACGGTCGGTCAGGGTGTTCCCGTTCGCATCGAGCAGCGTGACCGTGAACTGGGCGGTCGCGCCGGCGGCCAGCGGTTCCTTCCCCGGCGCCGCGACCTGGACGGTGGCCACCGGCACCCGGATGGTGATCGTGGCATGACCGGCCCGTCCCTGGCTGGTCGCACTGATCGTGACGTTTCCTACCCCGAGTGCGCTGACCAGGCCGTTCTGATCGACGGTGGCGAGCGCCGGGTTGCCCGAGGTCCAGACGACGGGACGATCGATCAGCGCCACGCCGCCCGCATCGCGCGGCACCGCGTTGAGCTGAATCGTCTGGCCCAGAGAGACGGTCCCGGCATCGGGGGTGACGGTTACCGCAGCGACCGGTACCCGGACGGTGATGGTCGCCTCACCGGTTTTCCCGTCGCTGTTGGCCCGGACCGCCGCCATGCCGGGGGCCACGGCAGTAGCCAGGCCCGTGTTGCTCACCCGGACCACGCTGCTGTTGAGACTGTTCCAGACGACCGGACGGTTCATCTGGCTGCCGTTTGGATCGGTCACGACGGCGGTGAGCTGGACCGTCTCTGCAATATCAAGCGTCACCAGCGCCGGCTCGACGCTCACGGCATTGGCGGGCGCTTCCACCCGGATGACCGCCATGCCTTCCTTTCCTTCGCTTCTGGCGATGATCGTGACGGTTCCCCGGGAGATCGCGGTGAGCTTCCCGGTGGCGTCGATCAGGGCGATCGTCGGATCACTGGATTCCCAGGTGACCGGGCGATCGAGGACGTGGCCATGCTGACAGTTGAGTTCGACGAGAAACTGGATGTTCTCTCCGGTGAGCATTGTGTCGACATTGGGCGTCACGCTGACGAGCGCGACCGGCTCTTCGGGCACGGCCGTCGGCTGTGAGTCGCACGAATTGATGAAGGGGAGCAGCGCGATCAGCAGGATGACCATGCCGACGGCGCTGACTCGAATTCGCGTCCACCTCATAAGGCGCCTCCTGGTCCAGGGCAGGGGGAACTCGGCCATGAGCACTCTGTGCTGCACCTGCGAGAAGCCGCGGTGCCCGAACCGCCCACGGGTTTGACTGCGAACGTAATATCGCGACCCGCCCCTGAACCGCCGTTGAATCGCATCTGAGTTTTTGGGCCGCTTGTCTTCATGCAAGTCGTTGCGAGCGTGCGCGTTAATCTGCGATTCATGAACTTCGCTGTGTTAGGGAGAATTCGTGTGTTGTTCATCGGGATCTCACAGACCCCGTGACAGATTCCCTCCAGCGTTCCACTGCCGGAGCGCCGACAATCGGGATCGCTGATGTTCCCGGACCAAGGAGGCAAGAATGTATCGGGCATTGAAACTCGCGGCGCTGGGCGTGGTCCTGGGTGTGGCCGGCGCGGCGGCTCAGCAACCCACCCACGTGCCGCAGAAGCCGCCGACGCAGCAGGAGCGTCTGCAGCGTCAGCAGGAGATGGTCCAGCGCATGGACCGTCTGATGGAACAGGTCCGTCAGACCAACCGCTGGATGGAGCAGCAGCGGGTGCAGGAGCAGTACCAGCTCATGGGCCGGCAGATGGAGCAGACCTGCGATCAGCTTCGTCTCATGACCCGGCAGATGGACCGGATCCAGCAGGATCCCGACCTGCAGCGGGATCAGGACCGGCTGCGTCAGACGGACCGGTTGCGTGACCGGCTCCAGGACATGGAGCAGCTCATGACCCAGGCGCATGACGCGCTGAAGAAGCTGACCGGAGCCCCATGAGGCTCCCGGTCGCCGGCGGGTTCACGTGGGCCGCGGTGGTCCTCGCCCTGACGGGCGGGAGGCCCGCGTGGGCCCAGTCCGGCTCGGTCTATTACGACGGTGGACTCTCGGTCTCAACCGGCAAGTATATCTTCGCCGAACGCACCACCAGCTGGAGCCTGTATACCGGACTGTCCGCTTCCACCGGCCGGGTGTCCCTTCGGGCCGCCCTGCCGGTGACGATGCAGAACAGCACGCTCATCACCAGCAGCGGCCGGATGGGGGTGCCCACCGGCGGTTCGTCCAGCGGGATCGTGGCCGACAGCGGGGCCGCCAGGAAGGGACGGGATGGTGGTGGTGGCGGCGGCATGATGGGTACTGGTCCTTCCTTTTCCAGCGGCCGGGTCGTGGTGCCCTCCTCCGCCGCTACCTCGTACGAATTCGCGGTCGGGGATCCGACGGCACAGCTCAGCGTCCGCGCCGTGGACGGGCTGCGCACCCTGGTGAGCTTCTCCGGCTCGGTGAAGTTCCCGGTGAGCGATACCGCCTCCTACGGCACCGGCGAGTGGGATTATGGCGCCGGGATGTCGCTCTCCCAGAACGTCGGGGGCCGGGGGCTGATCGGTGTGGATCTGTCCTATTGGGTCTTGGGAGACCTGCCGGACCTTGCGCTCAAGAACCCCTTTGGGACCACGGTGTCGCTCGCCTATCTGTTCAAGCCCGGCTGGGGCGGCTCGGTGTACGGGTCGTACAGTTCCGCCGTGTTGGACGGGTTCGATCCGGCGGTCACGCTCGGCGCAGGGCTCACTCGCGTGAGCCGCGGGCCGGCGTGGGGACTCGACGTATCGGTGGGCCTGACGGAGACCACCCCGGACGTTTCGGTCGGACTGTCGTGGCGGATCCGGTTGTGAGGACGGCAGGGGGCCATCCCGGCTCCGGCAGCCAGAACTGACCCTTCGGCCGACAGTTGAAACAGCAACGATGCAACTGCCGTCCTGTTCCCGGTCAGCCGCGGTTGCCGGATCCGGGGAATCCGCG